>CAMKJU010000204.1 GCA_946413265.1 uncultured Lentisphaerota bacterium
GAGCGGCCCACATCTGGTGCTGCCCCACGTCCGTCACGATCACGGCCCGCCCCTTCGTAGCCTTGTCCACTGCCTCGATCACGGCCTGCGGCATGATCACGTTCGGGTGCATCGGCTTGTAGGAGACGGGATGCTTTTTCTTCCACTCCGCAATCTTCGCAAGCCAGTCTGCGTGTTCGGCCGGCTTGATGCGGGAGTTGACCGTGGTGAGCACGTCCTTGACGTCGGCGACGATGCCGAGGTTCACGGGCACGTTCTTGCCGATGCTCGCCGGATCGCAGTCCACGTGGATGATCTTCGCGCGTTTCGCGTAGGCGGCGAGCTTGCCCGTCACGCGGTCGGAGAACCGCACGCCGAGGGCGATGATGAGGTCGGAGTCGTTGATCGCGTAATTTGCGGCTGCAGAACCGTGCATGCCCGCGAGACGCAGGGCGAGCGGGTCGTGCTCGTCGAACGAGCCGAGGCCCATGAGCGTGGTGGCCACGGGGATCTGCGCGCGGTGGGCGAGGTTCGCGACGTCCTTCGCCGCGCCGCTGGCGATCACGCCGCCGCCCGCGTAGATGACGGGGCGCTTCGCCTCGTTGACGAGTTTCGCGAAACGCGCCATCTGCGTGGAGGTGGCCATGGATTCGGGATGGTAGGCCCGGAGCGACACGCGCTCGGGATATTGTGCCGAGGTAAGCCCACGCTGCACGTTCTTCGGGATGTCGATAACGACGGGGCCGGGCTTGCCGTGCGTGGCGATGTAGAACGCCTCGGCCACGGTCTCGGGCACCTCGTCCGCGCTCTGCACGAGGAAGCTGTGTTTCGTCACGGCGCGGCAGATGCCGTTCATGTCCGCCTCCTGGAAGGCGTCCGTGCCGATCTGCTCCATCGGGACCTGCCCCGTGATGCACACGATCGGCACGCCGTCCATATTGGCGGTCGCGAGGCCGGTGATCGTGTTCGTGGCCCCGGGTCCGGAGGTAACGAGGCACACGCCTGGCTTGCCCTTCGCGCGGGCGTAGCCATCGGCCATGTGTACGCACCCCTGCTCGTGCCGTCCGAGGATAAACTGGAACGGCGCTTCCGGGAGGCAGTTGAAGATATCGAGGGCCTGCCCGCCCGGATAGCCGAACAGCACCTCCGTGCCCGCCTTCGCGAGCGAATCCACAAGCGCCTGTGCGCCAGTTGTCTGCTGTTTATTTTGCTTCTTCATTTCTTGTTCGCGTTCTGCTGCAGCCATGCCTGCGCGTTTCGGTCGCCGCGTGCCGCGCGCGACCGTATCTTCCATTCAAGCGACCGACGCTCGTCCGCCTTCACGCCCTTTCCGAGCCGGTAGCAAGTCGAGAGGTTTTCCATCGCTGGCGGATAGCCCGCCTCGGCCGCGCGGAGAAATTGCCTAAAGGCCGCTTCGGGATTCTCCCTCACGCCGCGGCCCTTCCATAGTGCCACGCCGTAGGCGTCAATGGCCTCCACGCACTCGCCTTCAGCGGCCCTGGCCAGCAGCTTGGCAGCACGCACCTCGTCCTGCGCCACGCCGTCGCCCTTCTGGAGCGCGAGGGCGAAGTTGAACTGTCCGTAGGCGTTGTCGTAGCTTGCCGACTTCTCGAACCACTTGGTGCTCAGCTCTAGGTCCTTGTCCACCACGCGTCCTTCTCGGAAGAAGAGCCCGATGTTGTTGATCGCCTCGGGGTGCTCCTTCTCCGCAGCGGAGCGGAAGCAGTTGAAGGCGCTCTGGTCGTCCTGCGGCGTACCTAAACCGCGCAGGTGGCACATGCCGAGGTTGTAGAGGCCGTTCGCGTCGCCCTGGCCCGCCGCTGCCTTGAAGTAGTCGTATGCGACGCCGAGGATGCGGTTGACCTCGTTCGTGTCCGACGTCCCTCCGGCGGCGCGCGTGACTAGATATGTGCCCCAGGCGTTCATGGCCTGAACGTTGCCCGCGTCGGCCGCGCGGTGGAGAAGGTCGCGGTCGTTGGTCTCAAGCGAGAGGAGGTACCACGCCATCGAGTTGTTTTTCTCGTTCGCGAGCTTCTTTATTTTGTCGCGACAACCGTCCAGGTATTTATTGCGCGTTGCATCGTCGAGGCGCGCGGCGGGTGGCGGGTTGGGCATGCGCGAAACGAGCGCGAGCACGTAGGCGTAGACGGGCCTCCCCCTCTTCGCCTCGGCGGCAACCTCTTCGGCCGCCTTGACAAAACCGCGCGCAGACCCTGACGCCTGCGAATTCAGCAGCCGCATGATTGCGTTTGCCGGATCGGCGCTGGCATGGAAAACCGCCAACGCCATTGCGACCGCACACAGTAAGCGGATGAGTCGTTTCATCTCACGCCTCCCTTTCGTTCACGGGGGGACAACATCGCGGACGACACTGGCATAGCCGCGCCCACGATCGGCGCAGAACGCCTGCGCCACGTCTTGCGGCGCGCGCACACCGTCAGCGTACGACCCGCCGCGCCGAACTTCCACCACGGCGGGCGCTTCAGACCCACCACGTCAAAACCGTCCTTCAGCAGCTCGTACACGCCGCGCTGGGAAAAACCCGTCGTGCCGCCCACTTCGTCCACGGAGAAAATGAGGCACCCGCCGCCCTGCAGTATCCTGTGCATCTCGCGCACCACGGTGTCCGCACGCTCGCGGTCACCGGCAAGCAGCGAAGCTGACAGCACGGCCACCTCGAACTGGTGGTCGTCGAACGGCATCTCGCCGCCCGCGCCAAGCTGCAGGACGGTCTTGGGGTCCAGCGCCTCCGCCGTGCGCGCACGCGCGGAAGGGCCGTCCTCAACGGTCATCCACACGCCAGGGCACGCTGCACGCAACGTCTGCGAAACGGTAACGTCGCCGAAGCCAACGTCCACGCCAGCGCGGACGTGCGTGAAACGCGATGAAAGCTCCGCACATGCGGCGGCAGCGCATTTGTCCATACTAGAGGGCAACGGACGTCTCCTCCCGCGTGGCAAGGTCCTTCATCTTCGCCTGTCCGGCCGCCACGTCGTCCGGCCCGATGAACACCGCCTTCGCACAGGTGGACGCACCCGCATGCGCGAAGAACTGCTTTGGTTTCTGTTTCCTGAGCGCAAGGTTCACGCTCTCGCCAGACGCGCGCAGCTTCGCCGCGAGCGCCAGCGCCGCATCGCGCTGCTCGGGGAACATGAAGCCCACGTACACGCCCTTCTTCGCCTGCGCGGCGTCCGCCCCGAGACGCGCCTTCAGAAGCTCCGTCACCACCACGTCGCCGAAGCCAAGACCGACCGCCGGCGTAGGCGCGCCGCCGATCGTCGTGAGCAGGCTGTCGTAGCGCCCGCCGCCGAAGATCGCGCGGAACTCGCCGGCAGTATCGAAGCACTCAAAGACAATGCCAGTGTAGTAGCTGAGGCCGCGGATCACCGCGATGTCGAACTGCAGCTGGTCCGCGAAGCCCGCGATTCCAGCGAGGCGGAACAGCTCGCGCAGACGCGCAACCGCAGGCGAGTCGGGCGACACCATCGCCGCCGCCCCGTCGAGGCCCTTCACGTCAAGAAGCTCAAAGGTCTTCGCAATGCCAGCGTCGTCAAGCCCGCCCTGTTGGAGGATGTACTTGATCTCCTCGTCGGGAATCTTGCCGCGTTTGTCGAGCGCGAGGAACACGCTCGCGTGGCGGTCCTCCGGGATGCCGCTCGCCGCGAGAAGCTCCGCGAGAAGCGCGCGGGACGAGACATGCACGCGCCAGTCGGCGTCCGAAAGTCCCATCCGACGCAAGGCGTCGCACGCCGCGCCGAGCACTTCCACCTCGGCGAGGACGCTCTCCTCGCCGATGATGTCCATGTTCCACTGGTAGTGCTCGCGCTTGCGCCCCTTCGTCATGCGCTCGTAGCGGAAACACTGCGCGATCGCCGTCCACTTGAGGGGGAAGGAAAGCGAACCCTGACGCTGCGCGACCATGCGCGCGAGCGTTGGCGTCATTTCAGGACGCAGCGCGATGTGGCGCTCGCTCTTGTCGAAGAAATGGTAGATCTGGTTCCCGACCTCCTCGCCCGCCTTGCGCGCGAGCAGGTCGTAGTTCTCAACGACACAAGCATCATACGGCTCAAAGCCAGCGGCGTCCGCCGCGGCCCTGAACGCATCGAACACTCGATTGCGCCACGCCATGTCCTCGGGATAGAAATCCCGCATACCGCGCGGCGGCTCAAATGAAATCTGTCCGGCCATATTCTGTTTTCTTTATTTCTCCAAAAGGATTCGTATAGTATATCATAAATTTGCGGACTTACGCCTTGCCTTCGGCGAAGTCGCGCACGAGGGCCCGGTTGAGCATCTTCTCGTAGAGCGCGATGTACTCGCGCGCGCACGCCTCGTGGTTGAAGCGGTGGAGCGATTCGTCCATGATACGCGCGATTTCGGCCTCGCGCACCTCGGGGGCGCGATGCCAGAACGCCATCGCCTGGTCCATCGCCCAGAAGAGGCCGTTCGAGTCGTATGTGTCGAAGCGAAAGCCGTTGCCGGTGTGATGGTCGACGTCGAGGTGCTCCACCGTGTCGTGGAGGCCGCCCGTGTTGTGCGCCACGGCGAGGGAGCCGTAGATCGGGGCCTGCATCTGCGGGAGGCCGCAGGGCTCGAAGAGGGACGGCATGAGCATGAAGTCGCTCGCCGCGAAACCGAGCTGCGAGAGACGTCCGTCGAAGTCGTGCATCGCGAGGCGGCCCTGGAGTCCGTGGAAGTTCAGGATGTCCCAGAACGGCTGCTGGAAGGCGCCGTTCGCGACGATGGCTACCTGCGCGCCGTCCTGCCAGTACTTGTCGAGGAAGCGGTAGAGAATGTCCGTGAGGAGCTGCGGACCCTTCTGCACGGGGTCGAGTCGGCTCGGCCAGAAGAAGATCGGCGCGTCGGCGTCCTCGGTGAGGCCCATCTCATGCTGGAAGGCGAGCTTGTTCTTCCGCTTCGCCTCGCGGTGGTCGGCGGGGCCGTAGTTGAACGGTATGTGCGGATCGGTGGCCGGGTTGTCGGAGGAGTCCGGGGCGTTGAGGATGCCGGCGGCGCACCCGGCGAAGTACTTGCCGCGGATTTCGTTGCGCACGGAATCGGGGATGAAGTTGTGCCAGCCGTCCACGATCTCCTTGAGGAACGTGGGCGAGACGGTGTTGATGAAGTGGGCGGCGAAGATGCCGGAGGCCTGGAGGTCCACGGGGTTCACGTCGCGGCTCTCGAAGTAGTTGAACGGCGGGCGCTCGAAGTAGAGGTTGCCCCAGAACTCGGCGGCGTCGATGCCGGAATCCTCGATCTGCGCGAGCGTGAGCTTGTGGGTGTGGATGTTGTGGACGGTGAAGAGGCAGGGGATGCCCATGCGGCGCGCGGCGGCGGGGATGAGGCCGGTCATCCAGTCGTTGCAGTGGATGAGGTCGGGCTGCACCTCGGGGATCACGTGGTTGATCACCTCGCGCTGGAACGCGAGGGCGAGCTTCGCGTTGCCGTCGCCGCGCGAGTAGACGTGGTCGCGGTAGTAGAAGCAGCGGTCCTCGGCGAGGTGGATGCGCTCGCTCGACATGCGGCTCTTGTAGAGGCGCAGTTCGTCCGCGACGAGCTTGCCCGTCTCCTCGTGGAACATCCGCCGATAGTGCGGCAGGGCCACGTGGACGTCCGCCCCGAGGTCGAACAGCGCGCCGACGAGTGAGGCCGAGACGTCTGCCATGCCGCCCGCCTTGGCGCTCATGCGCCCGGCGAGGTTGCCCATCCCCTCGGGGAGATACGTGATCTCCGGCGTAACGATCAGGATACGCGGGTTCTTTTTGTTGACTTCGGCTTTCTTCGTGCGTACAGCGGCCATTGAACTATTCTCCTAGAAGTTTGACGCCGATATTTTACCACAATCCGCGCAATTTGCAACCCTCCGGCTCAACTGCACACTCACGGAGTTTTCATTTGACCGTCTGCTTCTATCCGATTCCAGCGCTGCACTTCG
>CAMKJU010000205.1 GCA_946413265.1 uncultured Lentisphaerota bacterium
CGCACTGCATCGGCCAGCCACGCGAAATATTGCTCCAGCAGAACGAGTTCTCCTGCCCCGCCTGCATGTAGGAAAGGTTCATCAGGCCCTTCGGTTCCGTATAGGTTCGGAATATCCAATCGACGGTCTCGGGCTTCGACCCTAGATGCGTAACCGGCTCAAGCGAGGGCACATTCCCATATTTGAAACCCGGATACAGCTTCGGCGGCTGCCCGTAGTTGTAGATCGGGTCGGGCGTGAGCATCTTGAACACGGGCGACTTCACGGCGTTCTTCATGTCGACGGCGGCGGAGAGCATGTTCTTCTTCGAGGGGTAGTAGGCGCCGTTCGAGTAGCCGCCGCGCAGGCCGTAGGCGTCCGTGTTGTCCTGCTCGCGGCAGATGCAGAAGCCGTCGACGCCGTACGTCTTCTCCATGTAGTCCATCGACCAGGCGTCGAGGAGCCACGAGCCGACACTCTTGGGGTAGTACCCGAAGTCCGCCTTGAACCGCCTGAACGCCGCGTCGATGATGGCCTTGCGTCCGGCATGGCCGTACGCCATCAAGAAACCGGGGTTGATGTGCCAGTCCCAGTTCCAGTCCTTGTGCGCGCCCTTGGGCTTCCACGGCAGCCCCGCCGCCTCGTTGAGCGGACGCGACATCTCGAACCAGAGTCCGAACTCGGTCTTCACCTTGTCGCTCTTCAGCGCCTCGGCCATCATCTCGGGATCGACAAGCGCGTCGTACTGGAGGAGGATTGTGTTTTTGAACCCGTACTTGAGGTTCAAGGCGACCTCCTCACGCACCGCTCTGATCATCTCCGCGCGCGGCGGACGCGGATCCGCCGAACGAACGAAGTTCACGATGTTCAACGCCTTCCGCGCCTCGTTTGCCTCCGACGCGGAAAGTGCCAAGCCGGCCAATGTCGGCACCGCCGCCGCCACGCAGATTGCCGCTATCGCGGCGCGGATTGTCTTTATCTTCATATTTTCTCTTTCTGCCTTTCTATCCTCTAAACGACGTTGGTCTTCCAATGTTGGTCACCCAATGGAAGATGGCGTTATGATAGCACATCCTTCCGTGATTAGTCAATTCCCCCCGGCGGCTTTCTTACGAGAGTGCGGTCCTACAGCTCGATTGTGGCGGAGAGCGGATAGTGATCCGACGGATAGCGGTCTGTGCCGGGACGCTTGTCGTCGTGCGTCACGAAGTCGCGCACGCGGATGCCGTCCGAGACGTAAATGTAGTCAACGCGCAGACGCTCCCTCGGCTTTGCCCGACCGAAGGCGTGATACGTGTTGATCGGGCCGGGATCCTTCTTCTTGGAGATATCGCGCGCGTCCTTCAGGAACTTGCGCGCGATCGCCGTCATCTCGGATTTCGGTCCGTCATTGTGGTCGCCCACGAACACAACGGGGAGTCCCTCGCTGAATGACTTCATGCGCTCCATGATGAGTTTCATGCCTTCGACCCGCGCCTTCACCGCGATATGATCCGTGTGCGTATTTACGAAACAGAGTTTGCGTCCCGACCGCTTGTCCTTCAGGATCAGATACAGACACGGACGTATGTATTTCGCACCCCATCCCATAGAGCGGGGGACGTCCGGCGTCTCGGAAAGCCAGAACACGCCCTTCTTCACGAGGTCGAAACGACTCTTGCGGTAGGCAACGGGCGTAGAGACATCATAGTCATCCACGAGCTCCCACTCCTTCAGTCCAGCGCACAATTCGCGGTATGGCCTGCCATGAACTTCCTGAAACCCGAACACGTCCATATCCAGCCGACGGAGAAGCGCAATCAGGTCGTCTTTGCGCTCGTCCCAAACATTTCCCTCCGCGAGGTCCTTCTTCGACCAGACGCGCACATTGCACGTCCCCACGCGAAAAACGGCGTTCGCCGTCTCGGCAGGATACCCCAGCCCACCGCGTACATCCTGCAAAGTACTTGCCGTGCCGCAGCCCCCGACCACAACCGCCGCCGCAAACGCAACGGCCATCACTTTCATCTTCACTCTCATCACCTTTATCCTTTCATATCGTTTCAGCCCGCACCTTGAACTGGATCACGGCTACCACGCCGTGGTGTCAACACCGTCACTTCGTCATTTTAACGGGCTTGATATCGCAGGGGGACATAAAACTTCATTTCAAGCTACTTTCTGCCCTCGACGATCCGGGTACCGGTGCCATCTACCACGATGTCGAACTCGCGGCCGAAAGCGCGGATGTTCTTGAGCGACATGCGCTTCACGCCTTTCGGAAGATGTGGTTTCACGTCGAATGTGCCGAGTCCAGTCGGGTTGATTCCAAAAAGCCCCTCCGTCACAATCCGACAGTAGAGCGCGCTCTCCGCCGAAAGATGGCGCTTGCCGCCCTCCGGCCACGCCTCGACGGGATATGGCACGTGCTCGCCCAGAAGACGCGAACGCGAATACGCGAGGAACTTGTCCATCACGTCGTCGCCCAACCCCGCCGCGAACACGCCGCGGAAAGCATACAACACGCTGCGGTCCCATGTCACGCCCTTCTTGTCGCCCTCCGCGCAGAGCATTCCCATCCCCGTCCAGAGCGCGGGCGAGAAGAGCGCGTCCGTCGTGCCCCTGGCGCGGTCGTAGATGCCCATGCAGAGCGGAATGCCGATCCACGAACGCAGTACCTTGCATCCTTCGTAGTAGCGGTAGGTGTGAAAGCCGCGCATGTCGCATCCGAAGTGCCGCTCGATCGCCCCCGACATCTTCGCCGCGCGCGCCGCGTCGTCCGCAGCCGCCTCGGCGTTGCCGATTTCCTTCTCCAGCATCGCAGCGTGCCGGAGCGCATCGTAGTAGAGCGACGACGTGCAGAGGTTCGCGTCGCCCGCCGGGAGACGCAGCTCCAGCTCGTCGCAGTTGGATTTCACCACGCCGGCCTCGTTCAGCTGCCGACGGCAGTATTCGAGCGACCACCGGATCGCGGGCAGAAGCTCCTCGGCCCAGTCGCGGCGTCCCGCCGCCAACACGAAGCGCGTGGCGCCATACGCGAACATCGCGGCGTCGCCGCGATCCCCCTTGCCGTTCCAGTAGTCAAGCCCCTCCGCGATGACGGAACTCGGAATCGGCTCGTAGCGCGGCCCCATGAAGGGAACGTAGTGGCGGTAGGCGTTCATGGACGCCTCAAGCGCCAAGGCGTCGCCCGTAAACGCAAACCACGGGTTCGCGTACTCCACCTGGTCGTTGCACCACGACGCCGCGTAGTACGACCCGCCGCCGGGCGAATGGACGATTCCCGTGCGCGTGGCGAAGATGCTTTCGCCCGCGCGGATCTTCGCGAAGTGGAACGCCGTGTCGATCTCCGGGATGCCCGTATCGAGGACGAGCGGCGACGTCAGCTGCTCCACGCGCTTCACGCGGGCGGCAAGCTCCGCCGCACCGTCGGCAGGACAATCCGGCTCGTTCACGCGCCGCGCCGAAAGACGCAGCGTCCACGCGCCCTTCTCGCCTGGGGCGAGTGCGCGCGTGCCGGACGGAAACGTCTGCGCGCGCACCTCGTAGCGTCCCGTGCAGCCCAAGGCGTAGTCGGCAAAGTCCTTCGTGAAGCCCACCTTACGCGGTTCGCGCCCCGTGTTCTCAACCTCGATCCACTCAAATGCGGCCGCCTTGTCAACGGACGGAAACACGAAGCGGACGATGCGCAGCGAACCGTCGGGGGAACGCGACTCGGCGCGCCACACGCCATCGAACGAAATCGCGTCCACGATCTCGCCGCACGGTTTTCCGTCCGCCGTCAGACGCGGCACCTTCTTTTCGGAGAACTTGTACGTGAACGAGCCGTGTGTGTTGTTCGGCTGCACGCGGTAGGCAGGCCACACGACCTTGCGTCCGAGCGCGAGCGACCTGTCGCCCGCCACGTCGTAGGAGAAGATGAGCGACGCCCGAAGCCCGCTCATCTCGAACCGATCGCCGTGCGGCAGGCGCGCGTCGCGCGCAACGTCCCACACGATCCGCTTCCCGCCGTCCGCGATGCGCCACCGCGTCGCCGCCTCGGTAGAGCAGACAGCCACCTGCCCACCAACCGCCGAAACGACGCAGACCGCCGTACAGCATACGGCGAACATTAATCCCTTTAGAAATCCTCTTCTACTCTGCATTGTTTTTCCTTTCACTTCAAAGTCCCAGCAGTTTTCGTGCCGGTACGATTGCATCGAAATATCCGTTCCCCTCGACTGCGCCGTCGAGTTCGCCGTCATAGACCAGGACGGGCCTCGCGCTAACGCCCTTCCGGAGGGGGAGGCGTTTGATCTTCGACTCGACCTCGTCCTCTATCTCCACGCCGATTGACTTCTTTCGCTTCACCTCCACGACGTACGCCGTCCGAGCGGTCTGGACAAGAAGGTCTATCTGGCATCCGTGCTTTTTCCCATCGCGCGAAAGCTTTTCGTGCCTGTAAGGCGCAGCAGACAACACGATGGAGTTTCCAAGCCCCAGAAATGGCACAAGCTCCATGGCATTGTTCACGACGAGGTTCTCGAACTGAAGCCCCATGATGGTGTTCCATCCCGGCAGGTGCTCCAGCGACATGTAGCGGAACACGCCACGTTCGATCTCGCCCTTGTGTTCGGCAATGTATTTGAGATAGAACCGCGTGTAGTTGTCGCGAAGACGATACTTCCCGACCCGACACTCCGCACCCGTCTCCGGATTCTTGCCCACGTCTGACGAAATGAATCCGCCCTCCGCAAGCTCGCGCAGAATACGCGAGAGGCGCCCATTCCTCCCCACGTCGATGGCGGTCGCGAGTTCGGCACCGGATTTGGGTCCGTCCGCCAATGCGACGAGCAATTTCCGCTTCGTCTCCGTCGCCTCTCCAAAGAGCGGATTGAATATGGCATCGAAGTCCTTGAACAACTCGCCGCTCTTCAGGAAACACATCCTGCGGATGTTTTCGTCCGCAGAGAGCCCCGGATCGATCTCCTCCAGATAGCGCGGCACACCGCCTGTCACGGAGAGAACGTCGAGTATCTCCCTCGCAGCCACTCGGTTTCTCGCCTCGCCCCAGAACTGCGTGCAGACGGATAGAGGAAGTTCTGGAAGGACATAGTCTCGGGAGAACCTTCCTGTGAATCCGGTGTTGTCCAGAATATTCTCCTTGATCCATACCGAAACAGAACCGCAGATGACGAGTATCAGCTTTTCATGCCTGTGGAAAAGCGTCTCCCATGCCGTCCTCAGCCGCCCCGGGAAGTTGGCGTCGTGCATCCCCATCCAGGAAATCTCGTCTAGCAGAACCACCGTCCGTTTGGCGTCGTCAATCTGTCCGTCAAGTCTGGCAAACGCCTCGTACCATGTCGTTACCCGCGCACGGGAGCAACCTGTTGTCGTGGCAAGTACGTCAATGAAATTGTCCAGCTGAATCTGGTTGAGCCGTGCGTCATCAAGTTTAGCGGCTTCTTCTTTGGAATTGGGCGGTAAGCCCTCAATCTCTATGTAAACATCCGCCGTGCGGCGTGCAAATTCCCGAATGAGCGTGGATTTGCCGATACGACGTCTCCCCCTACACGACACGATGGAGCAGGTTCGCTTACGCCATAGCGTCTCCAAATCTTCAAGATACTCTTCTCTGCCTATAAACATACTTTCACTTTCTTGCTGAAGGCGAAAGCATTATAGCAAATATTTCCCAGCCACGCAATAGCGATGTCGCGAAATCTGATTTTGCAGATTTCGCGACACAGGCGTAGCAGGGGTAGAATCCGTCGGCAATTCTATCGTTGCGGAGAGCGGATAGTGATCCGACGGATAGCGGTCTGTACCAGGACGCTTGTCGTCGTGCGTCACGAAGTCGCGCACGCGGATGCCGTCCGAGACGT
>CAMKJU010000206.1 GCA_946413265.1 uncultured Lentisphaerota bacterium
AGTGCTCGATGAAGTGGCCGAAGATCATCGGGTCGTACTTCATGGCCTTCGCGCCTTTCGCGGGCGCGGCGGATGCGGCGCGGCGCGAGGTGTCGGCGACGGTGGCGGATTCCATGACGAGCCGCCCGTCAAGCCAGGCGCGGATGCGCTCGCCGGTGCATTCCACCTTCACGTCGTACCAGCGGCCCTGCTCGACCGAACCCGGGATCTTCACGTACCCGAACGGCGGCTGCGCTATTCCGTGGAACGTGTTGTTCCATCCCCCGAAAACAACCCATTCGCCGCCGCCTCCGGCGATATGCGGCGCGCCGGTCTGCACGAGAAACCCCTCCGGCCCGTCGACGCGCTTCGCCTTGACCGTCAGCGTCGCGTCCCGGAACGTGCGCGGGACCTCGAGGACGGCCGCCGTGTGCGCCTTGATCGCGGCGGACTGCAAAAGCTCTCCGCTCCCGGAAGTCCACTTGCCCGCGCCGTGGTTTTTCCAGCCCTTGACGGCGGCGGCGTCCTTGAAGTCGCTTGAAAACAGCGTCTCGCCGGAACGCCCGGTTATGCGCAGTTCCTTGAACGCGGCCTTGCCGGCGTATGTGCCGAGGCCGAGCCGGAAGTCGAACGCCTGCGCCGCCTGGAGCGCGCAAAGGCACGCCATGGCCGCAACAATGTTTTTCATGTGTCCAGTCTCCATTTCAGGTTTCTCCTTGACGGATAGTATATCAAAAGACACAGAGGCCAAGTCGCGCGCTACGGCGGCTTGAGGATAAGCCGCCCTCTCAAAGAGCCGCTACCGCACGATGACCCCAATCCCGAGCTTGCCGATACGCGCCTTGTCGCCGGACACGACGACATTCCAGCCCTTCGGCAGGTTCGCCACCGTCGGCTTGCCGACGATCGTGCCGCCTCTGATGAACGTGAAGCCGCCTGCGTACTTGCCCGCGAGCTTCTCGGGATCGACCAGGTTGAACGTCGCGCCGGAAAGATCGATTGTTCCGGAGTTCGCGATGCTGTCGCCCACATGCAGGTCTGTCGTGCCGTTCACCACGAGCGTGCCGCCCGCCACCGTGCCGCCGCCGAGGACGAGCGACGGCTGCACGAGCGTGTTGCCGCCGAGGTCGAGCGTGCCGCCGGATGCGAGGTTGAGCGTGCGGGAGACGGTCCCAGATTCGGCTTCGGCGCTCTTAGCCACAATGGCGGCAATCTGCGCCGCCGTTGCGTCGGGCCCCGTCGCCGCGCTAAGCGCAAGCGCATCGTCGCTCAACACGCCGCGCCATATGCGCACTTCGTCGTATGTGGCGTGCGCATCGGGCTCGACCCACTGGCTGCGGCCGAGGTAGAGGCTGCCGCCGGAAATGTTCGACAGCGCCCAGTTCGGAACGGTATGGTTCAGCTCCTTGATGTCCGAGAGGTCGGACGTTTTGCGGCGGACGAGGCGCATTACGGACGACGTTCCGTCTTTCCGTATGGTGAATGCTATGTGGAAATCAATCCCGGTCTCGCCGCCCGGCGTGAAGAAATCGTCTACGGTGCCGGAGTTGAAGACCTTACCGCCGCCGTTGTTAACCCAGATTTGCACCTGAGTTCCCGTGGTGACAGTCCACGGAATGGCGAGATACCTGCCGGTGCCAGGCCCCCAATCGACAAGACGGCCGTTGTTCACGACTTCGTTGCACCTGCCCCATATCTCTATGGTTACGTCGCTGTCCAAAACGAGACTGCTGCCGAGATTGATCGAGCCGGTACCTTGCGTCGTGCCGTTCAGCGTCGCCGCGCTGTCGGAAAGCGAGACATTTTTGCCGAGCGCCGTCGCATGGGAAGTCCCTACGCTGTCGTTCAGGTTGCCGTTGAACGACCAGCGGTGGGCGAGGGAGGTTGCCGGCGCGCTGTTGTCGCCACTGGACGCCAAGGCGAGCGTACCGCTCGTGACGTTGAGCGTGGCGACGGGCGGGATGGCGTCCACCGTGAGCGTGCCATCTCCCGTCTTTGTCAAAACGGCGTCGCCGCTCGTCTCGATGCCGCAGCCGGTGATTTTGGTGTCGTGGCCGTTGGTGTCGATAGTAGTGCCGCCGCCCATGATGACGAGGTTGTCGATGTTCTTGATGATGCCGATGTCGCTTGACTGCGTGCTGTTGGCCGTCCCGCCGTCCTTGGCGACTTTGATCGTTCCGCCGTTGAGCACGACGGTTGAGTTTCCGCTGATTTCGGTGATCGTTGGCGTGATCACCGTGCCGCCGTTCATCGTGAAGCGGCCCGTGCCTCTGCTGCCCGCGAAGATTCCGCCGCCTGTGGCGCCCGTGCCGACTTCGAGCGTTCCGTTGTTGATCGTGTAGGCGCCGTTTCCGCCGGCTACATCGGCAAGAGCCACCCAGTTTCCGTTCGGATCGATTCCGGCGTTGAGCGTAACGGTTCCGTTGTTCTGCGTGAACGTGCCGACGGTTCCGGCGCTTCGGCCGATGTGGAGCCAGAGTTTGGACATGACCGTTCCGTCGTTCAGCGTGTACGTGCCGGTCGAGCCGCTGGCATTCGAATCGCGGTAGGCTCCCACAAGGATGTCGCCGGCGAGCACGTTCACGTCGCCGCCGTCCTGGACGAACGTGCCGGTGCCGTATGTGCCGGCGGCGAGCGTGCCGCGCGTCACGTTTATCACGCCGCCGGACATCGTGTACGTCGCGTTGCCTCCCGGCCATCTGCCGATCCAGAGGTTGCCGTTGTTGTTTATGCCGGTCTCCACCTCGCCGCCCGTCTGGACTATGGAGCATTCAACCACGCCGGCGCTTCCGGCGTCGATCCAGTTCGCCCTCAACTTGCCGCTCGAAATATTCATCGTCGCCCGGGCTCCGCTGCTGCCAGAGCTGTTGCCGCCAACACTGAGGCCGCGGTCGTTGGCGGTGCAGAAATCCACCGTGCCGCCCGCGATTTCGAGACTGCCGGAACCGCCGCTCGTCGTGCCGACCAGTCCGTTGGCCGTCATGGAGATCGTCCCCGATTCGGCACGGAACACGGTGCTGTGGTTTGCCGCGCCGACGTTGAGCGTGCCGGTGATCGCGTCCGGGCCGGACTTCACGATGGCGATCTTCACGTTCGAGGCCGTCGTCAGGTTGGCCAATCCGTCGATGAACGTCGCCTCCGTAACCGCCACGTCCGAACCGGCGACGGGGAAGCGCACCTGGCCTTCCGCCGCCGCGCCGTTGGCAAACGCCGCGCCGGATGCGGCGGAGAGGTTGTTGAGCGCGAGGGCGTGTCCGTTGAGGTCCACCGTGCCGAAAAGGACAGGCTTGACGGCAAGCCCGCTCCAGTCGCAGTCGGCGGAAAGCGTGCCGCCGTAGACAGTGAACGACTTGCACGCGCCGGCGGTCTGCGGCAGCGTCGTCGCGGTTGCGAGAACCGTCACGTCCGAGTCGGACGTCGGAACGCCCGCAGTCCAGTTGCCGGCGTTGTTCCAGCTGCCGTCGCCCGCCCCGCCGGTCCAGGACGTCGCCGTTGCCGGCGCCACGGAGATGGTGTTGCCGTTGAGCGTCACAGCGAACCCTTCGGGGTCTGTGAGCGTCACGTAGTCCGTCACGCTGCCGGACGGGACGACGAAGCCGCCCTCCGCCGTGAGCGTCATGCCGCTTGCGTAATTCGCGGTGTCGAACTGGATCTTCGCGCCTTCGCCGAACGTCACCTTGCCGCCGAGGACGTAGCCGCCGCCGAGCGTGTTCGCGTTCACGGGAAGCGTCGCGTTCGCGGGAATCGAAAGGCAGGCTTTGTCGTACTCGTCATAGGAGAGGACGAGCGCGTCCGGACCCATCGCGGCGTTGAGCGCGAGAAGCGCGTCCGGCACGGCGCGCGAATAGATGCGCACTTCGTCGTATGCGGCGTTCGCGTCGATGTCGCGCTCGTCACCACCGCCTACGCCCGTCCACTGCGAATGACCGAGGTAGAGCCGCCCGGTTGTGGCGTTCGAGAATATCGATGATGGAATAGTGTGATCGAAATATTTCATGTCCGAGATATTGGCGGTGTCGCGGCGGACCAGATGGCACTTGGACGACGTTCCGTCTTGCGTCACCGTGAGCGTGACGTGGTACTTGACGTTGTTCTCAAAACAGCCTGTGAACTGATCTGAATTAGAGTATGCGGTGCTGCTCCACGCCCATATATGAGAGTCGTCGTTCCATGGAACGCAGACGTAGTAGGTTGGCTTTGCGTCGATGCCGCCGGTGCCCCAGTCGAACAGGCGCATGTTGGTTGTCTGCCGCAGACGCGTGCCCCAGATTTCAAGCGTGATGTCATTGCCTCTAATCAGATTTTCGCCGAGGTTGAGAGATGTCGCCTTGCCTGACGCATAGTTGTCCGAACCAAGCTTCACGGCGTTGTTTTCGAAAACTGGATCGCCTTCGTTGAAAACGACGCCGTTGGCTTTGCTTGACCGAATCGTGATGGCCGTCGCGCCGCCGACAGAATCGCTCAGGTCTCCGTTGAACGACCAGCGGTGCGCGAGAGGGAGCATCTCGATCTTGTCCGGTCCGTCCGCCGCGTTCTTCGCTATCTGCGCGTCCGAAAGGACGCCGTCCCAGATGCGCACTTCGTCGTATGTGGCGTTTGCGTCGATGTCGCGCTCGTCGCCGTTGCCTTTATAACCAACCCACTGCGAATGGCCGAGATAGAGCCGCCCGCTCGCGACGTTCGAGAGCGTCCAGTTTGGAACAGTGTAATCGACGTATTTCACGTCGGAGACGTCTGCGGCGTTGCGCCGGACCAGATGGTATTTGGACGACGTTCCTTCTTGCGTCACCGTGAGCACGACGTGGTACTTGACGTTGTCCGCAAAGCAATTTGCAATTGTACCAGGAGAATTTTTCCCATACGTCCATATCGTAGGCGCGTCGTTCCATGGGAAACAGAGGTATTGGCTTGGCGAGGTGTTGTCAATGCCGCCGTTGCCCCAGTCGAACAGGCGCATGTTGGCCGTCTGCCGCAGACGCGTGCCCCAGATTTCAATCGTTACGTTGTTGCCGGTTGCCAGATTTTCGCCAAGATTGAGAGATGTAGCATTGCCCAATGCGTAGTTGTCTGAGCCAAGCTTTACGGCGTTGTTTTCGAACACGGGCTCGGCTTCGTTGAAAACGACACCGGTGGCTTTGCTCGACCGAATCGTGACGGCCGTCGCACCGCCGACGGAGTCGTTCAGGTCGCCGTTGAACGACCAGCGGTGCTTCAGCGTTGCAGCAGACGCCGCGAACGACAGCGCGACAACAGCCGCGCAAGTGGACATTAGCGTTTTACTGTTCATTGCTCTGTTCCTTTGGCTTAGAGAAAACTATCAGGGCGCGATGATCACATCGCGCCGTTCGGCGGCACAAGAATATGCCGCCCTTCCGTTCTACAAGCTCTCCTAGAACTTGTGTGTGTGTGTGTGGGGGGGGGGGGGGGGGGGGGGGGGGGGAGGGCAAAAGCGCGCACCACGCGGCGTTTATCCGCGTCTAGAATCGATGCC
Source organism: uncultured Lentisphaerota bacterium (assembly GCA_946413265.1). Taxonomy (GTDB): domain Bacteria; phylum Verrucomicrobiota; class Kiritimatiellia; order RFP12; family UBA1067; genus RUG572. The sequence continues at coordinate 5,471 of CAMKJU010000206.1, forward strand.
GACTGCACCGCAAGGATACAATGCGTTCGTTTCATGGTTTTCAGTATACCAAATAACGTCACGCCCGCGCAACAACAATTTTGCATTTTTAAGCTGCCGTTTGCGGAAGTAAACGCAAGAACGGCTTGCGTTTAGTCCTTTGGTTACAGGAGAGGGGCGAGGGAAGGCGGAGAAATCCTCCTTCCCTCCCCGGGGAGGGACTTGCGTTTAGTTCCGCGAACAGGCTTGCCGTCGCATGGTGGAACTCCGATGGTTGTCAAAAATGGCTCCGCTACCGCTCCGCCTGATGCTTGCGCA
>CAMKJU010000207.1 GCA_946413265.1 uncultured Lentisphaerota bacterium
TCGCCGCGTGCCTCGAGGTAGACCGTCTGCCAAATGCCACGCGCGTTGCCGTAGCCCTGCTTGCCGTAGAGACGCCAGTCCGAGCGCGCGAGCTCGGCGGGGACATCCCACGCGCGGAGTGTGATTTTCTGCGCCTCGCCCCACTTGACGAACGGCGTGAGCTCGAACTCGAACGGAGTGTAGCCGCCGGAATGCTCGCCGAGCTTCGTGCCGTCGAACCAGCAAGACGTATCGTGGTCGCTCGCGCCGACGACGAGGAATACGCGCTTCCCTTTCCATGCGGCTGGCACCGTGATGTCGCGCCGGTACCAGCCGATGTCCGCTTCGTCCTTCACGCCGGACGCAGGCGACCCCCAGCCAAACGGCACGAGGATTCGCTGCGGGAAAACTGTATCCGCCGCCTCAAACCATTTCTCCTTCACGCCAACGTCGGTCTTGTCGGCCGCGAAGTGCCAGCTGCCGTTCAGGTTCTGCCACTCGGCGCGCTGCCAGTCAGGGCGCGGATGCTCCGGAAGCGGAATCGCCTCACCAGCCACCAGCGTAGCAGCCGCAAAACCTGCAATCGCGCAAATCATCTCTTTCTTCATCTCAATCTTCCTCCTCATTTTACACTTTACACTTTCCATTTTACACTCTCACCCCGCCGGGGCGTCATCCGGGTGATAACCGCTGTAACCAGTCTCCGGCATGGAGTCGAGCGCGGACATTTCCTCGTCCGACAGCGCGAAGTCAAATACCTCCGCGTTCGCCGCGATGCGTTCGGCGTGGGTCGATTTGGGAAGTGGCACTATGCCGTGCTGGATCGCATAGCGCACGCATGTCTGCGCCGAGCTCTTGCCGTGTGCCGCACCGATCTTCGTCACGAGCGGGTCGGCGAGCAAACGTCCGCTGCCAAGCGGACTCCACGCCTCCACCTGTATGCCGTTCGCCGCGCAGTAGTCTAGGACGTTTCGTTGCATGTAGCCCGGATGGAACTCCACCTGGTCCACCATCGGCATGACCTCTGCCGATGCTTTCAACGCTTCCAGATGTTCCGGCATAAAGTTCGAGACGCCGATTGCGCGCACCTTGCCGTCCTTGTACAGTTTCTCGAATCCTCGCCAGGTGTCGGCGTTCATCTGCGCCCAGTCGGCGGAGAGTTTCGCAACGGCCGGCCAGTGGACGAGATAGAGGTCGAGGTAGTCCACGCCGAGCGTCTGGATGGCCTTCTCGGCGGCGGCGACGGTCGCCTCGCATCCGCGTACGTCCGTCCACTGCTTGGTCGTGATGAACACGTCCTCGCGCTTCACGCCGGAGAGACGCAGACCCTCGCCGACGCTGGCCTCGTTGCCGTAGGCCGTGGCGGTGTCGATGTGACGGAAACCGACCTCCAGGGCCTTCTTCACCACGTCGCGGGCGACGTCGCCCGACGGCGTCTGCCACGTCCCGAAGCCCACGCACGGGATGCCCACGCCGTTGGACAAAGTCCGATGTGACGCCAGGTTTTCGATTTTGCTTTCCATCGTATCGCTCCGCGCTTACTTTGCGACGTCAACGGAAAGCCCCAGGTCGATGAACTGTCCGCCGACGGTCTGGATCACCTTGACGGCGATTACGTTGTCGCCCTCCTTCACGGCGGCGGCGAACTTCTCCGCCGGCACCGGGAACGGCGTCCAGTTCGTGTTGTAGCCCTTCACAGAGAGGATCAGCTCGCCGTTCAGGTAGACATCGGCGTCCTCGTCGTGGAACATGTCTACGGTCGCCTGGAGGATCTTGCCCGCCGGCTTCGCGTAGGTGAAGTGGCGGCGCAGCCAGATCTCGGGCGTCTCCCACTTCGTGGCGCCCTTGGCGTGCGGATGGTCCTTGAGGATGAAGGCACTGCCGAACCCGCCGGCGGAACGCGCCCACGCGGAATCGTCGAAGCCGGGCTTCTCCCATCCGGCGGCAGGCGCCGTCGTGGTCCACGCCCAGGCGTTGACGTCCGGATCGAGGCGCTTCGCGAACACCTTGGACTCGCGCGGCGTAATGCCGAGCGAGAAGGCGGCGCGCACGCGGTCATGGACTTCCGCGAGCGCCTTCTCGTCGAACTTCACGACCTTGCGGTCATAGGTGATGAGGCCGTTGATCTCGCCCTCGACGTCCGTGGTCTGCGTGTAGACGCTGCCGGAAAGCCCGTTCATCGCAAGGCCGCCCACATGGTCCATGAGCGACACGAACTTGCCCTGCACGGCCTTGCGGTCGGTGTCCTTGCCCGTGCCGCCGTAGCCCCACGCCTTGTCCGTCCAGAGGTGCCCGTCCACGCGGCAGCCGATGCCGCCGAACTCGCCGAGGAAGCTCGCGCGACGGTCGTTGACGGGCCACATTCCCGGACGCCGGCCGTAGTCGTGGCGGTCCACGAGGTCGGCGGCCTCCTCAACGCCCGCCGGCTTGTGGCGGCCCTTGTTGCCGCCCTCGTAGTCGTTCCAGCCCGAGGGGCCGTCGACGATGCGCGAGGGGTCGTACTTCTGCGTCCACACGAGCGTCGCGTGGGTGAGGAACTCGCCGGGCTGTCCCCAGCTTTCGTTGTAGGGGATCCAGCTCACGATGCTGGGCACGTTGTAGAGGTGGTCGATCATCTCCTTCAGCTCGCGGCGGTAGAAGCCGTAGCGCTGGGTCCTGTCGCCGGAGCCGGACGGCATGTCCTGCATCACCATGATGCCGAGCGTGTCGCAGAGGTAGTAGTAGCGGCGCGGCTCGACCTTGATGTGCTTGCGCATCATGTCGTAGCCCATCGCCTTGAGCTTCTTGATGTCGTAGGCCATCGCCTCGTCGGAGGGCGGCGTGAGGAGGCCGTCCGGCCACCAGCCCTGGTCGAGCGTGCCGATGAGGAAGCGCGGCTTGTTGTTGAAGAAGATGCGCAGAATGCCGTTCGCGTCCTTCTTGACTTCGATCTTCCGCATGCCGAAGTAGCCCTGCACCTTGTCCGCGCCGCAGACGGCCGTGAAGTCGTAGAGCGCGGGAGATTCGGGACTCCACAGCTTGAATCCGGCGGGCAGTTTCACCACCGCGACGCCGTCCTTCGTCGTCGCCGTCAGGCCCTTGACGGCCTCGATTGCCACCGCGACCTCCGGACGGCTGAATCCACCGCCCGCCACGTCGAACTCGAAACGCACCGTTCCCGCGTCGATGTCGGGCGTGACCTTGTATCCCGCGATGTGGACGGCCGGCACGGTCTCGAGCCACACCGTGCCGCCGATGCCGGTGGAGCGCGTGTAGAAGCAGCCCCTCGGCTTGAACGACTGCTTGCCGAAAGAGCCGATGAAGGACGCGGTCGGGTCCCAGATCGCGACGACCAGCTCGTTCGCGCCCTTCTTCACGAAGTCGGTGACGTCGTACGAGAACGGCATCTGCCCGCCTTCGTGCGGGACGCACAGCTCGCGCCCGTTCACGTACACCATCGCGCGGAAGTCGGCCTGCTCGAAGTGGAGGAGAAGACGCTCGCCGGGCTTCACGTCCGCGTCGAACGACCGCTTGTACCATAGCGTTTCGCTCGGCTCGACGAGCCGGCCCACGCCGGAGAGCGAACTCTCGATCACGAACGGCACGAGGATCTCGCCGTCCCACTTCGCCGGACACCCCGGCGCGTTCTTCGTGACGGCGTACTGCCAGAGGCCGTTCAGGTTGGTCCAGTTCTGGCGCACCATCTGCGGACGCGGATACTCGCGCCAAGCGTTTGCGGGCGTGACCTTCTCGCCCCACGGCGTCTTCATGCCGGGCACCTGCTGCCAGGCCGCTGCGACCATGGCGGCCAGCGCGGCCGCCGCGAATACGGATTTCTTCATGTATATGGCTCCTTTCAAAAGACTGTTTCCACGGCGCACAGTATATCATTTTTTTGGTGCGTTGCGCTACCCCTTCGACGCGGAAAAATGGTATACTAGTTGCCGTTGTCAACGAAGGACAAGCGAAGATGTGGAATTACTCTGAGAAAATGATGGACCACTTCCGGAATCCCCGGAACGTGGGAACGATCGAACACCCCGACGGCACGGCCACCGTCGGATCGCTCGCGTGCGGCGACGCGCTGACGTTCCAGTTCAAGCTGGACGCGGACGGGAAGATCTGCGAGGCGAAGTTCCAGACGTTCGGGTGCGCAAGCGCCATCGCCTCGTCAAGCGCCCTCACCGAGATGGTGATAGGCAAGACGCTCGAGGAGGCGTCTAAGATAACGAACAAGGAGATCGCCGACTACCTCGGCGGACTCCCGCCCCAGAAGATGCACTGTTCCGTGATGGGACGCGAGGCGCTCGAGGCCGCAATCAAGAACTTCAAGACCGGCGAGAACTCCGACCGCAACCTTGAGGACACGATGCTCTGCACCTGCTACAACGTGAGCGAGAACGAGGTGCGCCGCGTGATCACCGAGAACTCCCTCACCACCGTGGAGGAGGTCACCAACTTCACGAAGGCCGGCGGCGGCTGCGGCAAGTGCAAGCCGAAGATCCAGGCCATTCTCGACGAGATCAACGGGGGCGCCAAATGAAGATCGGCTTCGACAACGAGAAGTACCTCACAGAGCAGAGCGAGGAAATCCGCCGCCGCGCCGCAAAGTACGGCAAGCTCTATCTCGAGTTCGGCGGGAAGCTGATGAACGACTTCCACGCCGCGCGCTGCCTCCCCGGCTACGACCCGAACGTGAAGCTCCGCCTCCTCCAGTCCCTCAAGGACCAGGCGGAAATCATCCTCTGCATCTACGCGGGCGACATCGAGCACAAGAAGATGCGCGCCGACTTCGGCATCTCCTACGCGGACGACGCGCTCAAGCTCATCGACGACCTCAAGCGCCTCGGCCTTCTCTTCCGCGGCGTGGTGATCACGCGCTATACGGGGCAGGTCGCCGCGCAGCAGTTCCGCCAGCGCCTCGAAAACCGCGGCATCAAGGTCTATTTCCATTACGTCACGCAGGGTTACCCCGCTGACGTCGAGACGATCGTCTCCGAGGCCGGCTACGGCAAGAATGAGTACGTGCCCACCGAGCGTCCCATCGTGGTCGTCACCGCGCCGGGTCCCGGCTCCGGCAAGTTCGCCACCTGCCTCTCGCAGATCTACCACGAATACAGACACGGGAAGAAGGCCGCCTACTCGAAGTTCGAGACGTTCCCCGTGTGGAACATGCCGCTCGAACATCCGCTCAACGTCGCCTACGAGGCCGCCACGATCGACCTCAAGGACTGCAACATGATCGACCCGTACCACCTCCAGGCGTACGGCAAGACAACGGTGAACTACAACCGCGACGTGGACGCCTTCCCGCTCCTGCGCGCCATCTGGGAGAAGATGACCGGCGGCGAGTGTCCCTACAAGTCGCCCACGGACATGGGCGTGAACCGCATCGGCTTCGGCATCATCGACGACGCCGTGGTGCAGGAGGCGTCGAAGCAGGAGGTGATCCGCCGCGATTTCCGCTACATGACGGACTTCGCCCTCGGCACGACCGACCGCGACTCCGTCGCCCGCGCGGACGCGCTCATGCAGAAACTCGGACTCAAGCCCGAAGACCGCATCCCCGTCGAGGCCGCGCGCCAGGCCGCCCAGAACGCCAAGGAGGCCGGCAAGGGCAAGGCCGGCGGCGAGATCGTGTCGGGCGCCGCCATCCAGCTGAAGGACGGGCGCATCATCACGGGACGCAACTCGGACGAGATGCACGCCGCCGCCGCCATGATGCTGAACGCGGTGAAGGAACTTTCCGGCATTCCCGCGCAGATTCCCCTCATCGCGCCGAACGTGATCCAGTCGATCG
>CAMKJU010000208.1 GCA_946413265.1 uncultured Lentisphaerota bacterium
CTATCATACCGCCCATCCCCTTTGGGAGACCAACGACGTTGAACGGTAAATCGCATAAGACGCCAGTGAAGAGGCATGGAACGGCATCGGAAACGACGCCGCGTATAACCACGCACAGACGCCCCGTGGCGCGTCCGCGCATGGCGCAAATACCCCCCCCCCCCTCACTGCCTGACGGCGCTGGGACAACGGGCATCTTGCCCGTTGAAATCAACCACAACAAACCCTTTAACGACATGAGCCGAGAGACGCAGACCGCGCCTCGCGGCCCGCGTTTTTCACACACCCAATCTTCAACAAAGACAAGAAAGGAAACAGGCATGGAAACAAAGATGATTCGCGCCGCGATTGCGGCGATCTGTGTAGTGGCGGCGTTGCCGTCGTGGGCGGATACGAACATCACGTCAAACGTGACGCTCACCGAAGACACCGACTGGAGCGATCTAGGCAAGGTGACGATCGCTGCGGGCGTGACCGTTGATCTGAACGGGCATACGCTCAAGGTGAAGGGGCTTGAGTGCAACGGCACGATCACCGATGGCCCTCTTCCTGAATACCTGCGGCTGTCGTATATCCAGTCGTCCGGTACGCAATATATCAACACGCAATTTGTCACGACGGACAGGACGGCCATCGATTTTGACTTCACAACATTGTCTGACAATGGCAACCATGCCTACTTTTGCGGAGACTGGGCCACTTCCGGGCATCTCTTCGTCGCAAACTCAGATGCAAATAATACGTTTCGTTTTTTTGGCACCAGCAGCGTATCAATGGGTTCCTTTCGTTCGAACACGCATTTCAGACTTATGACATTTCCAGATGGCAATGCAAACGGAAAGACCGTAGTGATGTACGATGGTGAATCTGGCGCCGAAATAGCCACCGCCGACATTGGATTGACGCACAACAATACCGGCAAGATGACGTTGTTCGCCACCAGCAGTGGACAATATGCCGCTAAATACAAGCTGCATCGTTTCACGCTGACTCACGAAGGTACGGTCGTTCGCGATCTTGTGCCCGTGAAACGAACATCCGACGGGGAGGTTGGTCTGTACGACCTCGCTAATTCGACTTTCTACGGAAACGATGGCTCTGGCACGTTTGTCGAAGGCGAGGTAGTGGTCGGCGAAGCACCGGTATCGGATGGTTGCCTTGCCATTGACGTTTCTGACGGTGCCGCGTATTCCGTCGCCGGATTGTGCAACGTCTCCGTGGACGTGGTGGATTCCGTCCTCGATGACGACTGTGATCTGCGCTGCTTCGGGAGAAACCTGAAGGTGTCCGGCACCGTCTATCTGAAGGGCCATGCGTTGAAGGTGAATGGGCTCGCCTGTGACGGGGCGATTGTTCCCGAATACCAGCAACTGTCGTACATTCAGTCGTCCGGTACGCAATATATCAACACGCAATTTGTCACGACGGACAGGACGGCCATCGATTTTGACTTCACAACATTGTCTGACAATGGCAACCATGCCTACTTTTGCGGAGACTGGGCCACTTCCGGGCATCTCTTCGTCGCAAACTCAGATGCAAATAATACGTTTCGTTTTTTTGGCACCAGCAGCGTATCAATGGGTTCCTTTCGTTCGAACACGCATTTCAGACTTATGACATTTCCAGATGGCAATGCAAACGGAAAGACCGTAGTGATGTACGATGGTGAATCTGGCGCCGAAATAGCCACCGCCGACATTGGATTGACGCACAACAATACCGGCAAGATGACGTTGTTCGCCACCAGCAGTGGACAATATGCCGCTAAATACAAGCTGCATCGTTTCACGCTGACTCACGAAGGTACGGTCGTTCGCGATCTTGTGCCCGTGAAACGAACATCCGACGGGGAGGTTGGTCTGTACGACCTCGCCAATTCGACTTTCTACGGAAACGATGGCTCCGGCGCGTTTGTCGAAGGCGATCCTGTCTTTTGCGGAGTCCTTGTGCCGGGCGGGAGTTTGTTCATCGACGTTTCCGGCGGGGCGGCGTATTCCGTGGCGGGATCGTGCGGCGCACCCGTGATTGTCGAGAATTCTGTTCTCGCGGACGACTGTGACTTGCGTTGTTTCGGCAGGAACGTGAGCGTGACGGGAACTGTTCATCTATTGGGACACAAACTGACCGTCGCAGAGACGGCGGGGTCGGGCGTTGTCTCGGCCGCCGCATTGCCCATCGGCGGCGAACTGCGTATCGATGTGGCGGCTGGGACGTCGGTCGTAAATTCCGAACTTGCGATTGCGGGCGGGGCGCGTGTCGTCAAGTCCGGCGCGGGCGTGTTCGTGGCGGACAAGGCCGGGCAGAGCTACAACGGCGGCACGGTCTTGGAGGCCGGCTATCTGAAGCCGGGAAAGAACTCGGCTGGAGTGTTCGGCGCGACTGGATCGTCCCTGGCCGTTGAGGATGGTGCACAGTATCTTGACGACATCTGGGCTCCAAACGCGCTGGTCAATCACAACCTTTTCATTGCCGGTGAAGGCCCGGACGGCTACGGCGCGTTGCGCACGACGCTTTCCGGCAAGAACAACAATGCCAGTTACGGCTGGATGAAGAGCCTTACGCTCATGGCTGATGCGCTCATTCATCGTGACGCATACGCATTTTCACTCATGGCGGTGAGCTATGGTGCTCTTCCGGTTGCGTTAAACGGCCACGTGCTCACGGTGAAGTCGGCGGTGGCAGGAAACAATTCAGCGCAGAATTACGCATACCTTCTGACAGCAAACCTTTCGGATTCAAGTGGAGGGACGATTGCCGTAGGCGACAACATTCAGTTCTTTCCGTATCAAAACGCAAGTGCCTTGGATAATACGACGTTGGTTGTTGAAACGAACGCGATATACTATTCAAGTGCCGCAGCCAAAAGCATGACGGTGTCGAATTTCGTCTATCATAGTTCCTCCTCGCTGTCCTACACGCAGACCACGACCGTGCTGGGCTGCTATGCGCCGGTTTCGACTGCGTCCGCGCCGAAGGTGGTACTCGGCGATGCGACGCATCTTTCGCCGACACTTGACCTGAGCACACGTTCGGGGACGTTCGATGCCGACTTCGGCGGCGGACTGACGTTTGCGGAAGGCACGACAGTTTCCGTCAAGATCGGCGACCGCAAGGTACCGACGAAGGTGATTGGATGGGCGGAAGGGACAGGCCCCGCCAACGTGAGGTTTGTTCTTGCGGATGCGGTGGGTAAGCTCAGAGTTGAATCCGATGGCGTATATCGCCGGAATGGATTCGTCATTATCGTCAAGTAGGTAAGTTCAGGCGGGGATTGATTTGTGGATATTACGGTCTTTAAGATTGCGGCAATATTGTGCGTGGTGTGCGCGGCGCACGTGGCAAAGTCGGTTGAATTCCCCGATCCGGCGGACTTCAACCAGACTTGGGAGAGCGCGAAGCCGGGCACGTCGTACAGTACCGACCTCCCGACGGCGGCTCTGCTCGGCAACGGCTCTCTCGGCGCGGTGAACGGCGGCGACGGCAACCACAAGCATTTCGTCCTCACGCGCGGCGACATCTGGAGTTGCGGCGACTTTACGTGGGGTAAGGTCGATAACAATGCCCGCCCGATTTCCTTTGCCGACTTCTCCATCGGTCCGGGAATGCACAGCGTCAAGGCCACGGACACCCTCGATCTGCCCACCGCCACGCTCCGCACCGTGGGCGGCTTCGGCAAGGGGCGCGTGAAGCTGGAGACTTACGTGGCATCTACAGAGGACCTGCTGATCGTGACTGGCGTCTCCGATACCGATGACGACTGGGCCGTACACCTGACGGCGCACAACGAGAGGAAGTCCTTTCCGATCGAGGTGAAGTCGTCGAAGGAGGCGTTCTACGTGCGCCGCTCCACGATCAACCTGCTCCCGCAAGGCGATCTGCGCGGCTGGACGACGAACGCCACCGCCGCTTTGAGCGTGCTTGGCACGGAGCTTGAGAACTTCTCGGTAGCGGGCGAAGGGCACGTGATGACATGGGCGAAGATACACGCCAACGTGCCCTTTGCGTTTGTCGTTTCGTCCAACCCGTCGCGCCGCTTCACATGGAATGAGCTTGCGAATCTCAAGATCGCCCACGACGTCTGGTGGAAGGAATGGTGGAGCCGCAGCCGCGTCACGACAGGCGACGAGGAACTTGACCGCTTCTACGTTGGGCAGGTCTATCTCCTCGGTGCGGGCGTACGCAAGGGCAAGTTTCCGCCTGGCCTATACGGCATCTGGGTGACGACGGACAACCCGAAGTGGCACAACGACTTCCACATGAACTACAACTACGTAGGCACTTATTACGGATGCTTCGCCGCGAACCGGTGCGAAGTGGCCGACGCGATGCCTGATCCGCTCATCGACTATCTGCCGCAGGCGATTCGGAACGCGAAGGAGGTGCTGCCGCACCTCGACAGGTGCAAGGGACGGTTCTACAAGAACACGCGCGCCTACCTGGACAGCCGTCCGGACGTCGCGAAAGGCATTGACGACGCGGCTTTCTACCCCGTTGCACTTGGTCCGTGGGGCGCATCCGCCGAGGGCGGCGACAGCCATTGGAGCCAAGTCTCGGACGGGGCGTTCCAGTGCGCCGTGATGTGCACGCACTGGGAGTACACCCTCGACCGCGCGTATCTGAAGAAGGTGTGGCCGGTCCTCGACAAGACGGCGAACTTCTTCATAAAGTGGCGCGAGAGGGAGCCGACAAAGGACGGCGGCTACCGCTACAACGTGTGGGATTCGCACTGGGAGGGCAGCGGCCTCCAGAAGAACAGCGCGCCTGCGCTTGGTTGCGTGAAGCACCTCTTCGAGACGCTTGTGGACGTTGCGCCGGTGCTGCGCGAGATGGGCATTGACGTGCCGGACGCGAAACTTTCCGCGTGGAAGGACATGCGCGACCATCTTTCGCCTCTGCCGGTCGGCGTGTATTCGATCGACGGCAGGCCCGTAAAGATGCTCTCCGGCGTGGAGAACGCGGACGGCTCGGCGAACCCCTCCGGCGGCAACGCGCTCAACCTTGAAAGCGTCATCCCCGGCGAACAGTTCGCGTTCGACGTGACTGATGAGTTCCGAGCGCTTGCGACGAACGCCGTCAACGGCAACATTGCAAAGTCCCCGAAGGACGTGTGGACCACATGCAACCAGACGCCGAAGCTCTTTGCGACTGCTATCCGCACGGGGTACTCTCCGACGGCGATCATTGATGCGTTCAAGAAACACCAGCTGAGCATCATGCAGAAGAACTTCCACATCCACGACGGCGTGCACGGCGTGGAGAAGATCGGCGCGATGGAGTTCGTGCAGTCTATGCTAATCCAGTGCGACCATGGGTACGTGAAGGTGTTCCCGAACTGGACGGGTGCGGACGCGAAGTTCGAGAGCCTGCGAGCGAAGGGGGGCTTCCTCGTCTCCGCCGAGATGAAGGGCGGGAAGGTGGTGCGCGTGGAGGTGAAGTCCGAGAAGGGCGGGCGCTTCCGGTTGGTGGATCCATGGACGGCACGGGGTGCCGTCCATGCCGAGGTAGGGCGGTCGCCCCGCGACCGCCGTTTGCCGCCCGGCTGGACGCGCGGGCGTACGCCCAACAGCGGCGAGGCGACGCTTGAGCGCGACTTCAAGCCCGGCGAGCACATTGTCATCGAGGTGCCGGTTTGATATAATTGACCCTTGACAGGAAGAAAGGCCATTCATGAAATACCTCGGGGCACGAGGGTCAGACACGATTGGTGGAGTGACTGAATTTTTGGTAAACTGTCTGCCAT
>CAMKJU010000209.1 GCA_946413265.1 uncultured Lentisphaerota bacterium
CGCGCTCGGCGCGGGGGCACCTCGCCAGCCGCGAAAAAATTGGGGAACCTCCAAGTCCCTGGTCCCTTGACGGGAAAGCGAGATATAGTGTAAAATATTCACCACTTGGGGCAAGGTGCCCTTGGGTGAGGGAAAGGAAAATGACTATGAGGAAACTGATAGCAGTCGCGGCGGTTGCGGCAAGCATGATGCTCCCGTCGTTTGCGGCGCGCACGGTCGAAATCTCCGCGTATGACGAGACGACGCGAGAAGTGTCGCTTTCTTTCGGCGGGTCGTCGAGCGCGGCGGAGAACGTCTATCTCGCCTACGGCTCCAGCGACTGCGGCAGACACTTCCACAAGTGGCCGAACAGCGTGAACATCGGCACGATCGCGACGGACGCGACGACGATGACCTATACGCTCCCAGCCGCGATTACCGCCGGTACGTACTACCGCTTCTTCGTGGGCGACTGCCCCTACGACGCCGAAGTGGAGTACATCAAGGGCGACGGCACTTCCTGGATCAACACCGACTACGTGCCGTCCTCCGCCAACAAGGTGGAGATGCAGATGTTGTTCGAGGCGTTTTTAAGCGGCGGCACTTCCGGATATGAAGCGTTCTTCTGTGCGCGCAACACGAGCAGCAAGAGCACGTTCATGGCCATCCACATTGATGGCAACATCCGCATCGACAGATTGAATTCGGCCGGCATCAAGACAATTAAAGCCCCTGCGACATGGACGAAATACCTGTTCAAGGTTGACTACACCGGCGGTGCGGTTGAGACGAATCTTGTCTCCGCGACGACTGGCGTCTCAGGCACGGCATATACCGCAGGCGGCAAGTTGGCTCTCTTCACCGACCATTCTATGGGCAACAACGTCACGTCGTCGATGCAAATCAGCCATCCGGGCAGATACCGTCTCTACAGTTTCAAACTGCTTGACCAGAGCGACAACCTCGTGCTTGACCTCGTGCCCGTGGTATCGAACAACGTTGCCTGTCTGTACGACCGCCAGCGGAACATGATGCTCCCTCGTTGTGGCGCGGCGGGCGGCGGTTTCACCGCAGGTCGCGAACTATCCGTGACTGTTGCATCTTCGCAGACGTGCCTTTTCGGAACGCTCGCTGTGGATTCCGTGAACTTCTCTACGAGTGAGATCACTCTTTCGTTCCCGTCGCTTCCGACTAACGCGACAATCTGGGCCGTCTATGGCACGACTGCGGATGCAGGCGCGTACAGTCCAAACGGCTGGGACCATTACGTGAAGGCCGCCGACGTGGCGGCTGGCGCGACGAGCGCGATGTTCACCTTGCAGGATCTCGCCGGCGTGAGCGACACGTACCCGTACAAGGCGCTCCGATTCGTGATGGCGTGGGATTCCGGCATGACGACGCCGTACGACTACCAGATTGAGTACATCTACGCGACTTCGGGGAATTACGTGGATACCGGCATTGTCCCCTACAGTACCGATACGGCGGCAGCGAAGGTGAATGTAAGGGCGTACGGCAACTGGCCGGTCTGGTCGGCACGACAGGGATCAAACAACAGGACGTTCACCTGCTTCGCGCACAACAGCAAGTTCTTCCGGTTCGACCGCTACAACTCATACGCCACGCAATCCGGTACCTTTTCGCTAAACAAGGACTACATCCTCGAAGCGGACTACAAGACCCACATCTACAACGTCACTGGGGAAATCTCCGGGAGCAAGACAGGCCTGATGGGCAATCCAGGTGACTTCACGCCCGGCAGCAGCCTCTACCTCTTCGCCGTGAACACCAGTGGCTCTATGAGCGCCGATTCCAACCTTTACCTGTACTGGTTCATGCTGCAGTTGTGGGACGGCTCGCTGCGGCGCGACCTGATACCCGTCGTCAAGGACGGCGCGGCGTGTCTCTACGACAAGGTGACGGACGCCATCATGATGCAGACCGGGAGTTTCACCGCCGGCGCGCGGACGGCGCAGCGCTTTGGCATGGACGTGATCATGACGTCTGACCTCTGCATCGACACGCGCACCGCCGAGGCTCCCGCGTTTGCGCGGATGATTTCGGACGGCAGCGCCTACTCGTGGCACTTCTACAATCTTGAGATGGAGTCGATCGCGAGTCCGTCCATCTCGCTGCCCGACGCGACGACGACCGTCATCTTCGGCAATTCCGACGAAGTCGCGGCGGTTATCGCGGACCGCACGGCAAACGGCTGGACGGCGGGCGGATACAAGATGACCGATTTCACCGTGCCTTCGGACGGCTACGCGTTCCCTGCCGAATTCGACTTCGCACCACTTGGCGGCTTGACGCTCGACCTTGCCGGATACGACTTCACGCTCCCCGCCTCGATGCGCGATTCCGGTGTTGCGTTCACCGTGACGAACTCCATGGCTGGAATGGACGGAACATTGACGGTTGACGTTCCCGCTGATGCGGTCGTCACAAACGACTTCATCACGCTTTCCGGGAATCTCGAACTCGTCAAGACGGGCGCGGGCGAGTTCTTCGCCGCGAAGACGGGCCAGACGTACACCGGCGGTACGGCGGTCTCCAACGGCGTGTTCACGGTCGGCGGGAACGGCGAAACGGGCGTGCTCGGCGCGGGCGGCGCGTTGACGGTGGGCGCGGGCGCGACGCTTGAGATGAACAGCAAGCTCAACTTCCTCAACTTTGACCTTGTCCTCGCTGGTGGAACCATCGCGAACAGTGCCGCGACCCCATACGTCGTGCCCACAACCGATTCCACGTTCTCCAACATCTGCCTCACGGCGGAATCGACGGTCCTCATCAACACGCGCTACGGTTTCTCAAGCCAGCAGGGGGACGGCAGGGTACGGCTCGATCTTGGCGGAAACGTTTTCCATTTCGTCTGCGACCACACCGAATTCTTCGACCTCAAGGACGTGACGATCGAGAACGGAACGATCAAGACGAGCATCTCAATGTCCGAATTCTCCCTGCGCGGCGATTGCATTGCCACGAACAATGTCACGTTCGACGTTGGTTCTAAATTCCCTATCATTGGCGCCGCGGCGGACACTTCGGTGAAACTGCTGAACTTCATAAACCGCGTTCCGGCGGCCAGCTATGAGTACAGGGACAACGACGTGCTGACTGTCTATGGCGCGTTCAAGCCCATTACGCCATATTGGCATGGCCTCACGATGATGGATGGCGCGACGCTTGACCTTTCGGAGACGGAAGGGGGGTTCTCCGTCGTGACGAAGCTCCAGAACGCGACGAATCTCCGTTTCGCGGAGGGTGCGACCATTACGGTTGTGCTGACGAACCGCGCCGATCTCGCGGCGATCGCCGCAAGCAACGCGCCATACATCGTGACGTGGCCTTCGACGAACCTTGCGCCGGCAAACGTCACGTTCCAGCTCGACGCGACGACTGCGGCGGCGGGGTACGCAATCGCGCAGGACGAGTACGGCATCGTGCTGGCGGACGCCGCCGCTCAGGCGACGCCCGTTTACGCGAAGATGGTGAAGGGCGAGGGAGACGAATACTCCTGGCATTTCTACAACACGCTTTGGAACGACATCACCGCGACGGCGGGCGTCGCCGTGCCGAACGATGGCATCACCGTGTGGTTCGGGAGCGGCGAGGAGCTCGTCGCCATCGACGCCGACCGCGCCGCGAACGGCTGGACGGCGAAGGGCTATCACACAACGGGATTCGACGTTCCTTCGGACGGATGCGGGGTTTCGTCCGCCATCGTGAACCTCGTCATTTCCGAGAATGCGACCATCGACCTGAAAGGCCACGACTTCACGCTGCCCGAATCGGCGCTGACGGCGGACGCGAAGTTCACCGTGACGGACTCCTCGCCCGACGGCGAGGGTGGCACGCTGACGGTCGTTGTGGCGGATGCCGCGACGGTCTTCGACAACTACAACATTTCGTTCACGGGCAGCCTGTCGTTCGTCAAGGAGGGCGCGGGAACGTTCACGGAGCGCAAGAACGGGCATACCTACACGGGCGACGTGACGGTCAAGGGCGGCTGGCTGCGTACTGTCGGACATGGAAGAGACGGCGTGCTGGGCGCGCCCTGCACCGTGACCGTTGAAGAGGGCGGAACGCTTGACATCTGCGGCAAAATATTCTTCAACGGATTCAACTTCGTCCTTGCTGGCGGAACATTCGCGAACAGCGTCAACTACAACACATCGTTCACCTCCTACACCTCCATCACGAATTTGCGCCTGACGAAGGACTCTGTCATCAACCTCCAAAACGCCCGGTATGGAATGTACGCGGCGGACGAGCGCACCTACCTTGACCTCGGCGGCAATACGCTTACGGTCACCAACGGTACAACGTACTTCGACCTCATCAACACGACGATCGAGAACGGCACGATCGAGACGTTTGGTTCGGGCGGCAACTCTATGCTTATTCCCCGCCACACGGTGGTCGCCACCAACAACGTCACGTTCATCATCCACAACAACGTCAACTTCTACGGCGATCCGGACAAGTACACCGAACTTGCCAACTACGTTGCCAAGGAGGACAATGTGGGCATCGCCTCTTCGTCAGCTGACGTCCTGCACATCTGGGGTTCGTTCGTGCCGTATTCGCCCAAGTACCACGGCCTCACGATGATGGATGGCTCGACGCTCGACCTCTCGAATCTCAACGCGGCGCTCGCGACGTGCTCCACGGGCGGAACCACGGCGCACGCCCACTCGTTGCTAAAGTTCGCCGACAATGCGACGATTCGCGTCAATGTTGGCAATCGTCCGCTCCACAAAGGCGATTACCTCGTGACCTGGACTGCCGAGTCGAAGCCGACAAACTTGAACACGGTGAAGTTCAAGTGCACCGGCGGCCGCAGCTTCAGGGTCGCGGTGGATGAAGATGGCGAGGGTACCGACGGTCTCCGCTTCATCCCGTCCGGCATGAAGATCATCGTCAAGTAGCTATTTGCTCATGAGCGCCTGATATTCTTTCGCCGTGCGATAGCCCGTGAGGCAGGGGCGCTGCTTGGAGCGTTCGGCGTCGGTGACGCCGACGAACGGAAGCTGTCCGTCCGGCGGGTCGAATGCGTCCAAGAAGTAGTCGCGCTGGGTGTACTCGTCGATGTCGAGGCGCACGAACACGTACGCGTTGGTGTCGATCTTCACCTCGCCGCGCTTGACGAGCTCGTAGAAACGCTGGCAGCGTCCGCACGCCTCGCGTCCGATGGAGACGAGCAGTTTCTTCTTCTGTTCGCCGGCGGCCTTGCACACGTCGCCGAAGTCCTTCTCCGGCGGCAGGTAGGGAGGCAACTCGAACACGGCCGGCTTCTTCTGCAGTTCGGCGATCTCCTTCTTGAGCGCGTCGTGCGCCGGAGACTGCGTGAACGCGACAAACGCGGTTGCGCATGCAACCGCTCCGAATATGATTTTCAGTCTGCTTTTCATTTTATCCTTCTTCCTTCTTCTTTTGGTTAGCGGGTCAAATTATATCAAATTTTTGGGTGTAACCGAAGATTTACCTGTTCTGCATGTTCTACATGGACATTCAAAACCTTTCTTGCTTTCGCTATAGGGAGATTAGGAGATTGGGAGGTTTGGAGAAGACCTCAAAAGTCTCAATAACTCCAAGACTCCAAGACTCCCAACAGCGAAAGCAATACGAGACATCACAAGGAAGTTACAGGTAAGAAGTTTATCCATGTAGAACAGGTAGAACATGCAAAACATACAGATGAT
>CAMKJU010000210.1 GCA_946413265.1 uncultured Lentisphaerota bacterium
CGTCGTCATTGGAAATGACAACATGCTCGAGGAGCCGCTCTTTTCGGACGCCGATTTCCGCCGCACGCTCGCCGTTGCCGACGTCGCGATTGTGTTCATCACGCCGGGACTCATGGGCTTCAACGAAAAGTTCACGGAGGCGGAGGTCCCCGCGCTCGACATGCTTCTTGCAAAGCTCGCCAAGGAGAGCGGACATCCCGAGCTCGCGAGGGACGCGAAGATCGTGCCGCTCGGGCATTCCGCCTGGGCCGACTGGCCGTATCTCTGCACGGCCGCGATGCCGCAGCGCGTGAAATGCGCGGTGTCGCTCAAGGGCAGCTGGCCGCACTTCAAGCCGCAGTTCGACGACGCGTTCTGGAAGAAGACAGAGGGCGTTCCGATGCTGCTCGTCGGTGGAGACTATGAATGGTTCTCGGAACGGATGGACAAGGAAAGACGCTTCCTGAAGTCGCATCCGAACGTGAAGCTCCATCCGGTCGCCGACTGGGAAAGCGGACATTTCGACATGACCGACGCGCTTCCGCTCGCGATCGCGCGCTTCATCACGGAGGGGACAGTCCCCTCGATTCCGCGCTTTGGCGGGAAGTTCACGGTCCTCGGCTTCGAAGGGCGCGCGGGGGAGATCGTTGCGCAGGATCCGAAAAACCATCTTCAGGTGAAGGTTCCGTTCCGTCCGACGGGCAAGGGTTTCCGCGCGAAGGCGCGCTTCGATGAGAAGATTCCACCCGGACGCCCCGAACGCTGGACGGGGAAGAGGGCGGGAGAGGCGAACGGCGTGCCTGGAATGCCGCGCGAAGCGATTGACGTCAAGGTCGTACAGGGACCGGCGGTGAAGACGGGCATGGACACGTTCGACATCCGCTTCAACCGCCACGGTTTCGACGGATACCGCGCGCGCGAAGTCGTGCTGGCGGCGGTCTATCCTGGCGACGCGCATTGGCGGCGCAGCGTGCAGCAGGCGATCCTGCGCTTCCCCATAAACACGCATGGCGTGGAGAACGCCATTGAGTGGAATCCGCCGAAAAGCGTGAAGACCGCAGATTTCCCGTTGAAACTCACTGCCAAGGCCACAAGCGGTCTGCCTGTGCGTTATTTTGTCCGTGAGGGCCCTGCGGTCGTCGGCGACGACGGCGTGCTCCGACTCCGCGACTGGCCCTTCGGCGCGAAGAGTTGCGAGATCACCGTCTGCGCGTACCAATGGGGCGCGGACGGCGGAAAGGTGAAGACCGCCGAACCGGTCTGCATCGGCTTGACAGTCTCACGCTGATTTGTGTAGAATATTCGGCACTATGCTGTTGCCGAAAGCCTGCGCATTGTTAGCTGTGTTCGCCGCTGTGTCCGCTCTTGGAGCGGACATCGAGGGCTTCGTCACGTTCCATCGTCCAGCGGACGCATATTTTTTCCTCGAGACGGCGTCCGGAGCCGCGTGGCGCGTGCAGCGCGACGCAAACGATCCGCGCGTATCGGCAGGAGACATCGTCTCGGTCGGCGGACACTACATCAAGGGCATCGCCACGCCGCGCTTCAAGGCCGATGTCGTGCGGATGCTGGGGCACGACCCTTCGCGGCTGCCGAAACCGGAATCAGTTTCAATCGCAGAGCTTCTCGTCGATCCGATTGCGGACACCAACGCCGTCAACCGATTCGGTCGCATCGTGACGGTGGAGGGGACGGTGCGCGACATCAACCGACGACAGACATTCATGCAGGTTCTGTTGGGCGAAGGCGACGGCGTCGTCCAGGCGGTGGTGCCGTTTCCCATTGCAAGCAGCACGCCCAAAGACCTCAACCTCGGCGCGTGCGTGCGGATTTCGGGCGTCTATGTCTATACGACGGTCCAGGACGCCCAGTTGCAGATGGAGAATCCATCTGTCCTTGCCGCGAGGATCGGCGATTTCGTCATTATCAGCGCGGCGCCGTTCTGGACACCGCTGCGCCTGTGGATGTTGATCGGTGGCATTCTTTTCTTTGGCGGGGCGCTGGTGTTTTGGGTGAAGTCGCGCGAACGGGCGAAGGCGGTGGCGGTGCAGCGGGAGCGGCTGCGGCTTTCCCGCGACTTGCACGACGGATTCCAGCAGCTTCTCGCCGGAACGATGTTCAGGCTTGAGGCGGCGATGAACCTGATGCCGGAGGGCGCGACCAAGGCGCGGGAGCAGCTGGAAAAGGCTTGTGACGCGCTGTACCATGCGCAGACGGGTCTGCGGGCTGCGCTGTGGTCGATGACGGAGGAGAGCGAGGGCCCGAACAACCTGTCGGGGCTTGTGAAGTACGCGGCGGGGCGTCTTGCGCATTGGCAGGGCGTGGTGCATTTCGAGTTCCGCGGGGAGGAGCGCCACGTGCCGCCGTCCTTTTCCGGCGAGATCCTGATGGGGCTGCAGGAGGCCGTGGGCAACGCGCTCAGGCACGGCGGCGCGACGGACGTGAAGGTCACGTTCTCCTTCCGCCGCGACGGACTGGTCATCAGGGTCCGCGACAACGGCTGCGGGTTCGACCCGGCCGCTGTCGAGGCGGATGGCGGACATCTCGGCCTGCGCAGCATGAGGGAGCGTACCGCGAGGCTGGGCGGGAAGATTCGGATTGCAAGCGAGATCGGCGTGGGAACGCTTGTCGTCGTGCGATTGCCATACGGAGAGAAATCATGATAAACGTGCTGATAGTCGATGACCATCCAATCGTCCGCGACGGGCTGGAGGTGCTTCTCGCGAGCGAGGGGGATTTCTCGATCCACGGCTCGGTCGCCTCGGCGGAGGAGGCGTTGGCGCATTGCGCGAAGAAAGGCGCGCCGGACGTGGTCGTCACCGACGTACACATGCCAGGAGGAATGACAGGCCTTGAACTGCTGGCGCGGCTCAAGAAGGATTTCCCGACTGTGCGCGTGATCCTGCTGGCGGGGATGCCGCTCAAGGCGGAGGTTGACGAGGCGCGCGCACTTGGTGCGGCAGGATATCTTCCAAAAAGCTCGAAACGAGGTGCACTTTCTGCGGCGATACGCCGCGTTGTGGCAGAACCAGACTGCTTTGCCGAAGAGGCGTACGTGCAGCCCAAGACGATCCTTTCGGCGCGGGAGGCGGAGATTCTCAAGTACATGGCAAACGGCAAGACGCGCGAGGAAATCGCGATCATTCTGGGCATCGGCTTCGAGACGGTGCGCACGCATACGAAGAACCTGATGACCAAGCTCGATGCCACGAACTCCGCCGGTGCCGTTAGCCGCGCCTACGAACTGGGCCTCCTGCGGGCGTAGCTGAGGCGAGTATGGCCAAGGACCATACACATCAAGTTGAAAGGAGAATCTTGAAATGTTCAAAATGACGCATAGATCCGAGACCGTACACGTGCACAACTTCGGCGACAGACCGTGGCAGAAGAAACTCAGAATCATTGTAGCGGCGATTATGGCCGCAGCGAAGAGCCTGCCCAGCAGCGGTGGAGAGCTCGTCCTCAACGGAGGGTTCGACGAGGTCATGGACGGCAAGACGGCGCACTGGAACACGATCGGGAGGAAGTTCACCTACCGCGACGGCGAGGGCCGCAACGGCACGCGTGCGCTCTGCTACGAGAACGACGACCCCAGTTTCTACTCGTTCCCCGGGCAGAGGATACCGCTCAAGGCCGGACACGCATACGAGTACCAGGTGTGGGTGAAGACCGAGAACCTGACGGGCAACGAATCCGGCGCAACCATGTGCATCGAATGGAACGACGCGAACGGGAAGTGGCTTGGCGGCGCGTACGTTAACGGTGTGAAGGGCACGAAAGACTGGACGTGCGTGAAGGGCGTGACGGACAAGGTACCGAAGGAGGCCGCGTCCGCAAGGGTGAGTCCATACGTGCGGAGGGGAATGAAGGGCAAGGCGTGGTTTGACGACGTGTCGGTGCGCGAATACGTGCTGCCGCCCGTGGCGGGCGTGTATTCAACCGCATACCGCAACATGGCGGCGGAGGGCGAGGTGACTTTTCGGGCGGCGCTTGACGTACCGGAAGACCGCGCAGGCCCGGGTCTCGCCACATGGTTCACATATCAGAACGCAAAGGGTGACGTGTGCAGAACGCGCGCCACGAATTCGCTTGGCGAGAGCGTGACGCTGAAGGTGGCAGAGATGAAGATGGGCGCGCAGCGCGTCGCGGCCGAGCTCTTCGACGGAAAGGAGCGGCTGGGAGGCGCGGAGACGACGTTCACGCGCGTGGAGCGGATGCCGAAGATGTCCACGTGGTTCGACCGCCAGGGCCGCGCGATTGTGGACGGCAAACCGTTCTTCCCGCTTGGAATGTACTGGAGCGCCGTCACCACGAACAAGATCGAGACGTACGCGAAGGGGCCGTTCAATTGCCTCATGCCGTACCATGCGCCGAATTCGAAGGACCTAATGGACCTCTGCCACGCAAAGGGCCTGAAGGTGATCTATAGCGTCAAGGACATCTACAGCGGCACGTGCTGGGCGCCGAAGGGGATCAAGACTGAGGCGGACGAAACGCGCTATATCAAGGATCGCGTGAACCGCTTCAAGAACCACCCCGCGCTTCTCGCGTGGTACCTCAACGACGAACTGCCGCTCACCATGCTGCCACGCCTTGCGGCGCGACGCGATCTGATGGAGAAGCTTGATCCTGGTCATCCCGGCTGGTCGGTGCTGTACCAGTACAACTCGATCCGCGAGTACATGCCATCGTTCGACGTGGTTGGCACCGATCCCTATCCGATTCCGTCGAAACCGGCGGCAATGGCCACGGAGTGGACGAAAAAGACCGTACGCGGCACGCTCGGATGCAAGCCCGTCTGGCAGGTGCCTCAGGCGTTCAACTGGGCTGGGTACAGGAAGACGCCGGAGGAGAAGGCGAAATGCCGCGCGCCGACCGAGGCGGAGCTGCGCTCGATGTGCTGGCAGTGCATCGCCAACGGTGCGAACGGACTTGTCATGTACTCGTTCTTCGACCTGGAGAAGCGTCCCAACGGCGAGGAGTTCGAGCGGAGGTGGGCGGAGTGCTGCCGCGTGGGCGAGGAGATACGCGCGCAGTTCCCGGTGCTGCTCTCGGCGGAGGGGGCCGGGCGGCGGATCGTGACCGGTGTTGGGCACATGAAGCCGGATGACGACTGGAAGGGGCCGAAGCATCCCGTGTCGGCGCGGGGATGGGTGAAGGACGGCGCGGAGTATGTCCTCGTGGTCAATGGCTACGAGAAGGAACTGTATGTGACGGTGGGCCTGGCGGGTCTCGGCCGCACGGCGGCCGAGAGCGTGTTCGGTCCTGAGCCGAAGCTCGTGCCCTGCGAAAACTCCGATTCGCTCAGGCTGCGCCTCGCCCCGCTCGAGCCCGCCCTCGTGCGCCTATCCCTACCACGGTTCGGGCTACAGCAATGACGCCAACCTGTATTTCTACCTGCCCCACGGTAAATATCGGATGAACGGCAGGCCCTGCATGGTGAATGAAACCGGCGTCCATTTCCCCGGAATGGCCATCATCGTCAAGTAGCGCACACCGCGACCATAAAAAGAGGCCCTTTGGCCATTGACAAGCGAACTGTGGTTTGATAGCATATCCACAGTTGCAGTTCGCAACTAGAGCGATGAAGGTTAGAAGGAGAATATGCCATGAGT
>CAMKJU010000211.1 GCA_946413265.1 uncultured Lentisphaerota bacterium
TGGGTTCCTGTGGACGCCAGACGAGCTTGTGTTCTATTTTGACGGAAAGGAAATCAGGCGCGTCAAGAACGAAGTGTGCCATTCGGAATGCGCGCTTCTCCTTTCTGAGGCGATTTTAAAGTGGGCGGGGCCTGTGACTGACGCCATCGACGGCACGTTCATGGAAGTCGACTATGTGCGCGCGTACGGAGCGTCCGGGGCGCAATCGAGCCAAAGGAAATGACGGAGGAAGTGAAAATGAAGAAAGCGATATTGATTAGCGGAGTGATCATCGGTGCTGTTGCTGCGTCGGCTGATGCGGCGTACGACTACGTGTCCGCGCCGGAGGCACCATTCAAGATGCCGGACGTCCCCGTGTGGCGCGTGCCCGCGCGCGAGTTCGCGATCACGGACTACGGGGCCGTGACCGGTGCCGTCAAGAACACGGAAGCGTTCGCGAAGGCGATTGTGGCCTGTTCCGCAGCCGGCGGCGGTCGCGTGGTGGTGCCTGCCGGCGACTGGCGCACAGGCGCGATCCATCTCAAGAGCAACGTGGCGCTCGATTTGCGCGAAGGCTCGCGCATCGTGTTCACGGACGATCCGGCCGATTACCTCCCCGCCGTCCACACCAACTGGGAGGGCGTGGAGGCGATGAGCTACTCGCCGCTCATTTTCGCATACTGCTGCACGAACATCGCCATCGTCGGCAAGGGCCGGATCGCGCCGGAGACGAATCTGTGGCGCAAGGAGTGGGACAAACGCAATACGCCCATGCACAAGGCGTTCATCGCGACGCTCTACGACTGGTGTTCGATGGGGATTCCGCTCGAGAAGCGCGACATCACCCGCTTCCCCGGCTCCCACGCGCGTCCGCACCTCATCCAAATCAACCGTTCGGCGAACATCCTGCTGGAGGACTTCCTCATCCGCGGGTCCCCGTTCTGGAACGTCCACCTGTTCCACTCCGAGAACGTCGTTGTGCGCGGGATCGACATCTACTCGCACGGACACAACACCGACGGAATCGACATCGACATGACGAAGAACGTGATCGTGGAGAACTGCATCTTCGACCAGGGCGACGACGCAATCATCCTCAAGGCCGCCCGCAACCACGACGCCTGGCGTCTTGGACGCTGCACGGAGAACGTCGTCGTGCGCCACTGCACGGTGAGGAACGGACACGTCCTCATGGGCGCGGGCAGCGACGTCTCGGGCGGAATCAGGAACGTGCTCATGCACGACTGCCAGATGGTGGGGAACGTGTTTAACGTCTTCTACGTGAAGACGAACGAGCGGCGCGGCGGATTCGTGGAGAACATCTACATGAAGGACTGCTCCGTGGAGATGCGCGGAAAATCCGCGCCGCTGAGCGTCGTTGGGATCGAGACGGACGTCCTGTACGAGTGGCGCAACCTGCCGACATGGGACGTACGCGTGACGCGCATCCGCAACATCTGCGCGGAGAACGTCCGCGCCACGCGGGCGCGGCATCTTCTGATGGTCTATGGCGACGCGCGCGATCCCGTGGACGGCGTGACGCTCAAGAACGTGACGTGCGGCGAGACAACGGCTGAACGGATCGTGGTCGTAAATGCGAAGAACGTGACGATGGACGGCGTTCCGCTCCCCTCGCGTCCTGGCAAGGCCCCCGTCCGCTGATGTGGATTGGGAACCACGGAATACACGGAGTACACGGAAGATGAGGAATAGAGGCAAGGAGAGTCGGGGTAAGGTCGCCGCATGCGTCGCGTCGGCTGTGGCTGTTGCGCTGACGGGAGTTGCGTTGGGCGGTGCGCAGTTGCGCTACACGCCGGTTCCCGGTGGATACAGGACAAGCAACGGCGACGGCGAGTTCAACCGACCGCTCTACGGGTGGCACGGCGACGACCGGGAGCTCGCGCCGCGCAAGTCCCTTCCCTGGACGGGCGACCGTCCGAAGGTCGCTCTCAAGGTGTTCAGCGGCTACAAGATCGACAAGAAGGTGCGCGGCGTGCTGCAGTTCGGCGACGGCACAGAAGACGTCGAATACCGCTACGTGTGGGGTCGTGCCGAATACGACCTGAAGGGCAGGGGCACGGTGAAGATGGTGCGCAGCGCCGAGTCCGACGGCCTTCTCGTGGAAACGACCGGCGACCTGCCGCCGACGTTCGACGGCGAATGGGAACTCGCCGCGAAGGGCGCGCGGCGCGGCGCGACGTACTACGACTTCGAGCGGAAGGGGATGAAGAACGACGGCGAGGGCGCCGTCGCTACGCGCGATGTCGCGGCGATGTTCGATGCGGCGACGAACCACTTCGAGCGCATCGCGCGGACGATCGAGATCAAGACGCCCGACCCGCTGCTCGATTCGCTTCTCCCGTGCCAGCTGCTCGTCGCGGACGCGATGTTCGAGGGCCGGCACATCACGCACGGCGCGACGAACTGGAGGCAGGCGTTCGCGGGCTGGCGCGTGGGGTACATCTGCTATGCGACGGGATGGGAGGAGCGCTTCAAGGAGAACGCCCGCGAGCATTTCCGCTCCCAGCGCAAGGATGGGCGCATTCCCAACGAGCCGCAGCGCGATTCCTCGTACAACATGTGCGAGGAGTTCGCCGTCTCCGTGATGCGGTACTGGAAGTGGACGCACGACGACGACTTCATGCGCGAGATCGCCTACGACGGCGTGAAGAGGCACCTCGCGTGGATGGACCGCAACATGAAGGTGCCGGACGCGGAACTCTACGAGAACTGGCTCAACACGTGGAACACCGACGACAAGTGGTGCAACGGCGGTGCGGGCACGATCGCCTCCGCCTACTACGCCTTCGACTGCCGCGTGATGTCGGAAGTCGCAGAGCGGCTCGGCAAGGCGGAGGACGCGGTCTTCTTCGGGAAAAGGGCGAAGGCCGTCGAGGACGCGATCGCGAAGAGCCTGTGGCACGAGGGCGACGGCGTGTGGGGCGAGTACCGCGAGCGGTTCGGCCTCAAGCGCCTCATGCGTGCGCCAGACCTCTCCACCGTCTACATCGCCATCGACAGCCTTCCCTTCGACCTCGCGCGCAACCGCCGCGCCGTCGCCTGGGTGGAGGACAACGTGCCGACGCATTTCGCCAAGGACGGCGCGACGCTGCTCTACTCGTCCAACCGCCTGCCCAGGTTCTGGACGTCGTGCGGACGCTACCCGAACGAGACGCTGTTCTGGGCTCTCGCCTGTTACCAGACCGGCGAGCCGGAGCTCGGCTGGCGGCATCTGCACGACGTGGCGGCGATCTCCGCGCGCGGCGCGGGCTGCGGGCCGGGCGTGGGCACGTGCGACCTCAACTACGACTTCGCCTGCTACTCCAACATCGACTTCGCCGACAACGCCGCCGGCTTTCTCCGCGCCGTGGCGGAAGGCGTGTTCGGCATCGTCGACGGGCGGGAGATACGCCCGTCGTTCCCCGCGTCGTGGAACGAGGCGGAGATCAAGTCCCCATACATTTCCTACCGCTGGACGCGCACGGGCGGCGTGAAGGTGACGGGCGGAAGCCGCGCAGGGACGGTCACGGTCGCCGCCGCGCGGAAACCGAAGTTCGCGGGGGCGGCGATCCCGCCGCGCCATACGCGCTGGGGGCATCCGAAGGGCGAGGGGTCGGACCTCTCGATTCCTCCGGGGACGAAGGCGGAGTACGTCGATCTCTCGAAGGCGTTCAACCAGAACCTGCGGCTTTTGCACACGGGGAGGTATTCGCCGAGACACAAGCACAGCACCCTTCAGGCAAACGGGCGCAGCTGGTGGGAACGGCACGAGGTCGTTGACAACCGCCACTGGCCGAAGGACTACTACGTGCCCAAGAAGCTCGACTGGCCCGCCGACGGGCATCTCGTGACGAAGTACGGCCCCGCGTTCCGGCTCGGTCCGGCGGACGGGACGAACGCCGTGTTCGTTTCGTTCTACGACCAGTTCCCGAATGAGGTCGAGATTCCGCTTTCCGGCAGGGCGCGGAAGATCGCGCTGCTCACGGCGGTGGTCACGAACCCCAATGTCGCGTGGATGGAGGCGGCGGTCGTGAAGGTGCGCTACGCCGACGGCACGGAGGCGGCGCTTCCGCTCGTCCCGCCGGACAACTGCGACGACTGGCTTTCGTACATGCATGGGCAGTGGTGCTATCTCGACATGTCGAAGGACTGCAAGCCCTACGCGGTGAAGGGGCGGCCGGTGATGTTCGGCAAGCACGCCACGCACGGAAACGCCCACGCCATCATCCTCGATCCCGCAAAGGAACTGAAGGCGCTGCGCATTGAATGCCGTGGAACGGAAACCTTCGTCGGCCTGCTGGCCGCAACGCTTTACCGATGATTCAGAGTCGTGTCCGGTAGGCTTTGGGGCTCTTGCCGAAGTGCGCGGTGAACGTGCGGCAGAAATACTGGGGTGACGCGAAGCCGCATTGGTAGGCGATTTCGGAAATGCGCAGCCGGCCGTCGCCGAGCAGACGTTTCGCCTCGCGCATCTTAACCGCTGTCACATACGCTTGGACGGATTTGCCAAACTTGTCCTTGAACACCTGTTCGACGTATGTGCTGGAGCGTTCCGCGAGGTCGAATATCTCCCGCGCGCCAATCGGCCGGCGCATGTTCGTCTCGATGTGTATGAGCACTTTCCCGAGCCATGGCGGATTGACGGGCATGAACTCGGTCGACATCCGCTCCACGAGCTCCCCCGGCGGCACGGAATGTATCTTGTGAGGTCTGTCGTCGGCCTGCCGCGTCATCACCGCCGACAGGATGCGCGCGGCATCGTAGCCGACCTTGAACGAGTTCGGGCGGATGCTCGAAAGCGGAACTTCCGCGAACGAGCAAAGCATGGTGTCGTTATCCACGCCAAGAATCGCAACGTCCTTCGGCACGTTCAGTCCACATTCAAGCGCCACCCGCTCCAGCTGGATTGCGCGCAGGTCGTTGCAGCAGAACACGCCTATCGGCTTGGGCAATCTCAGCAACCACTTCTTCAGCGCAGGTCTGTCCGGCAGCCAGTCGATGCGGTCCGTGTAGAAGTCGCCCTTGCCTCTGAACATGCTCTGCCTTGGCGTGAATATGTGCGTGTCATTGTCTACAAACGCATCCTGCCGCTTGTCGGAAAACGCGATGCCGGGCATTCCGCAGTAGCCGAAGTTCGCGAAGCCGCGAGACTCGAAGAACGCGCGGGCCATGCGTCCGATGGCGCGATGGTCGGATTCGACGCTCGCTAACCCCGTGCGGGGCTTCTGGCAGAACACGTCCACGATTGGAAGGCCGGTCTTCGCCAGCCGTTCCGCCGTGGCGTCGTCGAGGATGCGGGCGATGATGCCGTCGAAACCGCGCAGACGCACGGGCGAAAACGTCTGAGCGTTGACCGGACGGAGAATCCAGTCGCGCCGCTCCTGCGCGAACGCGGCAACGCCCTCGACGACCGCGCGGGCGTATGCGCGGGTGCTTTCCAGCATGATGGCAATTTTCTTCATGCGGACAGTATAGCACTTGGTTGTAGATCGTGCAAGTGCGACTTAACTATCTTGCTTTTTTCGTTTCCCTCTTGTCAATCTCCGGGGGGCGCATCTCCGTTTTTCACCGTCCCTCCTTTGTAATGGAAACAACCAAAACA
>CAMKJU010000212.1 GCA_946413265.1 uncultured Lentisphaerota bacterium
ACAACTTGCTGTTGTACGCTTGCTGTCACGGCTCGGCGGGACGCCTCGCCCCACCATGCGGGCCGCCCTTGCCACATCGACTCGTGAAACAACAAGCGTACGACAACAAGTCTTGCTGTTGTACGCTTGCTGTCACGGCTCGGCGGGACGCCTCGTCCTACCGCACGATGATGAACGTGCCGCCGGCCTTGGAGTTGGAGAGCGCAAGGCGGCCGTTCTTTACCGTGAGCGTGAAGTTCGCGGAGTAGTCGTTGTCGGCGGCATCCTTCACCGTGATTGCAGCGGCGGGCAGATCGGCATCGGTCAAGCCATTGATTGCGCCGGTGAGGAAGTAAGTGTGACGCGTAGGCTTCGCATCGAACGTGACGCTGATCGACTTCAAGCCGGCGAATGTGTCCGCCGTGGCGTCTGTGAACGTGACGGCCGGGAGGTTTGCGCCATTCGCGGCCGCGTCCGTCACCTCCCAGCTGTTGTCGTCGCCGGTGAAGCGATACGGGCCCGACAGCGTGCCGCTGCCCTTCAGCGTGCCGTAGATCGGGCAGAAGCGTCCGTTGAGGTTCGCGCCGGACCACGGGCTCCCGTTCGAAAGCGTCGCGCCCGCGCCGACCGTCGTCACGCCGCCGAGGCCGGGCCTCTCCGCCATCTGCGCCACGAGCGCCTTCGTCGTGAGCGTGAACGTGCGCTCGTCGAACGGCTGCTTCGCCGTGTCGCCCGGACGCATCACGGCGAGGCCGTAGCCGCTGTTGACGTTGGCGGCGTCGGGTCCGTATCCACCCGTTCCGTCGCCGACGCGGATCTCGTAAGAGTGCCAGCCGGGCGTCATCTTCACGGTGCTTGTCGCAAGCACATTGTACGCCGTGTTGTTCAGCACCTCCACGCCGTCGAACTTCACGATGATCCGGTCGTCCCACGACCCGTAGAGCTTCCATTCGCCCGCGTCTGACTCTCCGACGAGGAACCCGCCAGTAAAGCGCACCGAAGACGTCTGCTGCTGCGCGATCTTCGTGTTCAGCACCTTCTGAAGCGAGTTCGTCACCCAGAGCGGCGACCAGTTGGTACGCGCGCGGAGGGTGTCGAGGTTTGAGTAGTTACCCGCCACGCGCTCCACCGTCACGCCGTCGGAGGTGATCGGCTTCTTCACGCGCATCCGCAAGGTCGAGGTGTCGAAGCGGTTGTAGTCCGCCGCCGCCTTCGAGGTGCTCGTGCCCTTCTTCCAGCCAAGGCACATCGCGTTCGACTTCCAGTCGCTTACGTATGGGCCCTGCGAACCAGTGCCGTCGTATGTCACAAGGACAAAATCATGCCATCCGGCAGTCATCTCTGCCTGGGCGGTGGCCACGGAATTGTACGAAGCGTTGTAGAGCACCCTCACGCCGTCCACCCAGAGTGCCACCTGGTCGTCGAAGTTGCCGGCAAACGTCCATGTGCCCGCATCGTCCTCATCGACGTAGAACTGGCCGCGCGCGGCGAACGCACTCGAATTCAGCGGCGCCTGGTTGCTGGAGAAGCTTCTGCAGAGCATCTTCAGATGGGACGCGACGGACGGCATCGCGCCGTTGTTCGTGACGTAAGTATAGCCGGCATCCGAACTTCCGTACCCACGAAGCGCCACATACTCCACCGCGCTCTCGCCGGAGATGCCGAGCGACGCAGACGTGCCGTCCTTCAGCTCGAGGCCGCCCGCGAAGCCGGCGAAGCCCGTGAGGTTCACGGTCGCGCTCGCGGCGGTATCGACCGTCCACTTGCCCTTCACGATACCCTGCCAGTCGCTCGACGTCACGTAGGAGCCCTCGCCCGTGAGCGTCACCGCCGACGAGCCGAAGTGCGGCGTGTTGCCATGCGTGACGGTCTTGCCGTTCAGGTCGATCGTCAGCTCGCCGGGGTCGTCCATGTCCTCGCCCGTCGCCACGAGCATGCCGTAGTACCCGACGTTGTGGTTCGCCGTCGCCTTGTAGAGGCCGCCCTGCAGGTTCGCGTGCGTGTTGTTGTACTTCATGCGCGCCGTCGTGAGGCCGCTCGCGCCGAGGTCGAGCTCGCCGCCCGTCATCGTGAAGCGCTCGTCGCTGTTGTCATAGATGTAAGTCGTACGCGAGCGCACGTTCAACCCGCCCACGCTCATGCGTCCGCTGGAGAGCGTCGCGTAGCAGAGCGGGCTGTCGTAGGCGACCGCAAAGACGTTCGCGCAGCTGAACGTGCCGCCGTTCACGATAACCTCGTGCCAGTACTCCGACGCGCCGCTGTACTCGCCGATGCGCGCGTAGTCGGTGAGCGTGAGCGTCGAGCCGGGGCCGATCTCCACGATCGCGGTCTTCGGCGCGGAGCTGTCGATGGCGAGCGCGAGGTTGTTGGCGGAGACGTTCGCGCCGTTGCCGAACACGAGGTGGCCCGGGTAGGACCCGTTGGCCACGCCGATGCGCGACTTGACCGTCCAGTTGCCTGCCGGGATCGTGATCGTCTGGTTGTCGGCGCTGTTGTAGAACTTGACGTCGTTCGGGTTTGCCGACGCGAATTGCGCCGGAACCGTCGCGCTCGCCGCGCCGGAGTGGAAATCGATCAAGCCGCTCGTGATGCCGGAGGCGTCGAGGCTCGTGACGTTCGGGAAGCCCGCCGCCTCTCCCATGCCCCACCAGAGCGTGCCGCCAGTCATCGCAAGCGTCATTGGAACGGCGGACCAGTCCGCCGCCGCGCCCACGTGCGCCGAGCCGCCGGAGACGGAAAGGTTCAGCGCGCCGGACGCCGCCGCGGGGTTGAACTGCAAATCGCCCGCGCTCACGGCGAACGTGCCTTCGCCCGCGAGTTCCGTGCCCGTGATCTTGTGCGTGCCGCCCGAGACCGTCACCGCGCCCTCGTTCGTGAACGCGGCGGAGTAGGTGAGCGCCTTGTCGCCGCGAAGGTCGAGCGACGCGCCCTCGCGCACCGTGACCGGCGCGTCTTGAATGTTCGTGTCAGCTCCGGACGACTTGAGGCCCGTGCCCGTGCCCGTCACCGTGATGGCCGCCTTCTGACCAGTCGCGCCCCAGTAGTGGAAGCGCGATCCCGTCTTCATCTCGATGCCGTTCGGCACGTTGAACGTCGTCGCGCCCTCCGCGCCCAACATGCCGCCCTCTGCAAGCTCGATCTTTCCGATCGCCACATCGGAGTTGTTGAAGTTCAGTCCGCAGTCGGCAGTCTCGGGGACGTTGACCTTCACGGTGAGCGTGACGTCGTCACCGCCCGTGAGCGACGTGTTGCCCTCGTATGTCGCGTTGTCCGGCTTGCGAAGGTCGATGCGGCGCGTGCCGGCAATCGTCGCGTTGGACGACACGACCACGCGCCCCAGCTGATACTGCCAGACACTGACATACTCTCCGCTCTCGTCCGTGATCGCGCCGCGTCCATCGACGCCCGTGCCGCTGATCTCGACGATCGTGTTCTGCAGCACCGCGCCGCGTCCCTTGTCGTTGGAAGCGGAGAGCTTCGTGTTGAGGTCGATGGTCGCGCCGTCCTTCACCACGATGCGCGTGTCCTTGTTCCCGACGGAATCCATCGTTGCGCCGTCGCCGAGCTTCAGGACGCCGCTCTTCACCGTCACCGTCTCCGGCGCGGCGAATCCCGCGCCGTTGACCTCGAGCGTGCCCGCGCCCTTCTTCTCCACCGTCGTCGCGTCGATCTTCGCCGCGCCGCGCAGCGTGTAGTCGCCCGCCGCGTCGAACGTGACGGAGCCCGTCTTCACGGCATCCGCCACCTGAACCGTCTTGAGCGCGGCGGTGTCGTTGAAGAGGAGAGGCAGGTTCGGATAGAACGGCAGCTTCGTGCCGTCGCCGCCGAGGCGTTCCCAGGCGAGGACGGATTCGTTCGCCGTCACCGTCTCGTCCGTCGCGCCCGCCCAGACGAGCGCGCCGCCCTTGTTCTCGCTCTCCGTGATCGTCACCGTCACCTCGCCGTTCTCGCCGAGGCCGACCGCGCCTGCCGTCGTCGCGCCCGCCGCGCCGCCGAACTCGACGGCGAGATGCTCCGCCGCGCCGGCGGGAAGCTCGGAGGTGGAAAGCGTGTAGACGGCCCCTTCCGGCATGGAGTTCGGCAGGTCGAGCTCGATCGTCGCCGTGCCGCTTGCGGGGAGGGACGCAATCGCGCCGAGGAACGCAGCCGTGCTGTCCGGCGTCTCCGTCACCGTCGCGATCACGCGCGCGCCCGCCTCAAGCGTGATCGGGAACGGCGCCACTTCGTCTGCGGGGAGGATGATTACGCCGCCGTCGCGCACCGTCAGGGTACCGGTGAAGTCGTCGAAGGAAACGTCGCCCGTCAGGTCGAGGACCGCGTTCTCCACCGCGATCGTGCCCGCGCCGGAGATGTCGCAGTTCATCGCGAAGTACGGCTTCGCCGCCGCGTCGCCCGCGAACGCGAGCGTGGTGCCGGACGCCACGACGACATCGCCCAGGTAGTTGACCTCCGCGCCGGCCGCCGCCGTCACGACGGGCGTGCCGGTTCCGGACGTGAGAACCGTCCACTCCGGCACGGACGCGGGCGCCGTGAAGTGTCCGTTCCCCGAAACGTTGAAGTAGATCGCATTGAAGGCGATCGTCCCGCTGTTGCGCTGCGCGAAATACTCGGGCGCGAATTCGCCCGTGCCGGAAACGTTCACCGTGCAGAGCGGCATGTCTTCCGTGGTCGTGCTGTACCAGACGCGCAGCGGGACCGTGAACCTGCCGCCGGAGATGTTGATCTGCATGTCGCGCGCGCTGTAGCCGGAGTAGTCGAGCGTGGCCGTGCCGTCGCTCTGCACGAGGCCGCCCGTCACGTTCATCACGGCGCCGTAGTTCGTGCCGAAGCCGACGTCGGCGTTGCGCTCGGCGATGCGCATGAGGCCGCTGAGCGTCGTCGTCCCGCCCGTCACCGTCACGGGCGCGTCCAGGTACTGGAGGATCGCATACTCGCCCTTGATCTTCACGTTGCCGGAGAAGACGAGCGGATGTCCGCTCTCCGCGAACGTGAGCATGTGCGAGCCGGCGTATTCCGTCGTGCCGGAAATCGGCGGCGCCGTCTCGACCGTATTGCCCGTGTACTTGACGTAGCCCAGGTTCTCGACCGAGCCGTTCCACGACGGAACGGTCGCCTTCTTGCCTTCATCCACGACGAGGTAGCCGTCGCCCGGATAGGTCAGCGTCGTGTCGACGCCCGCATACACGGTGTAGGCGCCCGTGTCCTCCGTGACGGTGTTCGCCGTCGTGAGCGCGCGGAAGTCGTACGGCGTCACCTCGGAAGTCTCCACCGCGCCGGCCGTCGCGAACGCCGTGGGCGTCTTCATCGTGGTGTAGGCCGCCATGATCCAGTCGGCCGAGCGCGCGCTCTTCGAGAGGCGCACCTCGTCGATATTGCCCGTGAACGATGAACTTCCGGGGCTGCCCGCCATCGAGAAGAGCGTGAAAGCATTCCCGCTGCTCGTGACGTTGTAATCGGCGCCACTTGCCGAATTGACCTGCACGCCGTTGACGTACATGACCGACTGAGGCGTGGCGAGCGTTCCGTCGTATGTGATGGCGAAGTGTATCAGATCGG
>CAMKJU010000213.1 GCA_946413265.1 uncultured Lentisphaerota bacterium
TCCATTGAGTGCTTTTCCTGTCGTCATGGCTTTCTTCCTTTCTTGGGCTGTTGAACGTATATTATACGATTTTTTTGCCCTGTCAATTCCGTTTCGGCATTTCTTACCTTGCGGAGCGGAGTGAAGCTTGCGGCGCTCAAACACGGAGCGTGTTTGCTACTGCACGATGAGCAGAACGCCCTTGGAGCGAATATAGGAACCTTCCAGCGCCGAGACCGCACCATCGCCGTCGAGCGCGACCTTCTTCACCGCGCCCTTCGCACGCGTGGCGAACGGGAACGTGCCGCTTCCGCCGGACGTCAGCTGCGCCTCGGTTCCGCCAGCCGTCGCGACAAACGCCTCGTAAGTCATGGCAGAGGTGTCCAAAACGAGCTTCACGTCGTATTCAGTCCCCGCCGCCGGCGTCGCGCCGGTCGCCGCAACCCACTTCGCACCGTTGGCGTCGCTCGTGTAGACCTGGAACGCAAGCGAGCCGTTGACCTTGCAGATTCTCACGGCGGCCCTGACGCCCTGATACGTATCGGTATCGACGCCGTAGGTTCCGACCGTGGAGACCGTGGCCTTCACAGTCACCTTCCTGCCCTTCGAGGCGGTCAGAGGGATGAAGTCGTTGAAGCCGTCCACGGGGAACCATCCGCCGTCGAACGCCTTATCCGCCGTCCACGCGCCGGTGACGTTGTGCGTCGCCTCCCTCTCGTCGACCCAGTGGGCGGCCAAGTCGTCCTTGGTGGAACGATATTCAGCCGCGTAGTCGCCCTTGGTGAATGTGGCCGTCATCGTGGAACTGGAGTAGAATTCGCCGAAGAACGCCTTGGCCTTGATGGTGGTCGTCGCCGTCAGCGAAATCGCCCCGTCATAGAGCGTGCTGGCAACTGTCGGCTCGCTGCCGTCCGTCGTATAGCGGATTGCGGCCCCTGGCGTGGACGCGGAGAGCGTGACGGCGGCGGACGCGCCGTAGAACTTCGTACCCCACGTGGTCGAATACGTCGGCGCCGTTATCGCGGCCGGCTTGAGATCCATGTCGTAGATGTTGTGGACCCAACTGGTGTTGGGGTAGTAGGATCCACTGCGCTCGGCCTTGATCTGATCTTCCTCGTTGTTGGAGTTGACAAGACCCGTGCTGACGCACGCCTTTACCACCATGTTCGTGAAGAACACGGTGCCTGTGCTGTATTCGTAGCCGATGTCGTAGGCGCCCGAAGGAAGGATGAGCGCATAGATGGCGTTCGTCGAAACCGCGGTGTACGTCGTGCCGTCGGACGTGTTCTTCGCCACGATGGTCTTGTTGCCCGTCTTGACCGGAGAGCCCGCCGTGTCGAGGACGCGTCCGCTGACGATGGTGGCGCCGGACGGCCCCTGCGGATAGATATTGTAGATGATTGCGCCAATCGTGGTGAATGCGCTGTTGGCTCCTGTCATGCCGCCCGTGAGAGGACTCGAATACCATGCGTCGCTCGACCCGCCCCACCCGAAGTTGAAGTGGACGTAGAGAGCGTCGCCGTAATAGCCGTAGCCGTCCGCCACGATGGCGTGGCCCGGAACACTCACGCCGCAGGGAAGACCCGCGTTGAAGCTCGCGAGCAACGCCCGTTTCCAACTGCTTTGATCGGCATCGTTGTCCGAGAGCTGGCTGGCGTAGGCGGCGTTCGCGTATCCGAACTGGTCGGTGAAGCGCCTGAAGAGCGTCGAAGTCTGCGCGCCGCTGCCGCCACTGGCGCCACTGGCGTAATCCATGTGGCAGGCGAGACCCACGTCGCGGGTCAGCCGGCTAATCGCGTAGGCGGCATCAGTTCTGGCAGTCGGCTTGTCGGTCATCTTGCTCCACTCGTAGGGTCCGCCGAATACCGGATTCCACGCCGTCCCGTTCCAGCCGCCGTCGAGCGTCCACTCGCTGCTGCCATCGACATAACCCTTGAAGTTCATGATCCGCGTGACTTTCGTCTTCGGCCACTCCCAGAACTTCATGATCTGTGCGCCGGCGGTGGCGACGCAGCCGCAGGGATAGTCGTCGGTAGTCCCTTTCGGCACGTAAAGGTTGTATGTGAGGGTTTGCTGGTTCCACTGCGTCGCCAAGAGTTTCCCGACGCGCAGGTCGCCGTACTGCCTAATAGTATCATCGGCGATTTTCGCGCTCAGCCGGCGGCCGCCGTTGGCGGCAGCGGCCGACTTGAACGTGCTCCACAACGAAGCGTTGGCGGACTGCGCCGCGCCTCCCGCCGCGAGCCGCTTGCCGCCAGAGTTAACGGCCGAGTTGGCCGAGCTCAGCTCGGCCATCATTGCGGCCTCGGTCGCCGCAGCCACGTCGAGCGGCAGCATCGCGAGAAGCGGATTCTTCTTCACGTCATCTACCCACGTGCCTTCCTTGGAGTAGGCGAGGACGGGGTTGATCTCCGTGTCGCCGGAGGTGACGACGAAGCCGCCGCCCTCCAGCTCCACCACGTAGTACTTGCCCTTCCCGTCCTTGCCTTGGTACTCCTTGACGCTCGACGGTTTGGCGGCGAAATCCTCGCCCACGGCGGCCTTCAGGTTCACCCAACCGGCGACGGCGGTCTTCGCATCGTCGCCGGACACCTCCGCCGCGAGAAGCGGAAAGGCCAGCGCCGAACCAACGGCAGCGATTGCAATCTTCTTTGTCATTTTCATCTCTTTGCTCCTTTCCGATTCCTCAATACACCAGCACCGTAATACCGCGGCTCTTCTGCTTCACGGCCGGGAATGCCTGCGAATACGCCTTGACCTCCGTGCCGGTCCACATCCTGCCCGCGAAGCGCAGGTCGCGGAACGCGAGGCCGCTTTCGGACGAATCCGTCTCGACGTAGTGCGGGTAGTTGCCGCCCCAGTTTTCCGGCGTCGGCGGCATCCTGTCGTGGAGCGAGCCGTACTTGATGAAGTTGCCGATGTTCTGGCCGGCTCCGTCGTTCGTCGCAACCGCGCCCTTGTACACGCCATCCCAGTAGATGGCGTAGGTGCCGGTCTTCCAGCCGGAGTCGTTGTTGGTGCGAAGGCCGGAGGCGTGGACGATGACGAGCGAATGGAACTCCTTCGTCGTGTCGCCAAGCCCGGCGAGCGTGACCTGTCCGTTGCAGGTGTTGATTGCCGTGGTATCGCCGCCCCACCGCTGTGCAAGGCCGAAGAACAGCCCGCCGGTGGAGTCCGCCGTGGAACCGATCGTGAGGGCCTTCGTGCCTTTGGCGTTCACACCGCCGAGCGAGACCATGATGCCCTTCTCGTCGTCCGCGACCTTCGGCGCCTTCACGCTCATGGCGAGCGTCCAGTCGCCGTTCATCGTCACGCCGCCGATCGTGCCGTAGCCGGACATTCCGGGCCACGCGGCCTTCGCCGCATCGTCGTCCACCGGGCCGAGCACCTCCTTCGTCGCGGCGGCGATGCCGCCGTCGGTGAACGCGCTGCCGGTGACGGCGAGCGAGCCGCCGGTGAAGTCGTGGCGGAAGTCGAACGTGCCAATGTTTCCGCTCGTGGAGTCCGTCGCCGGGAACATCGCCGCGTAGCCGGCGATCTCGTCCGCCGTCAGCGTCCTCGCGTAGAAGCGCACGTCGCGGAACGCGCTCTCGACGTCATACGCCGTCTCGACGTAACCCTGCTGCGCAAGCCACGCCGTCGAACCGTCGTGCAGGCCGCCGAACTTGAATCCGTTGCCGAACTCGCGTTCGCCGCCGTTGGTGGAGGAGTCAAACCCTCCGACGTTCACGCCGTCCCAGTAGAACGTGATCGTGCCCGACACCGCCTGTCCGGTTCCGGCGTCGTACGCCGTGTTGGCGACGTGCGTGACGACGAGCGAATGGAAGCTGCCCGCCGTGTCGCCGCCCACCGGGATGTCGTAGGCGAACGGCAGGTTCTTGTATTGGGGAACGCCCGTATCCGTCGTCCACTTCTGCACGACGGCGACGTGGATCCTGCCGGCCGTGGACGAAGAACAGATCGCAAGCTCCTTCGTGTTGACGGCGTTGTTGTCGCCGAGCGAAAGCAGGATGCCCTTCTCGAGGTCGCCGGGCTTCACGCACATCGCGAGCGTCCAGTCGTTGTTGAGACGCGCCATGCCGTCCACGATCGTGCCGTAGCCGGTCGGATGGATTGCCTTGGCGTAGCCGTTCGTGCCGTGGACCGCGGCGTAGCCCGCCGCCGTTCCGGCAGGCTCGGTCGCGCAGCCGTGGTGGTTGTAGATCTTGGCGCCGTCCGTGAAGTTGTAGCGGAATACGTAGTCGTACGCCGCAGTGTCCGTCGCCTCGGTGAACGTCCTGCTGACCGTCTGGCTGACGGGCTGGCCGTCCGCGAAGGCGCGAGCCTTGAACTGCGCCGACCCGGCGAGCGTGAACGCGCCGGCGTAGAGCGTGCCGTTCTCGGGCGTCGGCTCCGAGCCGTCCAGCGTATAGTAGATCTGCCCGCCGCCGGTGATTGCTATCTGCTGCGAACCGGTAAAGCCGTCCTCGCCGGACACTTCGAGCGTGACGTTGGCCGTCGGGGCGACGGGGAACGCCGCCGCGTAGTCCTTCGCCTCCGCGCCCGTCCACACCTGCGGGATGAAGCGCAGGTCCTGGAACGAGAGGCCGCTCGCCGCGTCAGGCTCGACGACGCTCTCATGCGTCCTGTTGTAGATCGCGCCGTAGCGGATCATGTCCATCAGCACGCGCTCCTGTCCGTTGTTGTCCGTGAACGATCCCTTGTACTCGCCGTCGAGGTAGAACGAGATCATGCCGGTGTTCCACTGCGTGTTGAGGTTCTCGTCCGTCCTGATGTTCCGCTCGTTGACGATGACGAGAGTGTGGAACATGCTCGACGTGTCGCCGCCGAGGTCGAGGCTCACCGGCGCATTGACGGCATCGTTTCCCGAACCCCAGCGCTGCACCATCTGCACGAAGAGCGAGCCGGTGGAGGAACTGCAGAGCGCGATCGAGCGGCATTGTTTCGTGGAATCCTCCACGCCGCCGAAAGAGAACATCGCGGCGGGGTTGCCGCTGACGACAGTCGGGCCCTTCACGCTCATGGCGATCGTCCAGTCGCGGTTGAGGCCGCCCGTGACGGTGCCGAAGCCGGTCTTGTCCGGGAAGCACGCCTTCACGCCTTCCGCCGCGTACGCCGAGGCGTCCACCGCCGTGCCTGTCCCGACGAGACCGTTGTCGTTGAACCCGCCGGTCGAAGCGAACGTCCCGTTGTCGGAGACGAGCTTGCCCGTCGAGAAGCTGTGGCGGAAGCCGTAGTCGCCGATGCTGTTCTTCGTCGTCGCCGCCGCCGGGAACTCGGCGGCGTACGCCGCGATTTCCTCCGCCGAAAGCACCTTGCCGTAGAGCCGCACGTTCTGGAACGCCGTGTCGGGGCAATAGGCCGTGGGCTTGATGTCGGAGGGAAGGGAGGTCTTCCGCCCGTTGTCCATGAGCGCGCCGAAGCGGAAGCCGCCGCCGAAGACACGTTCATAGCCCAAATTGACGGTGGTGAACTGATGCGCCTGGACGCCATCGACGTAGATCGTCAAGACGCCGGTGTGCGTCGCGTCCGTCG
>CAMKJU010000214.1 GCA_946413265.1 uncultured Lentisphaerota bacterium
CGAACTCCTTTCATTTCGCAAGTTGCTATCGCGCTTTACTTGGCGCACCATTCTGCTAGTTCTGCCGAGCTTCGCTTGGCGCACCATGCACTGCTCCTTTGTTTACAGACCACCGTTCCGGGGAAAACAAAATCCCCTGAACGTCGCCTATAATTTAGCATTTTGTCTGCCGTCAAGTGGCAATTTTCCGGATATTCCGGAACCTCCAGATCTTCCGGAACCGCCGGAACCTCCGGAACTTCCGGATTTTCCGGCCAGTTCATTTGAGGTAGACTGTAAGACCGCGCTTGGTTATGACCATGGAAACGGCCCCGTCGCCGCTGCGCCTCAGAAATGCACCGTATCTTCTGGAGAGGGAATGCAGATTCGACGAATCAATCCGCAGCCGTGCGAACGTCTCGGCCGTGCAGTTCGCGAAGAGCGGATATTCGTCGCCAGGCTGTGCCTCCGCCATGTTGCCGGTCACAACCACCCTCACCGCGCCGGACGCCGCCACGACGCCCGCCGCAGGCACGGTACGGTTCGCCCCGACGGCGATCGCGGTGCCCTCTCCAAGCGAAATCGAAGTGTCCGTCAAGACGTCGTTCGAGATCGCCAGCGTTCCTCCATTCACCACCACGGAACCGGTGAAGGCGCTCGTTCCCGCCGCCGGGCTCATCACGAGCGTGCCTTCGCCCTTCTTCGTGAGCGTGGCCGCACCGGAGATGCCGGAAGTCCACGTCACCGTGTGCCCCTGCGTGTCGAACTCGGCGTCGGCCTCGAGCGCGAGAAGTCCGCTCGACGCATCCGGGCCGCGGATCGTGAAGTCCGCCGTGGCATAGACCTTCTTCGCGCAGCCGACGAACTTGATCCCGTTGTGCGTCGTCGCCTGGCAGATTCCCTGCCCGCCGATGTAGAGGTTCGCGGGATAGACGCAGGCATCATAGCTGTTGATGGAATCGCTCGGCCGCAGCAGGCCGCCCGCCCGGATGACGCTGCCCGCGAACGCCTCGTCGCCGACGTAGCCGAAGTTGCCCTCGAAGTTGCCGTTGTTGTTGTACACGGACCTTACGCTGTAGATTCCGTCCACATCCATTTCACCCTGCACCGAAAGATAGACATTGTCGCGGCCTACCGTGACAGAGCCGAAGCGGGCAGAACCGCCATTCTCGATGCGCATGGCGGGCGAGCCGTTCACGTGCCCATTCAGACCCTTCTTCTTCTCCAGCCCGGCCGCCACAAGGCGCGAACCCGAAGGAACGGTCCACGTAGGGGCTTCGTTGGGTATGCCCAGGCTGTCCCTGAACGTGATGTTGCCCCTGAAGGTGTGCTCGATCTCGCTCGTGTTCGCGTCCAGCGAGATCCCGAGCGACCACGCCGTTGCGCCACCGGCGAAATCGACCGGCCCCTGCAGGGAAACTTCGTACCCCGCGACGAACTCGGCACCGCACGAGACGGTGGCCGTTCCCGTTCCGGCGTTCGACAGCTTGCAGAACGCGAGGGTGTTCGTGGTGGTCGCATCCGGATTGCCCAGCACGACGCCGGAGTTGAGCGCCACGGAGCACACGGTCGCCGACTTGTCCACCACCACGTCGGCGGAGGCCGGGAACGCAAGGGCGTCGAAGCGCGTTGGCTCGAATGCCGAACCCGCCGGGCCCGCCGCCGCGCCGGTGGCGCCGTCGGTCCAGTTTCCGGCGTCGGAGAAGAGCCGGTTGCCTGCGGCGTTGCTCCACGTGTAGGAGCGCGAAGCCGGCGCGGAGGCGTATGCCGCCACTTCGGCGTATCCCGCGCCGCTGTTGTCCTGACCGGTCGGGAACACGATCTTCAGGCCCGTCACGCCTCTGGCCAGCGGCGCGCCGTCCACGCGCCTCAGAACGGCGCAGATGCCTCCCGCGGACGACGCGTTGTCGCCGGTGCCCACGCTGACCGGAACGACCATGATCTGCGACCATTCGTCGGACCCGTCGCACTTGACGTACACGGACTCCACGACAACGCCGTCGCGCCCGCCGTCGCCCCAGCGCGAGAACACCGCGATCTCCGCGATGTCGGCGGGCTGGAACGTCCACTCGACCGTGCCGCTCACGAGCGCGTATATCTTCTGGTAGTTCACGGCTCGTCCCACAAGATGCACGTCGCCGTCGGTCAGCACCGAGCAGGACGTCGTCGCCGAAGGCCGGGTGTCGTCGTTGTCTTCCGAATAGCGCGCAATCCCCGTGTCGTCGCACGTCGCGCCGACGAGCACGCTCGCGGCCGCCGCAACGCCGTATTTAAAGTACGTGTCCTCGCCCGCAAGGGCGGTCTTCCACTCGAAGGCATTGACGTACACCACGTCGCCCGCGTCGTTCAGCCGCACGGCGCCGGACGGTGTGTCGAAATGTTCCGCGAGTTGCGCCGCCGTCAGCCCCGATCCGGTGATCAGCGTGCCATCCTCCACGTCGGGGCCGACCGTTATCTTCGCGCCCTCTCCGAAGGCGAGCGAACCGCCTTCCGCCAACGCGATGGACGCGCCACCTGCGAACGACACGTTCCCCGCGACGGTCACGGCACCGGTCGCCGTCACAGGCCCGGCGAGTCCCGAACCGTTGGCGAACGCAAGCGTCGCGCCGCTCTCGACGGTGATGGCGGAGTTGCCAAGCGTGCCGCCTTCCACGACTTCGAGCGTCGTGCCGGACGCAAGCGTGGCCGGGCCGGTGCCCGCGCCCCTCTCGGCGGAGACCTCGATCCTGCCGCCTTCGAGGAACGTGCCGCCGACGAAATACTGCGGCGCCGCGAGAACGAGCGTGCCCGGATTGAGCTTGTAGAGCTTCGCCGCCGTGTTGTTGAAGGCTTTCGCAATGGTGATGGTTCGCGGCGTCTCGCCGTCGAAGCAGTCGAGCGTGTCGAACTTGACCTCGTTCGTGTAGAAGGTGGCAGACGCGTGGCCGCCGTCGTTCCACGTCCAGTCGGCGTATGCGCCGAAGACGTACGTTCCAATCGCCACACCGAAACCAATGTCCATGTTCAACTGCCCGGCGGTGCCGTTGAACGAGATGCCGCCGGAGCCGATGTTGATGCGCTTGGCATAGAAGCCCATATGGTTGTTACGCACGTCGAGCACAAGCCCGTTCGCCCACACGGTTCCGTACTTTCGCGTGGCGGTGAATTTGTCGCTCCAGGCGTACACCGTGCCGTTCGTCACGGAGAGTTCCGCTCCGTCCGCCATGGCGACGCCAAGCCGGGCATTCGCCCCTTCGCCCACGACCAGGTCGCCGGAAAGCTCCACCCGGGCGCCGGATTCGATGGTCAGCGTCTGGCCGCTCGCGCCCGTAAGATTCTCGACGGAGAGCTTTGCGCCGGCTGCAAGCGTCACATTGTCGTCGAGGGTCACGGTGTCTGCCGTAAACGTGAAGGTGGAGCCGCTCAGCCGCAGGCCGCCTGCGCCGTCCACCGCGCCCCATCCCGCGGCTGTCACGCCATTGGGGAATTCGACCGGGCCGGCGGAGTTCACGTTGTAGTCGGTGGTGAACGCGACGGGGCAGTTGAACGTGTTCGCCGCCGACGAGGTGGAAACGATCTTGCCGACGGTGAGCGTCTTCGCGGCGTCGCCGTCCGCACCGGAACCGTTCACCGTCACGGAGCCCGTACCGAAGAAGTTCAGCGAGCTGGCCGTGAAGTCGGCCGGCATGGAAACGGCGAGCGCCGTGTCGTTCGTGAAGCAGAGGTCGTCCACGGGCGAAAGCACGGTGCGGCCCCAGTTCGCGGGGTCGCTGATGGTGGAGCCGTCGCCGCCGCCCGTCCAGAAGCAGTACTCGGTCTGGCGGCGGACGCTTACGCAGTCGATGCACGTGGCGCAGTCCTTCGTGCCCTGAGCCGAAAACAGGATCCGATATGTGCCAACGGTCTCGACGGTGATGTACTTCTCGTACGGCGTGAGCGCGGTGTACGTGGTCGTGGTGAACTGGTCGTCGATGAGGTCGTTGACGACGTCGTCGCCGGATTTCTGCCCGAACGATATCTTGATCGTCTGGCCGGAGTAGTCGGTATTACCGTCTTTCGGGCGCGCCACGTAGTTCAGCGCCACACGGTACGTGCCGGGCGCCGAAACCGCCACGTCCTGCCATGCCTTGACGTCTCCGGAGTTGGCGGTGGTCTGTATGAACATCGCGTATTTGCCCACCTCAAGCCCCGTCGCCACCCATGTGCCGAACGGACATCCCAAGCCGACCCTCCCGGTAGCGTTGACC
Source organism: uncultured Lentisphaerota bacterium (assembly GCA_946413265.1). Classification (GTDB taxonomy): domain Bacteria; phylum Verrucomicrobiota; class Kiritimatiellia; order RFP12; family UBA1067; genus RUG572. The sequence continues at coordinate 4,206 of CAMKJU010000214.1, forward strand.
TCCCACCCCGGATTGCTGTAGTTCGCGAAGTTGGCGTAGGCGCCCCAGGGTTGGGAGACGCTGAAAGCCCCCTCCTCGAACTCGCCGTTTGTCACCAGCTCCTCGGACGCGAAGAGGCGCACGTTGTCGTAGGCGGTGGCCTTGTCGGCGGAGGACGTACCGAAGAACTTCAGGCGATAGGTGCCGGCGGATAGCACGGCGACGGGACGGGAATAGGGGACGAACGCATCGGAAGCGGGGGAGAGGGTGTCCAGCAGATCGTCCTCCGTGACGTCCGCCTTGTCTCCGCCGATCTTTCCGAAGTAGATCTTCGCCGTCTGGCCGAGATACCCCGCCGACCCGGGACGCCCGGCGTAGTCGAACGCGAGCGTGTAGAGGCCAGGGGTCGCGATCGTCACGTCCTGATACGCAAAGCCGTCGTCATTGGGGTGCGACTGGATGAACATCGCGTATGCGCCGACGTCACGGCCTTTCGCCACCCATGTTCCGATTGCCGGGTCGAGCCCGCATTTCGAATTGAGCGTCCAGCCGGGGTTGGAGAAGCCCGAACCTGTCGAATAGTAGGGAAAGGCGCTGGCCGTTCCCGAATCGAAGAAGCCGTTTTCGAGCAGGGTGTCGATCTTGCGCACGCTCACGTTGTCGAACGCCGTGGAACTATCGACCGAGGACGTTCCCGAGAAAAGCAGCCGATAGGTGCCGGCAGCCTTCACGTCGATCGTGCGGTGGTATGTGGTCAGCGAAGCGTAAGTGGTGGCGGCAAAGGTCGTCAACACATTTGTGGACGAGACTGACCCGTCCACCACCTGCGAGAACGACACGGTGACCGTCTCCTTGTTATAGTCCTTACCCCGCGCCACCCACTGGAAGGATATCCGGTAAACGCCCGGGGCCGGTACGGTCACGTCCTGATAGAAGGACGAGGGGGAACCGCTGTTCGTCTTGAGGCATATCGCGTACGTGCCGATCGGCAGGCCGCTCGCGATGTAAACGCCGCTGGCCTTGGCCTTGACGCAGTTCGCGAGCGTCCAGCCCGGGATATTGGCGTTGTTACTGTTGCCTGTGAGACTTTCAAGGTAATTGCCGCTATTGTTTTTGAAAACATTTCCCGCCTCGAAGTCGCCGTTCGCGACAAGCTCGTAGCTCGGCCACGGATCGGCCGCAAGACAGGCACACGTGGCGGCGAAAGTTGCCAATACGCAAATGATGGCCGCGACAGGCGCGGACCGCCTTGATTTCAACAACTTGAACGACATACAATGCTCCTTATGTTGTAAACCGCCTTCCGGAGAAGACC
>CAMKJU010000215.1 GCA_946413265.1 uncultured Lentisphaerota bacterium
CGCCCGCCGCAAGGGCGCACTTGAGGAAGTCTTTACGTGAGGTTCTCATTTATCTGTCTCCTTTCTCTCAGCAGGACGTGCACGCCTTTCCGCCGACGGACGGCAGAAGCGTGATCAGGTTCAGGAGCAGGCGCTTGTACGCGGGGTGGTTCATCTCATTCGGATTGGGATTGACGAACGGGCCCACGAACGTGAAGGCGCCCTTGCCGTACCGATACTGCGCGATCGCCGAGGCGATCCGCTTCTGCTGCATGTCGGCGAGGCCCAGCAGGCAGCGCTCGCCCGTCATGTACATCGCGCACGTGTGCGTGGAGAGGAACGGAAACGCGGCAGCGTCGAGGCGGCCTTCCGGGAAGCCCGCGAAAACCTTGGGACAGCGCCCGAAGAACACGCCCGTCTTCGCATTGGAATTGAGCACGCCCGTGTAGGTGTGGCCGAGGCGTTTGGCCATCACGTCGCACCAGCGGTCGGTGTTCTGGAGCGTGATGAAGTGCGTGCCGCGGCGAACGGCCTCGCGGATCTGGTCCACGTCGCCCTGCGAGTAGTTGGGCTGAAGGTGGCAGAAGATCACGTCGGGATTGCACCCGCGAGCGGAAGCGTCGGGGTCGAACTCGTCCACGTCAAGTCCCCATCCGCGCATCACCGGCAAGTGCTCCAGGGCACCCCAGAAGCGGACGCGCCGCGCCTTATGGCAGGGCTGAACCGTTGCGTCCACCGTTCCCTTGACCGCCGGCGCCGCCACATACTTCTGGAAGTCGTCCCAGTCGGTCAGGCCCATCACGCAATGCGTGGCGAGGTACTCGTTCACGGCTTTCGCGAAGCCACACTGATTTTCGTTTGCCATTTTATCGTTCCTTTTGGGTTGTTAGTTGGAAGATTTTTACGCGTTCCAGCGGTCCTCGATGTACTTCGCGCTGGCGCGGGAGCGCCAGAGGGTCTGTCCCCACAGATTCCGCACCGACATCACTTCACCTCCGACACGTCCGGCGATGAATGGGAGGGTTCGGGGAATGTCTGGTCGACGAACGGCGGCTTGCCGAGGCGTTGCGCGTCGACTGGCTTGAATTCAGGCTTCTTCGCGTCGGGCGGCGGCGTGATTGTGCAAGCGCCCGTCGTCTCGTCGACCTTCCAGTTCTTGGCGGGAATCATCCAGTTGTCCTCGACGCGGCTGGGGTGGGCCTCCTTCGCGAAGCGCGGATCGCGGGCGAGGATGTTGTTGATGAAGACGAACGCCCCCTGGCCGCACTCCACCTTGTCGAGGGAGTCGAGCGTCACGGAGTGCGGCTTGAACACCGGAGTGCGGCGGGTGTCGTTCCAGTATGCGTACTTGCCGCGGATGCGGTTGCCCACGAAGGCGGCGTTCTGCGAGCAGGCCATCAGCGCGTTGTCGGAGAGCAGGTCGTTGCCCTCCACGAGTATCGGGCCGTGGTCGACCTCGAAGAACAGGTCGCGCCTGTTCGCCCATAGCCTGTTGCCAACCACGCGCGCGCCCTGCCCCATCCAGTCGAACCAGATTCCGGCGATCTCGCCGCAGTGGTGGATGCGGCAGTTGGCCACGGTGAAGTCAACGGCGGCGTGGATCTTGATGCCGCCCATCTCCGCGCCGCTGTAGGGCTTCCGCCAGTGGCAGTATGATATCTCGCAGCCCTCCACGGTGGAGAACACCGCGCCGAGCGAGCCGCAGATGCCGGCCTGGCCGCAGTCGGTTATCCGGCAGCGGCGCACCACGTGGTGGCCTACGCGGTCGAGCCCGTTCGAGACGCAGCGCATGATCGTGTTGTGGTAGTTCTGCGCGCTGGGACCCGCGTTGTCCCACTCGTCGCCGTACTTGCCGAGGGTTATGCCGGAGCATTCGGTTCCGGAGACCTCGCAGTCCTCTATGACCCATCCCCGGCTCCAGTTTGTGCCCACGATGGCCGTCTGCTCGCTGGTGGGGGGGGCCCAGTTGGGCCCGGCGTCGCGGAACACGATTCCGCGCACGGTGATGTAGTCGCGGAAGTTCACAGCCGGGTAGAAGCACGCCGGGCGCACCACGAGCTCGGGCACGCAGACGTTCGGATCCTGCTCGAACGCCGCCACGATCGTGCCGGAGATCGTACCCGGCAGCATCACCGCGTGGCCGGGATTCAGGATGGCCGCCAGGCCAGAGGGACGCCCGGCCAGCTCGATGTCGCGGAAGCGCAGCAGTATCTCCTTCGTCCCCGCCGCCGAATCGGGCAGCTTCGCCGTGACGGTGGTGTATTTTTTCCAGTCGCCGGTGAGGGGCGGGCGCACCGTCGCGAGCGGCTTTTCCGGCCTTGCGGCGTCGCACACCTCGATCTCGGCCCTGTAAACCATGCTGGAGTAGTGTATCAGCAGCTCGCGCGCGGCTGGCGAGGAGAAGTCGAAGCCCTTGTATATGATGGTGTTGCCGTCGTATATCCAGCCCACTTCGCGGCCCCATTGCGTCGAATGGGCGGGCTGGATGTTCTCGGTGCGCCAGCCGGTGTCGCATCCGGCGACGGTGCGGCCGGCGGAGGTGAGGCCGGCGATGTTCACGAGCGCCCTCTTGGCGGAGGCCGTGCCGTCCAGCATGAACTTGCGGGGATGGAGCTCCAGCGGCCTGCCGTTCTGCACAAGCCGGGCGCGGAAGCGGTCCTGCCCGCCGCTGGTGAACCAGTCGCCGGAGATGAAGTCCGTGAAGGGATTAATGCCGCCGAACGTGTCGTAGCGCACGGTCGCGGTCCACAGGCCGTCCGCGCGCCGTTTCCAGCCTTTCACGGGGTCGGCGCCCGTCACGACCACCCTCTCGCCCTTCGCCGCGCGATAGACGATCGGCGCGTCGGGGCGGCCGGCGTTGGCGGGCTTAACCCATTCGCGGTACGTGCCGCCGCGGATCGTCACCGTGTCGCCCGCCTGCGCGACGTCCGCCGCGCGCTGGATCGTGCGCCACGGCCTTGCGGCGGAGCCGTCCGCCTGGTCGCAGCCGTCGGCGGCGACGAAATGCTCGGCCGCGCCTGTGGTTCCGGCGAGCGCAAGCGCCGCCGCGACAATCGGGATCTTTCGTGTCATCTGCTTTTCCTTTCAAGTTTATCAAAGTCGGTGATTTCAAGTTTATCAAAGTCAGCGACGGCATTCACTTGCACAATTCTAAAATCCCATTGCACACCTTCGCCCTTCTCGCGGCGCACTTGCCGCCCGGCGGTTCAACTCACTTCCGCCGCTCTCGCCACGCCTCGGCGGAAAACCCCGTATCCGCCTTGAATACGCGGCAGAAGTACTGCGCGGAAGAGAAACCCGATCGTGCGGCCACTTCCGCCACGGGAAGCGTCGTATTCGCCAACAGCCGCTTCGCCTCCGACAGCCGACTCTCAATCAGCTCCTGCTGAACCGTGCGCCCAAGTGCCTTGTGGAATCCCTCCTCGACCATCGGAAGCGACTTGCCGACGAATGCGGCAACGTCTTCCGCCGTAAGCCGTTTCTCGACATTCCTTGAAATGTACACGAGCGCGTCAGAAATCCACTTCTGCGTAAAAGCGTATGTTTCGGTTGACCGACGTAGGCTGACTTCGCCAGGCTGGACGCGGATGGCCGGGGGATTCTTCCGCGCCGCTTTCGAGCGCATCATCCGCGAAAGCACCGCCACGGCCGTAACACCAACGCGGTGGCCGGAGTTGTCGATGGAGGAAATGGACGGAGCCACGAACGAGCACACAAGCGGATCGTTGTCCACGCCCAGCACGGCGAGACCATCCGGAACGGCAATGTTTTCGCTCCTGCAGATGCAAAGTACCTGATAGGCCCGTGTATCGTGGCAACAGAACACCGCTGTGCGCGACGGCAGCCCCTTGAGCCACTGTGCGAGGCTGCGCGCGTCGGCGCCGAGCGTCACGTCCTCCTTGCGCGTCACGCGAGCATCGTATTCCGCAAGGGCTCGGCGCGGCGTCTTGAAAACCGAGCATGGAAAGTAGTGTTCCTTCAGTATGGCGGCAAAGGCATCGCGCCGTTCGTCCGAATAGTTATAGCCCTCGTATCCGCAGTAGGCGAAGGAGGTGAAACGCCGCGCCATGAAATGTTCAGCGGCCTTTCGCCCGATTGCCGTCTGGTCGCCATCGACGGAACCAAACTGAGGATAGCGCTTGTTGCAGAACACGTCCACCACCGGAAGCCCGGATGCCGTAAGCCTTTGGGCCATTGCATCGTCAACCACGCGGGCGATCACGCCGTCGAATCCGCGAAGCGCCTTTGAACGCTCCAGGGAATCGGCATCAACAAACTCAAGCACCCAGTCGTCCTCGCGCAACGCCGCGTCGGCAATACCACAGCAGAGCTCGCGTCCATAGGCGCGATCTCTTTCCACGATCACGGCGACCCTTGTATCTGTTCGCCGCTCGCCGACATGTTCTTTCTGTGTCACGGGCATATTCTACCAAACCCGCAGTTTGACCTTCAATTGAACAATTCTAAAATTCAATTGCACAGAAGCCCGCACACTTTGTATTGTGGTACGCGATGTGGCAAAGCCGCCTCGAACCGAAACCGAGGCCGCCCCCTACCCGTGGGAAGAGACAGGAGCACCGCCGAAGGGAGCGCGATTAGGAGCGGCCGAGGACTTTCCGGTAGTGGGCGATGAGGGCGTTCGTGGAGGAGTCGTGCTTCAGGTCGGCCTTCTCCGCGACGAGGTCCTTCAGGACGTTCTTCGCGAGCACCTTGCCGAGCTGCACGCCCCACTGGTCGAACGAATAGACGTTCCAGATCACGCCCTGCGTGAAGATCTTGTGCTCGTAGAGCGCCACGAGCGCGCCGAGCGTCTCGGGCGTGAGGTCGTCCGCGAGCAGGGTGTTCGTGGGACGGTTCCCCTCGAACGTCTTGAACGGCACGAGCTCCTCGGGGTCGCCGTCCGCACGACACTGCTCGGCCGTCTTGCCGAACGCGAGCGCCTCGGTCTGGGCGAAGAGGTTGGCCATGAGCTTGTCGTGGTGGTCGCCGATCGGGTTGTGCGTCTTGCAGAAGCCGATGAAGTCGGCGGGGATGAGGTGCGTCCCCTGGTGGATGAGCTGGTAGAAGCTGTGCTGTCCGTTCGTGCCGGGCTCGCCCCACTCGATCGGGCCGGTGGAGTAGGTGACGGGCTGACCGTCCTTCGTCACGGCCTTGCCGTTCGACTCCATGTCCATCTGCTGGAGGTACGCCGGGAAGCGGCTGAGGTACTGGTCGTAGGGCAGCACGGCGTAGCTTTCGGCGCCGTAGGCGTTCGAGTAGAGGATGCCGAGGAGCGCGAGCACCACGGGCATGTTCTTCTCGAGGCGGGCAGTGCGGAAGTGCTTGTCCATCTTCCAGTAGCCCTTGAGCATCTTGCCGAAGTTCTTCGGGCCGATGGAGATCATGAGCGAGAGGCCGATCGCGCTCGGGAGCGAGTAGCGTCCGCCCACCCAGTCCCAGAACGCGAACATGTTCGCGGGATCGATGCCGAACTTGACGA
>CAMKJU010000216.1 GCA_946413265.1 uncultured Lentisphaerota bacterium
GCCGAGTTGTCGCCCGCGAACTTCGCATAGGCGTTGATGACCACGGGCGCGGGCGTCTCCAGCTCTTTGATTGCGGCCTTCAGCTCCGCGATGAGCGGCGCGCACTCCGCGTCGCGTCCCAGCTCGCGCAGCGCCTTCACGCGCCAATAGTCCATCTCGCCCGCGTGGATCCAGCCCTTGAGCGAGTTCTCAAGCTCCGCCTTGTAGCCGGCCTCGTCGCCGAGCGCCTTCTTGCACTGCGCCATGAAGTAACGGCTCTTCGGCTCCGTGCCCGCGTCGCCGGGGCGTCCCGCCTGCAGGTTCGCGGGATACGTGGTCGATTCCGCGAAGTACGTGAGCGCGGTCTTGTAGTCGCCCTTCGCCATCGCCGCCTTGCCGAGACCGATGCACGACTCCACGAACGGCGCGAGCAGTCCATCCGCGCCCTCCCACACGTGGAAGCGGCGCGTGGTGAGAATCTCGTGCGCCTCGGCGTAGCGCCCCACGGCGTTGTAGGTGTAGGCGAGGCGTAGCACGCACGCGTCGTACTTGTAAACCGTCGAGCGATACTTTTCCATAAGAGCAAGACGCTTAGGCGCGGGGATGTTGAGCTTCTCCGCGAGTTTGCCCGCCTCGTCGAGCGTGCGGAAGTTCGTTGGATCGGCCTCAAGCGACTTGAGGTAGTATTCGTATGCCTCCTTGCTCGGAATCCCCGATGGCACGCCCGTGTTCGTGAAGTACGTGCCAGGGTGCGACAGTGCAAACCCGATGCAACGAAGCGCCAGCGCGTAGGAAGAGTGGTTAGTGGTTAGTGATTGGTGGTTAGTGGTTTCGCATAACGTAACGCACTTCTTCCAGTCGGCTAGCCCCGCATCCTTGCGGTCGTGATTCCACTCGCAGCAGCCAAGATAGTACCAGGTATTAGCGAGTTCTGGCGCGGCCTTCGCCGCGAGCTTCAGCACCTCTTCCTCTTCCAAGCGATTCGGGAAGCAGTAGTCGGTGGGCATCGAGGCGGCAGCCGAAAATGTTGCCAGTATGGAATTGTCAATTGGCAACATTTTCTTGGCAACCTTCTTCAATTGCGCCGCGCCCTTGAAGTAGCCGAAGAGCGCGTTCTTGTAGCTGTTGCAGGCGGCGATGGTATCTGCAAGCGGCAGGCGCGGACCCTCGGTGCGGTAGGGTTTCTCCGCCGCGGCCTTGGCGAGCGCGGCGTCGCAGAGCGCGATTACCTCGTCGTAGCAACCGATGCCCCAGTAGTCGCTGATGCACTCCAAAAGCTGCTGCGCCTTGAGACCGCGGTTCTTCTCGGCGGCGGCAAGAGCCTTTGCGGCGGCCAGAGGGCTCGTCGCCCTACCGAGCTCACGCTCCACCACCGCCCAATATTCCAGCGGATCGCACTTGACCGCCCGCTCATAGCATTGTTTTGATTGTCCATGAAGAACATGTAAGTCATGTAGAACGCTTTCTTTATTTAGATGTTTTACATGTTCTACATGGACATTTTTCTCGTTCAATTTCCTCAAAAAAATTCCTTTCATCGTCCAGAGCTTCGCCTCGTCCTGTCCGAGGGCGAGGGCGTCGTCGATGCGCGCTAGCGCCTCCTTCCAGTCGCCGCGCAGCGCGGCAATGCGGGCGAGCTCGACGTACGACTCCTTCTTGTGCGTGAGACGCCACGTGCAGCGCCAGAAAAGATCCTCGGCACGCTTCAGATTGCCAAGTCCACGCTCCACGAGCGCGAGGTAGTATTCCGGCGCGGCGTCAAGCGCGCGCGTGTGGTTTTGCGTGGCGCGCGCAACGGCCCTTTCTAGGTACGGCTTCGCCTCGGCATAGCTGCCGTTCTTCGCGAGCCGCACGCCCATCGCGAGGTTGGCCTTCGTATAGTCGGGGTCGATCTCAAGCGCGCGCTTGTAGTAAGGCTCCGGGTCGAGGATGCCGTTCTGGAATTGGTCGAGACGGAGGCCCACCTCGTACGCGAGTTCGGCGGACGTGTATTCCTTCGGTTCCTTTGGATTTTCCACCTTCGGCGGAAGCTCAACTTTTCCCTGCGGCGGCACGGGCGTGTATGCGAGGAACACCTTGCCGGATGCGTCGGCGATTTCGGCAGTGAATGCCTGGTCGGCCACGCCCGGATCAACTTTGATGGTCTTGCACCACGGCGTATTGGGGTCGATGGCGATATTGCCTTCGGTGAAGATGATATCGGTAGGGCGGCCAGCCCCCTGGCCGCCGCGGCGGTCGCGGGGCGACCGCCCTACCGAATCGCTGTGGTCGCGGGGCGACCGCCTCACCCTCACCGTGCAGCCCTTCAGCACGCGCGTGGAGTGGAAGCCCACGAGCAACTCGTCGGGCTTCACGCGATCCACGTTCACCGCGCCGTCGATGGTCACGTTCTTCACGCCGCCGATGCCCTTCACGGGGAACCAGTACTGCGAGACCTTGCGCGTCTCGTAGGGGGCGATCCACGAGTAGTCGGGCTGGTTGTCGCTCCAGCAGCCGACCATCAGCTCGAGGTAGGGGCCGTCGTTGTCGGTGAGCACCGTATCCCACACGTGCGCCTCGGGGAAGTTGCCCCAGAGGAAGAATTTCTTGCCCACGGTAATGTGGCGGTTCGAGACGTGGGCCGTGCCCATGTTCTTCTTGTGGTCGTAACCGGCCATGAAGGCGTTGTCGGGATCCATGCCGAAGATGGAGCGCGACTCGATGGTGAAGTTCTTCCACCACGAGAGGTCCATCGTGCCGGAGATGTCGTTCGCGTACTTCGAGCGCTGCGAGGGAAGAAGCTCCAGCTCCTCCTTGCGCGGACCGATCGGGTAGCTCGTCCAGTAGTTCTTGTGGTGGTCGAAGCCGAGGTGCATCGAGGGCGGGAACTGGATCTGGTAATCGTCGCCGCAATGCACCGACACGTTCGCCCAGTAGATCATTGACTCGATCCACGGCTGGCGGTTCATGAACACGTTGTCCGCCCGCAGCACGGCGCGGTCGGGGAGAAGCGAGAGCCCGATCGTCCACTTGAGGCGGCGGCGCAACTCCGTCTCGCCGAACCAGATCGTCTTCGTACCATCCTTGTTCGCGGTGAAGCGCCAGTCGATCGGCATCGCGGTCGTGGCGCGGTGGTGGTGCGGGAAGTTCCACTCTACGCCACCGGAAATCCACGCGCCGAGCATGCCGATGAGCGCGGGCTTGATGACGTGCTGGCGGTAGAACGTCTCAAAGCCGGTCTCCTTGTCCGTGAAGTTGAGGAGGTGTCCGCCATGCTCCGGCAACATCCCGACGTGGAACCACTCGTTCTCTATCGTCAGGTACTTGTACGTTTCGTCGATCTTCTCGTCGTGCAGCACGTCCTGCATCGGGTAGGGATAGACCCTCCCCTGCGCGCCCTGATAGACACGTCCCGTGTAGAAGAGCGGCGTCTTGTCGTAGCCGCCCGGCGCGTACGTCGGGAGGACGATGGTTTCTTCCTTGATCTTGACTTCGCCGGCGTCCGCACGGAACACCGATCCCGCCGTGGACGCAACCAACGCCACAGCCGCCCATTTACCAAACACATTCGTATTGTTCATCTCGTTTTCTCCTCAGAGCCTTTATTTTCCCGCCGTCTTTTGCTGAAGCAACGGTCGCAAATACGCGTAGCTGGCGAAATCGCGTTCGCACAGGTCGCGTACGCCATAGACCTGAAAGGCGAGTTTCATGTCCGTCCATCTGCTTTGGGCGGCGGTCGGAACCGACAGCGCGGCATACACACCACCCGCGGCCATTGATTCAATGAAATTTCTTCTTGTGGTTTTCATACTCATAGTATACAACATCTTGCCGATCTGTCACAAGGAGAGATCGACGACCACGTAACCCCAAGGGCCTAGGTTGCACGTGCCATCAGCCGCGAGTTTGCCGTGCTCGGCCATCAGAATGCCGGGCTTATGCCCGTTCACCGGAACGACGGGAGTTTCGACAACGGTCGCCTTGAACTCCACGGGCTTGTCCGTCAGGTTTGCCGCGACGAACACGGCCTTGTCGCCGAGACGGCGCACGAAGGCGAGTGCCCCTTGCCTTTCTCCGCCCTTGACCCACTCCTGAGTACCGTTCGCGAAGACTGGATTCTCGTGCCTCAGCTTCGCGAGCGCGCGGATATGCGCAAGGCGCTTCTGTCCTGGAATCATCAAGGCTCGCGCCCAGTTGATGCGCGTGCGTTCGCGCTTTCTGTCGTTCGGCATGAAGATGGAACCCTTGACGTTGTCCGCAATCTCGTTTCCGTTGTACACCACCGTGAGCCCCCTTCGCAGGAACACCAGCACGAAAGCGGCGTTGCCCGCTTCTACTGGATGTACGCGATCGAAACGCCTGTCGCCGTCGCCAAGGACAGTATCGTGACAATCGACATAGCAGAAGAAGCGCGTGTCCTCCGGGGCCGTCGCTTCGTACTGGCGCACCGCATCCATCGTATTCGCGAACTTCTCGCCTTTCCCGCTCCGAAGGCCGTTTAGCAGCGTGGGATGGAGCAGACTGCGGCACCACGGGAAATGGTAGCACGAGTCAAACGCCGTCTTCAGGTATTCCGTGGGACGGCCCTCGTCAATCATCACGAGTTCGGGCTTTACCTTCCAGCACGCCGCCGTCGCCTCCTCCCAGAAATCGAGCGGCACCTTGGCGCCAACATCGCAGCGGAAACCGTCCGCACCGCGCTTGATCCAGTGGAGCATCGAGTCGATGAGATACTTCCGCGTAGTCTTTGACTTGTAGTTAAGAAGCGGGAAGTTGTATTCGTTGACCTTCAGCGATCCGTCGGCGTTGCGCTGGAGCGTATCAGGTGCGAGATCCTTGAGAACGCACGTCGGCCCGCAATGGAGATAGACAAGATCGAAAAACACCTTCATGCCGAGCGAGTGGGCCTTCGCGCAGAAGGCGTCGAAGTCCTTGTCCGTCCCGTAGATGGGGTCGATCTTGTTGTAGTCCTTGATGCGGTAGGGATTGAGCGGCGAATTGTAGCCGCTTGCGATCTGGCGCGGACTCCAGTATTTGCGGTCCATATCGCGGTCCATCTCAAAGAACGGCGTGAGATAGACGACGTCCGCCCCAGTGGAACGCACGTGGGGAAGCAGTGCCTGTGCGGCCTTGAACGTGCCGGTGTGCGTAAAGTTGCGGAGAACGATCTGATAGACCACCGCGCTTTTCAGATACTCTGGCATCGGACGCGACGCGCCAAGCGCCACCATCACCGCAACCGCCGCCATGACCGCAGATAACTGTTTTTTCATTGACTCTCCTCTCTTCATTGCCTCTCTCCTTGGAAGTTTCGCCCTACTTCAGCGAGGCACAGTTGATGGATCGTAAGGCAGTATGGCTCGTTATTCCACAATGTCGTACACGCGGACGTAATCGAC
>CAMKJU010000217.1 GCA_946413265.1 uncultured Lentisphaerota bacterium
GACCTGGCGTTTGAGCCGCGCGGCGACGAGGACCGCACGGCGGAGGTTCTGGCAGCGGTGAAGAGCGGCGCGACGTTGCGCTTTGCGAAGGGCGAATACCATTTCCGCTCTCCAACGAAGCTATACTACTACATCTCAAACCACGACAACCCGCAGCCGCACAGCGTGTTCTTGCCGATCCTGAACGTTTCGGACATGACGCTGCACGGCGACGGCGCCGTGTTCGTGTTCCATGGAAGCGGCGTCGGCCTCACGCTCATGGACACGCGGCGCGTGACGCTGAAGGGAATCGCGTTCGAATGGGCGCGTCCTCCGTTCACGGAGGCAGAGGTGGTGAAGGTTGACGACGGGGGTATCGTCCTGAAATCCGATCCGATGCGTTTCCCCTTGACGGCCGATAAGGGGCGGCTGATCGCCGTCGGCGAGGGATGGAGGAACGCGATCCCGATTTTCGAGGCGTTTGCCGGCGGCACGCTTGATCCGCTGATGGGCATCGGCGGCATGGGAAGGGCGACGGCGCTTGACGACGGAACGGTACGCCTGGAGTTGGGGAAGAACAGGCGCGCACCGCGTTCGCTGCGTGCGGGCGACATTGCGCTGCTGCGCAGTCCCTACCGGCCGAGTCCGGGCATCTCGCTCTGCCGCGCGCACGGAACGCTCATGGAGGACTGTTCCTGGCACGGAGGCGACGGCATGGGACTCGTCGCGCAGCGATGTGAGAACGTGACGATCCGCGGCAGTGGCAAGGCGTCCGACCGCACGGCCGGCGCGTTCGCACGCCGTGGATCGGGTTGCGCGACCGCGCTTCAGGCGGACGCCACGCATTTCTCGAACTGCAAGGGACTCGTTCTTGTGGAGAACTGTTTCTTCGAGGCGACGGTAGACGATGCGATCAACGTGCATTCTACGTGCCTCCGGATTGAGAGCGTTCCGAAACCCAATACGCTCGTCTGCCGCTACATGCACCACCAATCGACTGGTTTTGAGGTGTTCCTGCCGGGCGAGCGTCTTCGCTTCATCAGGGCGGCGACGCTGGAGCCGGGTGCGGAAGCAATCGTGAAGGACGCGCGTATCCTCGATCATCGCACGGCCGTCATCACACTCGCCGAACCCGTTCCGCAGGGGTACGCGTCCGGCGATGCGGTGGAAAACGCCGACTGGCAGCCCGCCGTCGTCTTTCGCAACAACATCGCGCGCAAGATCTGCGCACGGGCCGTGCTGCTCACGACTCCGGGCAAGACGGTGATCGAGGGGAATCTTTTCGACCGAGTGTCGTCGCAGGTCATCCAGCTTGAGGGCGACGCGAGCGGATGGTACGAGAGCGGCGCGTGCCGCGACGTGACGATCCGGAACAACGTGTTCCGCAACTGCGCCTTCCTGCGTGGCGAGGGCATCGTCCAGATTCGGCCGAACCTCAAGGACCTCAAGTCGCAGAAGGAACGCTACCACCGCAACATTGTCGTTGAACACAATCGTTTTGAGACGCCGCGAATTCCGCTCCTGCGCGCGTGTTCCGTGTCGAACCTCGTCTGGCGCAGCAACGAGGTGATCTACAACGACGCCTTCCCCGCGCGCGGCAACGGACCTTTCGTGATCGACTACAGCGAGGATTTGGTCCTCAAATAGGACTAAATTGTGGTATACTATGCGCATGGAAAATAAAGTGAAATCTGCATTAGCCGAGCTACAAAGCGCAGTGAAGGCTGTGATGTTCGCCTCTCTTGCGCCGGTGGTCGTTCTTGGTGGGGCGACTGAGCCGGTCGGTTTCAAGGAACAGTGCCAGAAGCAGCTGTGGGTGACGTACCGCAGTTTCAACAAGGAGTTTGAGCGCACGGCGCAGTTCGCCGCGATGGGCATCACGAACAGGTGCTTCTTCGCGGCGAACACGATCAACGGACTCGCCAAGCCGTACTGCGAGTATCCGCTCATCTGGAAGGGGTTCAAGGACTACGACTGGTCGGCTCTCGACGCGCAGGCGGAGGACCTCGTGAAGGTGAGCCCGAACGCGCGTTTCATGGTGATGATCGACCTCAACACGCCCTACTGGGCCACGCACAAGTTCTGGCTCGACTCCTTTACCGACATCACCCACGCCGGCGTGATGCCAGAATGGCGCAACCGCACGAAGGAGTGGATGCTCGACTTCATCGCCTACGCGGAGAAGCGGTGGGGCGACCGGATCGGCTGCTACATCCTTTCCGGCGGCGGCACGAGCGAGTGGTACGAATACGACCGCGGACGCTCCAGCTATGCGAAGACAAAGGGATGGAAGGGCTGGTGCAAGGCGCGGAAACTCTCCCTCGGCGAAACGCCCCCCACGCCGCAATCGCTCGCCCGCGCCGCGTTCGAGAACCTCGTGTACGATCCCGCCAAGGAGCCGGAGAAGATCGCGTACTGGAAGTTCCATAACTCAATCACCGCGAACGCGATCCTCTTCTTCGCAAACGCCGCGCGCAAGGCGATTCCCAAGGAGAAGGAGATCGGCGTATTTTTCGGGTACTACCTGACGAGCTGTCCCCACCAGACCTCCTTCGCGCACCTTGACTACACGCGCGTCTACGCCTCGCCGGACATTGACTTCTTCATCGCGCCCGGCAACTACTCCGACCGCGCGATCGGCGGCGGCGCCGGGAGCCAGCTCGTCTATGGCACGGCCCTCCGCTACGGCAAGCGGTTTCTGCATGAGATCGACTTCGGCCCGCACGACCAGACCCAGTGGGGACGCGGCCTCTGGAAGACGCTGGAGGACGACCTTGCCGGTAACACGCGCGAAGCGGCGTTCGCGATGTCGCACAACGCCAACTACTGGTGGTTCGACATGTGGGGGCAGTTCTACCGCAACCCCAAGGTGCGCGAACGCATCGCCGCGCTCAAGAAGGTTCAGGACGCCCTCAAGCCCGCGCCGTCCGTCGCCGAGATCCTCATCGTGTGCGACTCCGAATCGCTCTACCACGTGAACGAGAAGTGTCCGCTCGAACGCGCGTTCGGTCAGCACCTCCGCAACAAGCTCGCCCGCATCGCCGCCCCGTACGACATCTACTCTTTCGACGACCTTCCCGTGTTGGACATGAACCGCTACAAGCTCGTCTGCCTCAACTCGACGCTGCTCATCACGCCGGAACGGGCGAAGTTCCTGCGCGAGAAGGTCTGTGCGAACGGCCGCACGGTGCTCTGGTGCTACGCGCCCGGCGTGACGGACGGCAAGACGCTGGACGCCACGCGTGTGAAGGAGTGGGCGGGCGTTCCATTCAAGACGCCGGGAATCAGCGCCACGCAGATGGACGGCTGGCGCAGCGTCTATGCCTACGACTACAAGCTCTTCACTCCGGAATCGCTCACTAAAATTGCCTCCGATGCGGGCGTGCATCTTTATCTCGACAATCTCGCGACCGTATTTGCGAAGGAAGGGTTCCTCGCCGTCCATACGAAGGATGGCGGCGAGAAAACTGTACGTCTGCGCACAAAGGCCGCCAAGGTTGTAGATCTTCTTTCAGGCGAAACCATCGCACGCGACGCCGATTCGTTCAGCGTAAAGTTCGCCTCGCCCGACACCCGTCTCTTTAGCATTAAAAAGGAGGTATCGAAATGAATCGAATCGCTTGTTCTGCTGTAGTCTCAGTACTGTCCGGTGTCGCCTTGGGTGCGGCCGAAGTGCGCCCGGCGGCGAAGGCACCGCAGGTGCGCGTGATGACGTACAACGTCCGCTATTCGGCGGGCGACAAGAAGTCCCCGGACAACAACTGGAAGGCGCGTCGCGACGACTTTGCGCGCACGGTCGAGCGCGAGAACCCCGACGTGGTCGGATTCCAGGAGGTGCTGCCGGACCAGCGCAAATGGCTGGAACGACGGTTCCCGGACTATTCGTTCACCGGCGAGGGACGGAACGCGGACCGCGTGAACGGCGAAGCGTCGCCCGTGGCGTTTCGCCGCGACCGGTTCGAGGCCGTGACGAACGGCACGTTCTGGCTCTCCGAGACGCCGGACGTGCCGGGCTCGAAGTCGTGGAATGCGGCGTTCCCGCGGATTTGCACGTATGCCGTCCTGAAGGACAAGGCCACCGGCAAGACGTTTTCCTTCGCCAACACCCACACGGACCACAAGAGCGAGAAGGCGCGCGAGAAGGGGATGCTGCTCATCATCGAGCGCATGAAGGACTTCGGCAGGGGCGCGCCCATCGTGTTCGTCGGCGACCACAACTGCCTGGAGTACGAGAAGCCGGCGAAGTCCGTGTCGAAGTTGCTCACCGACGCCATCTACCTTTCCAAGACGCCGCCGCAGGGCTCGTGGCGGACGTTCAACTTCTGGCACTGGTACGAGAAGGAGCTTTCAATCGTGGAGGCGCTCAAGAAGCCGATCGACCAGAGAAGCATTCCCGGCGACAAGTCCGACATGAAGCGCATCGACTACATCTACGTCTCGCCCGGCACGACGGTGCTGGACTACCGCACGGTCTCCGACACGCGCCCAGGCACGAAGCTCTATCCAAGCGACCACTTCCCGTCCGTCGCAACGCTCGTACTTTGATGTGCTGCTTCCCCCAGGCCGCTGGCGTGCGGACGGCGGCGTCGTCTTCGACGGTCCCTGCCGCATCGAGGTCAAGACGCCGCTTTCGCGCTTGCCCTATTTCCTGTCGGCCGCAAAATGAATGAACTTCGGTAGTGGCTCATTTTTTCATGCCTTAACTTGACGTCCGCATATGCAAAGCAGGGGCGGGAGGGGTGGGGCGAGGCGTCCCGCCGAGCCGCCCGTCTTCCGCCGAACCAGCGAGAAACTTTTGCATACATTTCTTATACAAATTTTTTACAGTTTACCGGGTTCCGCAAATCGGATGGATATGGTAAGATTTTGGGGTCAGGACAAATAGGAAAGGAATGACCCCCATGAGCAAGGCAGAGCCGTCCGGCGGAAGTGCCACCATGGCACACATTGAGCCCGCCGAAAACCAGATTGTCGTCTATCAGCCGAATGGCGTGATGAAGATAGATGTCCGCTTTGACGGCGAAACGGTCTGGCTGCTACAAGCGCAGATAGCCGAGTTGTTTTCGTGTTCACTTGAGAACGTCCGGCTTCACCTGAAGAACATATACGCATGTGGCGAGTTGGAGAAGACGGCAACTTCCAAGGAATCCTTGGAAGTTCGAAAAGAGGGCAATCGAAGTGTTACGCGCAAATTCCTCTATTACAATCTGGACGCCATCATATCAATAGGTTACAGGGTTAATTCAATTGTCGGTGTCCGCTTCCGCCAATGGGCAACCCAGATAATCAAGGAACGGATGTTTGCCAAAGCGGCATTCGCGGCGCAATTTGCCGCGATTGATCGGCGTCTTCTATCGCATGAAAAA
>CAMKJU010000218.1 GCA_946413265.1 uncultured Lentisphaerota bacterium
TGAAGTATATATTGATATAAATCATTTTCTATTTGTTTTTTTATTTGATTCATTTGGACGCCATCGACGTAGATCGTCAAGACGCCGGTGTGCGTCGCGTCCGTCGGCACGTGGGTGACGACGAGCGTGTGGAACTCCTTCGCGAAGTCGGCGCCGCTCACGGCAATCGTCTGGTCATCGAGAGACCGGTTTATCGCAGTGGTGCCGCCCCAGCGCTGGACGACGGCGGCGTAAAGCCTTCCCTCGGTGCTGGACGAAAGGATCGCCAGCTGCTTCGTGCCGTTTGCGGGAACGTCGCCGAGCGAGAGGAGCACGCCCTTCTCAATGTCGCACGACTTGAAGGACGTCGCGAGCGTCCACTCGCCGGCGAGCGTCGTCTTGATGTCGTCGTTGTTTATGCCGTAGCCGGTCGCGTGGACGGCGGTGCCGTACCCGTTCGTGCCGTGGACTGCGGTGTAGCCGGGCGCCGTCGTGACGGGCTCTTCGAGCGTGCCGCTGTACGACTTCTCGCCGGACGTGAACGTATAGTCCATGAGGCATCCCGAAGGATGAGGCGTAAAGACCGGGCCCGCGGTCAGCGGGGCGGTGCCGTCGGAGAACAGCACCTTGCCGGACACCGCGTCGTAAAGGGCGGCCAACCCGTTCTTCACGCACGGCTTCAAGTCGGCGACGAGCGTGTAGTCTCCCGTGCCGTCCGTAGTCGCCGTCTGCCAGATCTTGAGGCTGTAGAGCTTGCAGGAGGCGCGATTCGCCGCCGTTCCGCTGTTGTTCAAGGCGAACACGTACATGTCGAGACCGGTGTCGTAGGCGGTTTTGTCGCCATCAGACAGTTTATTGGGGTTGTAACCGTCACTATACCAAGTCGAGTTGCCGTTCAGATCCAACGTGAACTCCGCCGGCGAAATCTGCGACGTCAGAGTTCCCTTGCCGGTACCCCAGCCACCATTCAATCCCCAATCGGTTTTATTTTTATAACCCATGCCGACATAGCCCGAACCGTCGTCCTTCCAAGAGATGTGGCCTGCGCTGGAATACGAGCCGACTAGCACCTGCCCGCTACCGCCGAATCCGCTGATTACGGCCTGGATCTTCGTGCCGGTGCGGCCGGTGACGCCGGGCAGCTCAATGAGCTGCGAGCCGGTGGACTGAACCCAGTGCAGATAGCTGTCGGGTTCGACGGGCGCATCAAAGTCGATGACCGTGTCGGGGCCGTTCTTGGCGTTCACGGAGAGTTCGCCCGCCGTGAAGGCGCGGCTCCAGATGCGGACTTCGTCGTATTCGGCGGCGGGGTTGGCGTTGTGCCACGGGTTGCGGCCGAGGTAGAACGCATACTGCATCAGGGTGGTTGCGTTCCAGCCGGTGATGCCCGTCTGGGCGCCGCTGCCGACCAGATTGCCCGCGTCGTCATGGACGTAGCCGGTGATGGTCACGGTGTCGTCCGCCTGCGGCTCGACGACGAGCGAGATATGGTAGCGCGTATCGACCGTGAGCGCCGTGGCGCTCATCGACACGTTATTGTCCTGGTAGTTCGAACCGAGCGCCTGGAACACGGGCGCATTCTGGGCATTGCCGTTGGGCCTAATCTGGCCGTAGCCGTGGAACACGAGCATCAATGCATCGTTGGAGGCGCTTGAATCGTCCGGCTTGCCGAACGTGAACGCCGGGAGATAGACTTGCAGGTCGCGCGGCGTGGCCCACATCTCGATGGTGAACGGCGTATTGCCAAGGGAGGCGGGAATCATGTTCGCGCCGAGGCTCACGTAGGAAGTGTTCCAGCCGCCGTCCTTGTACGTCGCCACGGACGTTCCGTCCACGAGTTTCGCGGTGCCGAACGTAACCGCGTCGGAGCCGCCGTAAACGCCGGTGTCCGTGAGGCTGCCGTTGAAGCTCCAGCGGTGGAGAAGCGTTGCGGGCTTGCCCTCTTCAACCACGGGGTTAACCGTCGCACTCGCGCCGGGAACCACGTCCGGGCCGCACCGGACGCTCACCGCAACCTGGTCGGCCGTGAGCGCCTTCTTCCACACGCGCACTTCGTCGTAGTCCGCGCCGGGGTTGTTGTTGTTCCAGCACGTCGTGCCGAGGTTGAACGTGGACTGGACAAGCTGCGCCGTCGTCCAGCCGGTCACCGTGCGCATCACGCTCTGGCCCACCAGCGCACCGGTGTAGGCGTTGTACACGTAGCCCATGAGCGTGGCGGTGCCGTTGCCCTGCGGCGTCACGACGTAGGCGAAGTAGTACGCCGTGCCGGTGGAAATACCGCCTTGCGTCATGGCGACGTTCGACATCGAGCCGCAGAGCGGCTGCATGCACGCGCCCCATTGCTCATCTCCGCTTTCCCTCACCTGCCTGAAGCCGTGGAACACGCCCATCAGACCCTTGACCGAGGGATCCCCGCCGGTTCCGCGCTCGCCGAGGGAGAACACGGAAGCGTAGTTTTGAATCGACGTCGGCGTGGCCCACACCTCGATGGTGAACGGCGTGTCGCCGAGGCTGGAGGGAATCGGATTGCCGCCAAGCTCCACCCAGCTCGTGCCGTTGCCGCCGGCGTTCACGCGCACGAAGTTGCCGTTCAGCAGTCCGGCGTTGCCTTTGATCGTCGCGGTGTTGAGGCCGATCGAGCCGGAGTCCTCGAGATTGCCGTTGAAGCTCCAGCGGTGTATCAGATCTTCGGGAGCTTCGGGGAACGAGGGGTTGATCGTCGCGTCGGCGCCGGCCGCCGCGCTCTTGAGGACTTCGGCCTCGGAGAGGACGCCGTCCCACACGCGCACTTCGTCGAAGTCCGCGTTCGGAGCGCCGTCGCCCCAGAACGACCAGCCGAGGTTGAACGTGTTGAGCGTGACCTTTTCGCGCAGCTTCCAGCCGGGGAGCGTCCGGGAGAACTGGCCCCTGATCGTGCCGGGATTCGCCATGTCGATGCAGTAGCCGTTCAAGACGGTGTCGGTTCCGTCGCAGGAGAAGGTGAACGTGAAATGGTACGGCTTGTCCGATTCAAGGGCGTTCGGGATGCCGTTCACATAATGGCCGCTGCTCGTGTCGTAGATTTCAATGCCAGACATGCCGGCGTCGGGGTTGCTGCCGCGCTGGAACGAGAAGCTGATACCGTCGGTTTGACCGTTGCCGAGGCAGAACAGCTTCTGCCATCCAAGACTGCGCGTCGTGGAGAAGAATTCGAGCGTCACGCTGTCGGACGGCATATTCGCGCCGAGAGCGATCTCGTAGTCGCCCTTGTTGCCGCCGGCGAAGCGGACGGCGCCGTTGGCGGCGTAGTACCCGCCCTTCATCGTCGCGGTGTCGCCGGTGACCGAATCCTTCAGCGAGCCGTTGAAGCTCCAGCGGTGCGCGAGGGTTGCGGACTCCGTGCGGAGGCGCCCGTCGGATACGCTGCCGTCGCCGGGAATCGCGTTCGGCCCGTGCGCGACGTTCGCCGCGATCTGTCCGGGCGTGAGCGCCTTCTTCCACACGCGCACTTCGTCGTAGTCCGCGCCGGGGGTTGCGTCGCCCCAGGGCGTCGTGCCGAGACCGAACCAGGATTGCGCCAACTGCGACGTCGTCCAGCTCTCCACCGTCCACGCGACGCTCTTGCCGACCTGCGCGCCGGTAGAGACGTTATAGACGTAGCCGGCGACCGTGGCGCTGCCGTCGCCCGTCGGCGTCACGACGTAGGCGAAGTAGTAGGGCGTGTTGGCGGAAATGAGGCCTGGCGTCATGGCGACGTTGTTCTCCGTGCCGCCATTGACCTTGCCGGCGACCGCCTGCCAGACCGGACCGTATTGCTCCTCCCCGCCTTCTCTGATCTGCCTGAAGCCCTGGAACACGCCCATCAAGCCCTTGGCGCTGGTGTTGCTGCGCTCGCCGAGGGAGAACATGCCGCGATAATTGTCCAGCGACGTCGGCGTGGCCCACACCTCGATGGTGAACGGCGTGTCGCCGAGGTCGGAGGGAATCGGGTTCGCGCCGAGTTCCACGGGGTCGCCGCCTCTTTGCACGCGCACGGAGGTTTTATTGTACAGCGCGGCGTTGCCGCCGAGCACGGCGGTCATGCCGCCGATCGAGCCGGTGTCTTCAAGGCTATTGTTGAAGCTCCAGCGGTGTATCAGCGCGTCGGGCGTGGCGGCGAACGACGCCGTCACGGCAAACGCGAGCGCCGCGCCAAGCCAGCGCTTCGCTTTTTGTAGCAGTATTGATTTCATTCGTATTTTCTCCATTTATGTGGTTAGAAAGTGGTTGGATTTAATCGATCCGTATTGGTAGGGCGCGTTGTCCTCAACGCGCCGTTCGGCGGCATAAGGATATGCCGCCCTACCACATGACGATCAACCCGATTCATCGCTACCTCAGGAGGATGGCCATTCCGCGCGCCTTGGACTGCTCCGCAACGGGGAACGCCGCCGCATAGTCCTTCGCCTCCGCGCTCGTCCACACCTGCGGGATGAAACGCAGGTCGTAGAACGCAAGGCCGCTGTCCTTGTTCGACGATTCCACGAAATTCGAGCTTCCCGTGTACGTCCTGTTGTAGATTGCGCCGTAGCGCATGGTCGGGGTGAAGGTCGGCCCCTGTCCATCCACTCCGGTAAGCGCCCCCTTGTACACGCCGTCCCAGTAGAAGGAAACCATTCCGCTCTTCCAGCTCGTATTCCACAGCTCGTCGGTCTTGACGTCCCTCTCGTTCACGACCACGAGAGTGTGGAAGCCGTTCGTCGTCCCGCCTCCGAGATCGCCGGAAGCGATTGTCAGCGAAGCAATGCTGCCAACGTCATTGACGGCGTCCTCGGCAGATCCCCAGCGCTGCACGATTTTCGCATAAAGGCCGCCGTCCGCATCGGAGCAGAGCACGAGAGCCTTTACAGGGGTTGTCCACTCATCGACGTCCACGCCGCCGATTGCGAGCACAATGCCCTTCTCGTTGTCGACGACAGCCGGGGCCTTCACGCTCATCGCGAGCGTCCAGTCGCGGTTGAGGCCGCCGTCGACCGAACCGTAGCCGTCCTTGGACGGGAACGACGCCTTGGTGATCTTCCCTTCGACCTTCGGGCCGGGCACGCTCGTTCCCGTGCCGACGATGCCGTTCGCGCCCTCGCCGTCACCATCAATGTAGCCTTCGCCCGCGAGGACAAGCTTGCCGGACGAGAAGTCGTGGCGGAAGCCGTAGTCGTCGATGTCGCTCTTGGTCGCCGCCGCCGCCGGGAACATGGCCGCATACGCCGCGATCTCGTCGGCGTCGAGCGTCTTCGCAAAGAACCGCACGTCCTGGAACGCCGTGTCGGGGCAATAGGCCGTGGGCTTTATGTCGGACGGAAGAGAGGTGGTCCCGCCGTTGTCCATGAGCGCGC
>CAMKJU010000219.1 GCA_946413265.1 uncultured Lentisphaerota bacterium
GGGGTGAACCCCTTGCGGAATTCCTTGAACTGCTGGTCAAGCAGGGCCGCGAAGCCCGCCATCGATGAGTCTTTGTTCATTTTCGGTTATCTCTGCCGTCAAATTGTGGGAATCTGGGCTGCGGCCACGGACTGTCCGAGGCGGCGCGCCTTCTCGTCCGGCATGAAGATGTCGATCTGCTCCGCGAGCAGCGGATCGATAGCCTCGAGTCCCATGCGGGCCGTGTTGAGGATGATGTCGCCGCCGAAGCCGCTCGTCACGCGCCCGAGGATCATCAGGTTCGAGTAGTCGTAGAACTCGCGGTACCACGCCGCCGCGTTCGCGAGGTAGCGTCCGATCATGAGGTAGATCTTCAGCGCGATCTCCTCGCGCTTCTCCATCGCGGCCTGCACCACCTTCAGGCGCTCGGGCAGCTTCATCGTCTTCGGGAACTTCATGCCGTAGCGGCACGCGAGGAAGTTGACGGCCTGCTGCGAGAAGTACATCGCGCCCACGCCGAAATCCTTGCTCCACTCGCATACGCCCGCGTTGGGGTTGAGGTCCACCGGCGCGAACGCGAGCTCGCTGATGCGCCCCGTGAGCGCACCGTTCTGGTTGATGTAGCCAACGGCCTCGCTCGAGCCCATCGCGACGCCGAGGATGCCCGTGCGTTTCATCGTGATCGCGCCCGCAAGCGCAGTGACGTCGCCGTCGTTGAAGACCTCGAACGGACACTTCCACTCGTCCTCGACACGTGCGAAGAGGTTCTGCGCGATCTCGTACTTGGACGGGTTCTTCTCCTTGACGCCGCGGATGAGCGAGGCGACGCCGAGCTTCTTGCCCACGAACGTGCCGGCGGAGGAGCCTCCGATCGCGTCCACCTTCCCGCCCAGCGCGGCGGCGGCGGCCTCAAGGCCAGCGGAGAGCTTCTCGTAGTGGTAGTCGGGGTCGGACTGCGGACGCGGATCCCACGGGAACTCCTTGGAGAACACGACCTTGCCGTTCTTTAGCGCCGAAATCTTGAAGTCGCTCGCGCCGAGGTCGAAGCCGATGCGGTTGCCGTTGGTGTTGCCCTTCACCACGACCTCGCGCTCGCACGTGACGGGCATCTTCCTGAGCGGCAGGATCACCGTCTCGATCGGACGTCCGTAGAGGTCGTTGAAGAACGCGTAGTCGAACGCGCGCGCGCCCTTCTTCGTGTACGCCTTCGCGATGGGCTTGACGATCTCGTCCGGGCCGGAGAGGTAGAGCTTCCAGCCGCCCGCGCTCCAGAGGACGAACTTCACCACGCGCTCGACAAGGTGCCGCACGCCCGGCAGCATAGTGGGATGGATGCGCTTCGGGAGCGTCACATCGTAGCGGTAGATGTGGCCGTCCTCGCGCTCCCACGCGATAGCCACTGTCTGCGCCGCCCCCTCCTGGGCCTTCGCCCGCAGGAAGTTGATCGCCTTGAGCGGTGCTTGGAAGCCGACGTCCACGCCGCGTCCACATTCGCATTTCTTCTTAGTTGCCATGATTTGTTCCTTTCTATGCCTTTCGGGCTGTATGAAGAATTAATATTCTACCATAATTTTCCGCTTGCGCGCGGATTCTAATTGAGTTGCGTCCAGTCGAGCGCCCAGTAGCGGCGGTCGAGGGCGTACGGATCTACGGGGTCCCTGTCGACGTCGAAAGTCGCGGGCAGAACGCCGTAGCGCTTCATCTCGCGCAGGTACGGTTTGGGCGGACGGAACCCCTGCATGTCGAAGCGCTTCACCTTCTCCAAGACGTCCTTGCCGTCTTGGATCATCGCGAGGATCGCCTTGTAGTCGGGGTCGTCCGTCGACTTGAACACGGCCTTTCCGTCCTTGCCCATGCCGAAGCCGCCCGCCTCCTTCGCAAGCGGCGCCTTGAGGAAGAGCGACTTCTCGGGACGCGACAGGTTGAAGAGCAGGTGACGGTGCCACTTCTTGAGGCGCGGGTCGTTCCAGTTCGGGGTCCAGAAGCTGATGCCGTTTTCGTCCGCGAGGTAGTGCGGCAGGCGCATCCCGCCCGTGTGGCACGAGTCGCAGCGGCGCCGGATGACCGCCTGCGCGGCGACGGCGGCGGCGCGACCTCGGTCGTTGTTCATCACCTGCTTGTTCTGGAGGTAGCCGCCGATGGAGCCGCAGCCGAGCGCGGCATACGTGCCGGGATACGGAGCGGAGCCGTCGAGCCACGCCATGACGGTCTTGCGGTCGGCGGGCGACACGGTCGCGCCGTGGTGCTTGCCGGAGATCTTCGCCATGAGCGGGCTTCCCCCGCTGCCGCGCGCGTAGGGCGGCCAGTCGCTGCGTTCGGAATTCCGCCCGTCCAGCACCTGGTTGTGCGCGACGAGGTTGTAGTACGCCATCGAGAACATCGGGCCACGGTCGCCGGAGAGGTCCACGTTGCCGCAGCGCTTGTCGGGGTTGTGGCACTGCACGCACGAACGGTCGAGGACGGGCTGCACGTCGCGCGGGAAGTCGGGGACGTCCACGACGAGGCCAGAGGCGTCGATCTCGGACGGGCCGCGCGAGAGCGCCTTCGAAACCGTGGCCGCCCGGCGCACGGTGTTCTCGGTCTTCCGCTCGTGGCAGCCCACGCACCCCTGCCGCTCGCCCGGCATCACCTGCGTGAAGCTCTGCATCCGCTTGACGGCGCGCCCTTCCGCGTCGAGCGCGATGAAGAACACGGGCCTGAGCGCGGGAACCTTGAAGTAGGCACTGCCGTCATCCTCCACCGGCACCGTGCCGAGGTAGCGCGAAAGCGTGAACGTGCCGCCGTAGGAAAGCGGGTCCATGCCGCCCGTGTAGTTGACCGGCTTGGGAAGCGTCTCCATCACCATCAGCTTCTTGATCGTACCGGGCTTCACGCCGTCCATGCTGCGGCTGATCATCACGTTCTCGAGGTAGAACTCGCCGGTCTTCGACTTGAGGTCCGTGCGGTCGGCGAGGACGCGCTCGCGCGGGTGCGGCATGAGCGGGCGCGGCTCGCTGATGCGCGACCCGCCGTCGCTCGCGCCCTCGAACGCGGTGAACTCGCGCGGAAGCGTGAAAAGCGCCTCCTTCTGTCCGCGCCGGTTCATGAGGAACACCTCGTCGCCGTCCGTCGCCATGAAGAGTTCCGGCGAGAACGCCCACGGGTCGTAGCACCGCCCCTTCGAGATGTGCCTGATGTTCGAGCGGGCGTCGGGACCCGACTTCGCGGAGAGGACGCTGAGGAAGCCGCCGTGCTCCATCGCGCCGTGGCCGGGGGAGTCGATGAACACGATGTCGTCGGAGCCGGGAATCGGCTTCGCGTCGATGTAGACGCCGTTGGGGTACGTGTTGCCCTGCAGGATCTGGTGCTGCGTGCCGTCGGGGTTCATCGTCCAGAGGTGGTGGAACGTCACCTGCCGGCGGTCCACGTACTCCCAGCGCATGTAGGCGATGCGCCCGTCGTGAAGCGGCCAGGGCGTGTTGTCGTGCTCGATGTTGGCGGAGAGCATCCGGATGCCGGAGCCGTCGGGCTTCATGCGGTAGATGGTGGCCACCTGCGTGAGCCAGCAGTTCACCCAGCGGCGCGCGCGGCCCGAGACGAAGATGATGTCGCCGTCTGGGAGCCAGGCGGGCTCGATGTCGTCGTATTCGCCGAACGTGAGCTGCTTCAGGCCCGTGCCGTCCGCGTTGATCGTGAAGAGGTGGTAGCGCTGCTCGTTGCCGGGACGGTAGGAGAAGAGGATGGTGCGCCCGTCGTAGTGGACGCACGGGTCGCGCACCGCGCCCGCGATGTCCTCGAGGATCGTGCGGAACGACCGGGTGCGCACGTTGTACGCGACGAGCCGCCCCTGCCGGTTGAGGATCGCGTGGCTGGAGCCGTAGCAGTAGTAGCCGAAGTTGGCGTACCAGTGCTCGCGCCGGTGCGTGCGCGTGGCGAACACGACCTCGTCGAATTTGCCGTATTCGCCGGAGAACAGCTTCTCGCGCAGCTCCGCGACGGACGGCGCGGACGGACGCAGGCCGGGGACGGACGGCTTCTCGTCCGTGTCGTAGAGGTCAATGTAGTCGATGTTCACCGGCAGGCCCGGCGCGACGATGCGCAGGTCCGCGCCCTTCGGGATGGCGATGCGCACGGTCTCCACGTCACGGATCTGGTGGAAGTCGCCGGTGTCGGGGAACATGACGTCGCCAAGGTGCTTCGCGCCGTCGAAGAACTGCAGCTTTGCGTCCTTGCCGCCGTTGTCCGTGGAAAAGGCCACGGCCACCCATTTCGCGGCGACGGGCGTCTTGCCGTACCTGACGCCCCGCCCGCCGCTGAAGAAGGCGAGGATCGAGCCGCCGGACGTGCCCAGTATCTTGTCGTACGGACCGGCCTTCACGCCCCGGGCGTCCGGCAGCATCTCGCCCTTCTCGGCCTCAATCCGAAAAGCCGGCGCAGATTTCTCCGACACGGCCGCACTCGATGCACAGGAGAAAACGGCAACCGAGACAAGCAGCGAAGCGATCTTCGCTCCAGGCATGCATCCGCGCCTCATGTTCTACTTCCTTTCCGTGTTGAATTTTCCATACGGAGTGGAGCCGTAGGGGCAGACCACCTGAGGCTGTCCAAACGTCTTGCCGTCGACGGACGCTTTCCATCCGCGCGCGTTCGTGGGGAAGCGCACGATACGCCCGTCGGTGTACGTCACTTCGATCATCGCGAGGAAGGCGGCGCAGCCGTGGTTGTTCTCGGCGGCCACCTCGATGACGTTCTTCCCGGGCACGAGGTTCGTACGCGACGGGCCGATCACGGCCGTGGGCGTGTACCACAGTTTGCCGTTGTTCTGCCAGCCCACTTCCTTGCCGTTCACGGAGAAGACGGCGGAGTCGTCGCAGGAGAAAATCAGCGCCGACGTGTCGATTTCGCCCTGCGGCAGGTCAAGCTCGGCGCGGAACGCCACCTTCGCGCCGTCCTTGTTCTGCGCCGCCTTGTGCCAAATCCACTCCGCACCCTCGAACGACGGCGCACCGCCGAGCGCGAGCGCGTCCATTTTCTGGAGAAGCGCGTTTTCGAGGTTGGGGTCGAGCTCCACCGAGTCCG
>CAMKJU010000220.1 GCA_946413265.1 uncultured Lentisphaerota bacterium
TTTACTTGCGCGACCAGCGCGTGCCTAGCAGACGCAGCGCGAAGCGGCGGATGCCGTTGAAGCGCGTATTGGCCTTCGACCAGTCATCGTCATTGCGGCAGTCGCGGAGGTACGTGGCGATTCCGATCACGCGCCCGTTGCGGTCCAGCACCGGA
Organism: uncultured Lentisphaerota bacterium; assembly: GCA_946413265.1. Classification (GTDB taxonomy): domain Bacteria; phylum Verrucomicrobiota; class Kiritimatiellia; order RFP12; family UBA1067; genus RUG572. The sequence continues at coordinate 156 of CAMKJU010000220.1, forward strand.
CTTCCGCTGTTGCCGACGACAAACGCCGCGTCGACTTCGATTTCACGCGGTCCCACGCCGATGACCTTCCCGCGAATCTCCGTCACCACGCCGCGTCCGTCACTGTTTCCAAGCACCACCACCGGGTCTCCGATGTCCGGCACTCCCCCTGCCAGGTCAAAGGCCGGCATCGCACCATCCAGCGCGAAGCGCACCATGTCGCGCCCGATGGCGTCATCGCGCGGACCCAACGCGAGGCGCGTGCCGTCGAGCCGGTACGCCATAACTGCTCCAGACTTGACTACGTGCGCGTTGGTGAAGAGGTATGGACGCCCTCCGTCGCGCACGATGAAACCGGAACCGGCCTTATCGCCGCACACGATCACCACAAGCTTGTCCTTGACCTCCTCAAATCGCGTCTTCGGATTGGGGACTTTCTTCTTTGTGAATTGCCCGCGTGCGACGCGCAGTCCGTTACGAAGCTCCATCATGCGCGCCCGAAACTCTTCAAGCGGCGATGGTCGCTGATACGACTGTCCTTGCGCTACGCATACGGCGAGAGCGACGAAGGCTAGCGCGTACGACCTGATTCCGGCTGTAATCTTCATTTACTTTCTTTCCCGATGGATGGTTTTGCGGGCGTGACGCTTTCGACGAAGAATACCTTGTCTCCCACGCGGCAGCGAGGCGCGGGGAACGTGATCCACGTGCCCTTCTCAGCGACATCAGGCACCTCGTCGTCGCGGCGGAGCGATGCGACCGTGAACTCCTGCACGCCTGTCGTCGGACCGTGTACCTGCAGCGTATCGCCTACGCGGACGGCGTGGTCCTGTATCTTCACCTGCGCGATCTGCGCCTTGAGGAAGTAGTCCATCACAACGCCCACATGGCGCTTAACCGTCTTCGCCGCAGAATCCTCCGCGTCCGTAAACTGATCCACACCCGGACGCCCGAAGTAGAGTCCCGTTGAGAACTCGCGGTGGAACACGGTCTTCGTCTTCTCCACTAACCGTGCCGCAAGCTCCGGCGTGAACGTGCCGTCCGCCACGGCGTCCACCGCCGCACGGTACGCCTCGGTAACTGTCTTCACGTAGTTGGCGTTGCGTGCGCGCCCTTCTATCTTGAAACTTGCGATTCCAGCCGCCATCAGCTTATCCACGAACGGCAGCGAGCAGAGGTCCTTGGCGGAGAGAACCGTATGCGGCTCCACCGTGAATTCCGCATCGGCGTCGTGGATCGGGTTACCGTCCTTGTCCGTATAGCGGTCGATTGCCTTGATTAGGAACCGACGTCGACACGGCTGGTGGCATTCGCCACGGTTCGCGCTGCAGCCGTAGGCGTCGTGCGAGAGAAGGCACCGCCCGCTCTCCGCCACGCACTGCGCGCCGTGTACGAACGCCTCGATCTCTATGCCGGCCGTGGCGGCTATCCGCGCCGCCTCGGCGAGCGTGCATTCGCGGGCGAGCACCACGCGCGATGCGCCCTGCGACTTGAGGAAAGCCGCTGCTGACGAATTGGAGCAACTCATCTGCGTGGAGACATGGAACGCCGCGCCGTGTTTCTTGCAAAGCGCAATCACGCCCCAGTCCGAGACAATGAACGCGTCGGCGTATGGCTTCGCGAAGGCAATCATCTCCTCCACCGCCGCAAGCTCGTCCTCAAACACGATTGTGTTGACGACGAGGTAGAGCTTCACGCCGCGCTCCCGACACCTTCTCGAAGCCTCGGGCAGTTCGTCGCGCGTGAGGTTTGCGGACGCCCGGGCGCGCATGTTGAACGCTTCGAGCCCGAGGTACACGGCGTCTGCCCCCGCGTCGAGCGCGGCCTGCAGACAAGTCATGTCCCCCGCTGGGGCCAGTATTTCAGGCTTGTTCATTTACTTACTTCAGCCGCGCACGGGAGGAACGATGTCCTCGAACGCCTTGCCGATGCGCAGGAGCTTGTCCTCGCAGAAAGCATCCGCAATAAACTGCACGCCCACGGGCAGGTTTGCGGAGGCGGTGAAGCCGGCGGGGATGGAGACGGAGCAGTTACCTGCGAGCGAACCGGGGATCGTGAAGAGGTCGTTTAGGTACATCTTGAGCGGATCCAGCACCTCGCCGATCTTGAACGCGGCCGTGGGCGCGACAGGTGCGATGAGCGCGTCGACCTTCTTGAACACCTCCTCGAAGTCGCGGCGGATGAGCGTGCGCACCTTGAGGGCTCGGCCGTAGTAGGCGTCGTAGTAGCCGCTTGAGAGCACGTATGTGCCCATGATGATGCGGCGCTTCACCTCGGGACCGAAACCCTCGGCGCGGCTGCGCGCGTAGAGGTTGAACACGTTGTCGCTCTTGTCGGAGCGGTGGCCGTAGCGCACGCCGTCGAAGCGCGCGAGGTTCGCGCTCGCCTCGGCGGGTGCCACGATGTAGTAGACGGCCATCGCATATTCGGTGTGCGGCAGGCTCACGTCCACGATCTCCGCGCCCGCATCGGCGCACGTCTTCACGGCGGCGTCCGTGATCGCCTTCACCTCGGGGTCGAGTCCGTCGATGAAGTACTCCTTCGGGAGGCCGAGCTTCACGCCCTTCAGCGTCGCGCCCTCAAGCGCCTTTGCGTAGTCGGGCACGGGGATGTCGGGCGTGGTGCCGTCCATCTCGTCGTGGCCAGCGAGTGCCTGGAGAAGGAGCGCGGCGTCCGTGACGTTCTTCGTCATGGGACCAACCTGGTCGAGCGAACTCGCGAACGCGGTCACGCCGAAGCGCGAGACGCGTCCGTAGCTCGGCTTGAGGCCCACGCAGTTGCAGAAGCTCGCGGGCTGGCGGATGGAGCCGCCCGTGTCCGTGCCAAGGGCGGTGATCGCGAGGTTGCCGCCGACTGCCGCAGCGCTGCCGCCGGAACTGCCGCCGGGCACGCGCGACGTATCGTAGGGGTTCACCGTGCGTCCGAGGGCGGAGTTTTCGGTGGAGGACCCCATCGCGAACTCGTCCATGTTCACGCGGCCAGCGCACACCGCGCCCGCCGCCTTCAGGTTCTTGATCACCGTCGCGTCGTATGGGCTCACATACCCCTTCAGGATCTTCGAGCCGCACGTGCAGGGCTGCCCGCGCACGTTGATGAGATCCTTGATGGCCACCGGAATGCCCAGAAGTGCCTGGCTCGGGGAAGCGGCACTCTTGCCGCTTCTGATCTCATCCGCCGTCTTCGCCGCTGCCAGCGCGCCCTCTTCGTCAAACGTTAGATACGCGCCAATCTCGCCGTCGTGATCATGCACGCGGTCAATGATGGCCTGCGTCAGCTCCACGGACGAAAAATCGCCCTTCGCGAGACCCTTCGCCGCCTCTTCTATTCCCAACTTGTAAAGCTCGCTCATGATTCAGCGCCCTCCACGATCTTCGGCAGCAGGAACTCGTCGCCGGTACGACCGGGCGCGTTCGCGAGCGCCTCCTCGCGGTCCATCGACGGACGCACCACGTCCTCGCGGAGCGCGTTTACGACAGCGTGGCCGTGCAGCGTGGGCGGCACGCCGTCCACATCCACCGACGAGATCTTCTCGACGTATTTGACGATATTCTCCAGCTGGGGCTGGAACACGGCCTTCTCTTCGTCGGTCAGCTCCAGACGCGCCAGCTCCGCCACGTAGGCGACATCAATTGCAGTTTTTTCCATAGGTGATTATTGTACCATAATTCAGAGATTCTTGGGAATCAGCCAGCAGGAGAGCAGAACGCAGAGTCCAACCGGCAGCCAGATCAGCACTTCGGGGTGTACTTGGTAGTTCTTCGATAGGCTCGTCATGAGTATCATGACGAGATAGTAGACGAGCGCAGTTACTAGTGCGATGCCCATGCCCACCGAAGATTCCTTCCGCTGGGCGCGGATGCCGAGCGGCACGCCCACCAACACGAAGCATATCGACGCAAACGCGAACACCCACCGCTTCATGAACTCCGTGCGGATGTCGCTGAGCGCACGCTTGGCGGCCACGCGGGGGGAATGTTTCTTCCCCTTTACCTTCTCGGTTGAGGCTTGGGCAACCTCGAGCTTGCGCGAGTCGATCTCATTTAATATCTCGAAGAAGCGGAAATCCTTTTCCTTGCGTTTGTACTCGCCGTCCTTCAGCACGTCGTCCACGCGCCAGCGGAACGTCTCGGCCTGCAGCGCCTGGGGATGCGCCGCGTCCACGGGGTCCACGGTGAGGTTCCTCACGTCCAGCACGATGTCACGGCCTTCCTTCCGCACGAACGCCTTGTCGGCCTTGTAGGTGCGTGTGCACTTTGGATCGCGGCGGTCCACGATCTCCAGGTCGAGGAGGCTGTTGCCCTCCTTGTCGCGCTCGCGGAAGTAGAGCTGCACCTTCGGGAAGTCGTTGATCGTGCGGCCGGGTACAAGCAGTTCCAACCCCGCGCCGCCCGCGAGACGCGTCTTCAGGTTGCGGCGCACCTCGTGTCCGCGCGGCACGATCTCGTTGTTGACGAACAGGCACACGAACGTGCAGAGCAGTGCGAACGCAAGCGGCCAGCGCATGATGGTGAGAAGGTTCACACCGCAGGCGCGCATGGCGGCGATCTCGCTGTCCGCAGAGAGGCGCGAGAACACGAGAATGGACGAGACAAGCAGTGCAAGCGGGACGGTCCACTGCATCGTCTCCGGAAAGCTCACGAGCGCGAATTGCCCCACGAGGTCGAACGGCACGCCCTGCAGGATGTAGCTTACGATCTGCACCAGAAGGCCGATCGTGAGCACGAACGACAACACGAGGAATGCGAGGAAGAAAGAGGAGAGGAATGCTCCGAAGACGTAACGTTCGAGGTTCTTCATGGTCAGTCGCCAAAGCTGTACTGGATTCCCGCGAGGAGCGCGTACGTCATCCCGCAGGGAGAATCCACCGAGAGCGCAGCCCGCGCCTCCGCG
>CAMKJU010000221.1 GCA_946413265.1 uncultured Lentisphaerota bacterium
GACCTTCTCGACAATCCGCAGACGGGGCAGGCGCTGGAGATCGTGAGGGAGTCCGGGCTCAACGACGTGGAACGCGCCGCCTACGAAGGTTTCTGGGATCGCGTCAGCATCGAGACCACGAAAAAAGCCTACATGGATAAGGCCATTGCGGAACGCGACGCGGCAAATGCCCGCGCCGACGCGGCAAATGCCCGCGCCGATGCGGCAAAGGCTCGCGCCGACGCGGCAAATGCCCGCGCCGACGCAGCGACGGCGGAACGCAACGCGGCAACGGAAAAACTACGGCAAACAGTGTGTGGCCTTAAGAAAATAGGAATGCCTGTCGAGCAGATTGCAAATGTGACAGGCCTGAAACCTGAGGAAGTAGAGGCTTTATGGGATTGCGCGAAGTAAAGATGACGGAAGAGGAGAAGGACGCTTACATGGCCAGCCGAATCACTGATTTGGCTGATAGCATCATCATGATCAAGAAGTATGTCGAAATGTTTGAACACAAGCCAATGGTCAGGGCAGATAGCGACCGTTGTGACAATACGATTGACTATTATCGTGATGCAATTATGCTTGAGCATCATTCGTTAAGTAAATTGTTTGGCGATACCATCGCTGACAGAATCGATGATGAATTCAGACGAGTCTTTGACGCTGGCGAGCGTCAGGGGGCGGTTGTATGCGCTCGTCGGATGATAGCCAAGAAACTTCCAATCGATGACATCGCCGAACTCACCGGCCTCGCCGACGACGAAATCGCCCGGCTCTAAGACCAATCTCAACTTGCTAAATTTGCCATGACATCAAACCTCCACGACATCCGCAACCGAAGCGGCGAGAACGCGCAAAAAACGTGCGTGGAGCGTTTGCTTAGACTCCCCCCCCCCCCCGCATATAGCCGCTGAAAGCCGCGCAGGCGGCGTTTTCGGTGCGTTTAAGAGCATTCTATCGGTATCATTCGCAGCATCTGTTTTCACGTGCGCGGCTGGCGTCGGCTGGATTGACGAACGTGCCGCCACGACTGGCCGGACGGGTTCGTGGTCCGAGAGCGTCGCCTACGATTCCGTCACGCATTCCGCTGCAATCTGCGACAACGTATTCACGCCCGCTGCGCCGTCCGCCGGAAGCTACGTGACGCTGAAGTTCACGGCCACGTTCCCGCAGGTCGAGGTAGCCGCTACGCACGACAAGTCGGCGCAGTGCGGATTGCAGATCGGCCCGAACGGGTCGTTTCAGGTATGGACGAGGGGAGGGCGGTCGTCCTCGACCGCCGCATCGTCGGCGCGTGAGGACACGCGCCCTCCCACATGGCTGGACGTTTCCGCCATGGGCATTGCGCCCGTCCCCGGCGCGGAATACAGCGTTTTGTTCGTCCTCGACTACGCGGCGGGCAGTTATTCCGTCTCGGTGAAGGACGCTGCGGGGAAATGGAGAGCTCTCCAGTCGGCAGCCGGCAAACAGACGTTCCAGATTGCCGTTCCCGGCGCATACATGCTGAAAAGCATTGTAATCGAAGGCCAGACGGAGTTCACTTCGCTTGAAGGCTCGTACACGTCGGGAAGGAGGGGCGAATGACGGGAACGCGCAGATACCGTCGCGGCCTTTCGATTTGCCTCGCCGACAGTCGGGGGAGCGAATCGAACAGTCGTTTGGCCCCATGCAGCGTGCAGGGGACAAATCGAACAGTCGTTTGGCTCCAAGCAGGGCGCAGGGAACCAATCGAACGGTCGTTTGGCTCCATGCAGCGTGCAGGGAGCAAATCGAACGGTATTTTGGCTCCATGCAGCGTGCAGGGAGCGAATCGAACGGTATTTTGGCTCCATGCAGTGTGCATGGGGCAAATCGAACGGTATTTTGGCAACACAGAAAGAAAAAGGAGTAAAAGATGGGTACAAAACTGACAATTCCCGAATGGGTCGGCTCGACCCTCACGAACGGGGCGTTCTTGGACTACGCGGAGAGGTCTCTCGCGGCGTATGTCGCCGAGGGGCTTGACGCCATCTCGCTTACGGCGATTGGCATGAAGCTCACGGAGTCAGTCGATGCGCTGAAACTGGCCGTGAACCGCCAGTCGGCATACGACGAGACTTCCGGCGTCGTGCGCGCGGACAACGACCGCGACGCGCTCTTCAAGGCTCTCTACCACGCCTGGGAGTTCCTTGGCGGACTCTCGCCCAACCATCCGCTCGCGCCACACGTCGAGACGCTTCGCAGCGAGATGGACGCCTACAAGGGAGTGTGGCGGCATGAAATGCGCAAGGAGACGACGGAACTCCAGGGCTTTCAGGCGGCGCTTTCGACCGAGGCGAACAACGCCGCGCTTGCCGCGCTCGGACTGGACAGGATCGCCGCCGCGCTCTTCGAGGCGAACAACGCTGCCCGCGCGGCGATGGAATCGCGGAGCGACGAACGCAGTTCCCGCGCAGAGGAGAAGGCGAGCGGGACTACGCCGGAACTGCGCAAGGCGGTTGCCACGCTGCTCGTGCAGGCGGCGAGGCGCGTAAACGCCGTCTATGAGATCAACCCCGAAAACGCGGCGGCGGCAGCGGCAATCACCAAAGTCGCCGCGCTCGTGGAGGAGTACAAACTCGTCGCGTCGCAGTCCAAGGGCAAGAAGAAGGAAGAGCCGGAACCCGCGCCCGCGCCGGAGGCGGCGCAGTGATTCCCGCTTCCACGATTCAGCAAACCTGAAAGGAAAGCAGACAATGAGCATGAGAAATCTGATTGCAGTCGCGGCTGTCGCCACAAGCGCAATGGCGGCGAATGCCGACACGATGACATACACCGACGCCAACAACGTCGAATGGACGTTCACCGTCCTTGACGCAGAGAAGCACACTTTGTCGCTCGGCACGGGTGTGAACGCCTCAAGCCCGAACGCTGTCGCATCAGGAACGGCGGTAGATGCCGCGACGATCCCCTGGACGTTCACCGACGGCGACAACGTCCAGTGGATCGTGACGGCAATAGGCCACAGCGCTTTCCGCGGTCTTTCGACGATGACGGGAGTGCTTACGATCCCTACAGCAGTCACCGGCATAGGCGCATACGCTTTCGCGACTTCAACCGGAAATACGGGAAGCGACGCCCCTCGTCTTTCAAAGATAGCTTCCATAGGAGGTGTCACATCGATTGAAGTCGGCGGACTACGTTGTGCCAGCGGGAGTCTGCGGGATTCGCCGTTTCCCGATATCTCGGAAGTGACGAGTTTCGGAGAAAGGGCATTTGAAGCGACATTCATGGCCGGTTCGCCTAAACTAAACAAAACCGTATCGACACTTCCCCAGCGTGTTTTCTGCCAGACGAGAATATCCGGTCCTATTCTTGTTCCGTCATCGGTGACGTACATAGGCGGAGTGCAGTTCAATGAATGCAATTTACTGGAGGGTGCATGGATCGCCGGCAGATCGTATGCGACATCCGGCGACCAGACCTATGCCACAGTAGTGGTAAACAACATGTTTCGGTACAATTTCGCGAACAAACTGGTTGTCATGGGGCCGAATACCACGCCAAGCGGCACTTTGACCTCACAGTGGCAGAACTTTGGAAGAGACGTGCAAGGAGAGGTGCTTTTGCCCGACAACGGCAAATGGGACGGCTTCACGTTGAGCAGCGCGAACGCATCCGTTGTCTATTATGGCTTCAAAATGGAACTGGACGAGGACGCAGGCATCGTGAAGATCGAAGCGACGACCGAAGGCCAGCTTTTCCAGGCGTTGACATACGCGCCGAAGTTCAAAGACGTTTTCGGCTACGATACGAAGATAACCGTACCCGTTGCCATAACGTTCACGAGCGGGAACATCACAAAAGCGCTGGTGGACGCGGCAAACTTGAAGTTCAATTCGCTCATGTTCTCGGCGACGACGCAGACGCAATTGAACGCAATTCTTGAAGCCTTTCCATCCACCACGCCGATCGCAATCGACCCGACCGGGCTGACGGAGAACATGGTCATTCCCGAAACGTACACCAACGTCTTCGTCAAGACGGTTCCCGGCGTGACGATCAAGCGCACGGCCAGCGGCTTCATGCTCATCATCAAGTAATCATCATCAAGTAAAGTAATATGATATACTACTCAAAACCTTTCGGTTAGGGTGTTCAAATGAAAAACAAGATTGGCAAATGCATTTTCACTTCCATTGCCGCTGTCGCGCTCGCGGCGTCCGCGCCGTTCAGCGCGACGGCGGAGTACAAGCCCGAAGCGTGGAACCTCGAGGCGCGGGAGCGGTTCGCCGCGTACCGCTACGGCGTGTTCATCGTGTGGGGGCTCTACGCAAACTACGCGCAGGGCGAGTGGTACCTGCACCAGGGCCGCTTTGACCGCGATGCCTACGAGCGCATGGTGCATGGGTTCTACCCGTCGAAGTACGACGCGCGCGAATGGGCGCGGATCGTCCGCCGCTCCGGCGCGAAGTACATCACGATAACGACGCGCCACCACGACGGCTTCGCCCTGTGGCCTTCCAAGGTGGACGACTACAACATCAAAGCCACGCCGTTCAAGCGCGACATCATCGGCGAGTTGGCCGAGGCGTGTAAGGCGGAGGGCATCGAACTATCGCTCTACTATTCGCTTCTCGACTGGCACCGTCGCGACTACACGCCGGGCGGAGCGTGGCTAAAGACCACGAAGGAGCGTGGCGAACAGCGCCCAGACTATGCCTCCTACAAACGCTACATGATGGGGCAGATTGCGGAACTGCTCGACAACTACCACCCCATCAACATCTGGTTCGACGGCGAGTGGGACCACCGCGACAAAGACCGCGGCGGCACGTTCGACTGGGAGTTTGACGACATCTTCGACCTCATCCACTCGCGCCACGCGCTCGTGGCGAACAACCACCACCGCGCACCGCGTCCGAAGGAGGACATCCAGCTCTTCGAGCGCGACCTCCCCGGCGTGGGCACGCATTTCTCGAAGGACCAGCCTCTCCTCGACGACCGCCCGGCTGAGCAGTGCGACGTGAT
>CAMKJU010000222.1 GCA_946413265.1 uncultured Lentisphaerota bacterium
TTCACGCGCGGCGCGTGGAAGACCACCCCTCCCGATACGGCGATGATCTGATGCGCCCGGGAACATACTCTTGGAAGGCAACGAACGGAGAGCAAAATGGGCACGAGAAAACTGATGGCGGCGGCAACGTTGTGCATGGTAACAGTGTTTTCGGCGTCGTGGGCGGCCAACGCCCTCCAGACGCCGACGATCGGAATCAGCGACGATGCTCGATCGCTCGTAGTAACGGTTCCGGCGGGATGTCTCGCGAGCATGAAACTCGAACTCGCCTACGACAACGCCGTCGCCGCGGCGAGCATGTACATCCGCGGCGATGCCGCCACGCGCTCCGCCTGGTCGAGCGCGCGGACGCTCAGCGAGTCCGTCCCCGCCGCTGGTGCGACTTACACCGTGGCGCTTGCCGACCTCGGCGTCTCCGCCGACGCAAGCTTCCGCCTGTTTGCCAGCAACACCGACATCGAACTTCTCGACTATGTCGAGCAGAACGATCCCGATTCCGGCCATGACACGGGAATCCCCGACAACATCTGCCACGCAATCGAATTTGGCCAGTACTCGAAACCGTGGAGCGGAACGGATTATCCTGCAATCATCGGCACTCGGCAACCAAACGCTTCGGCCGGATTCGCCATTATGCACAACGGAACGGCAGGCGGCGGATTTTTCATGCAGCGAGTCAGCAACCAGTACACGTACTCCAATAGTTTTACGGTGAACTCGTCGTCTATGAATACATACGCATTCGCGAACAAGATGTTCTACCTTAACGGGAGTGCATATGGCGCAACTGCCGGGGCGAAGAGATGGGAGGTGCCGCTCGGCACGACAGGGATGAACATGTGCATGGGCCGTTTCCCGGAACAAGAGCCGACAATGAAGCATCAGTCGAGATGGTACTATCTCAGACTCTACGGCAGCGACAACGCCGCGCTCCTCGACTACGTGCCGGCGAAGAGGAAGTCGGACGGAGTGGCCGGCTTCTACGACAGGGCTGCGGTGAAGTTCGTGACGCCGAGCGACGGCGGCGCGTTCACCGGCGGCGCGGTGACGAACGACGCGTTCGTGGTTGCGGCAACTGCCGTAAGCGGCGTTTGCTCGTTCCCGCGCCTTGCGCGCGTTCCGGCGGTGACGACGCTCGACATGTCGAACGGCGCGACGCTCGACATCGAGGTACGCGCCGGATACGGTACAGGCTCGAAGCTCTATCTCGCGCACGACACTTCCGACAAGGGCGACGACATCGCGGACTGGACAGGAAAACTTGAAGTCTGCTCATCAATCCCCGCCGTCGGCGGCACGTATACCGTCGATCTCGCCGCGCAGGGCCTAGATGCCGGACGCATCTTCCGCGTGTTCATTGCAGACCGCTACACGCTCCTCGAGCGCGTACAGCAGGATTCCGACGACGACGCGATCGACACCGGCATTGCCGACACGCTCTGCGGCGGATTGGAACTGGGCTATTGCAGCACGGGGTACAGCAGCATGTGGAGTGTGTTTATCGGTACTGCATACGCTAATGGCGCCGACGAGTGCGGATATTGCCTCCGCCTTGGCGGCAATACGACACACTTCATGATCGGGCAATATATCAACGGCAAATACACGTACAGATTCTTCGATTTCACCGCAGACGCGTGCAACGTGATGAAAATGGAGAACAACACCGTCACGTTTAACGGCGGCGCTGCCGTCAAGCCGGCAGAAGGCAACAGGGCTTCCTGGCGCACGTCTCCGCTCGGTTTGAGCAGGCGAACCACATTCCTCGGACGTCTTCCGACGGACGCTGCAACAGGGCTCAGCTGTTATGGTTGGTGGTATTATCTGAAGCTGAAGGGGCTCGACGGAAATCTGCTGCTCGACTACGTCCCCGTCAAGAGGTCGGACGGCACGGTGGGCTTCCTCGACCGTGTGAGCGCGAGCCTCGTCACCCCCATGGACGGCGGCGGTGCGCTTGTGGCGGGCGAAGAGATTGGCGACGAGGCGTACATCTGCGTTCCGCTGTCGGAGGCGATGACGTGCGACGGCCAGATTCCCGTGAAGGCGGCGTGGATCGGCGGCACGAGCGGCGCGCTCGACAATCCCGCGAACTGGGCCTGCACGAACTTCCTCGGCGCGGCGCTTCCCGGCACGACGCTTCCCGTCGCGGACGTGACGGACGTCACCATCGGCGGCAACGTGTCGTTTGACTTCGACGCGGCGTCGGACAGGCTCTGGCGCAACGCGACGCTTCTCGACTGCACGCTTGCGGACGCCTGCGACTGGCGCGGTTTCGGCGGAGGCTTCGCCCTTGACGGCACGATCGACCTTGCCGGAAACGCCCTGACGCTTGCGGGCGCTCCCGCCGGGGGGACGATCACCTCCTCCGCCTCCGGCGACCCCGCGGCGCTGCGCATCGTGGTTCCGGCGGGAGTCACGAACGAGAACGCCGATTGCGCGTTCTCTGGCAACCTGCGCCTTTTCAAGGAAGGCGCGGGGATGCTCGTTGCGACGAAGTATCCGCAGACGTACTCCGGCGGAACCGACATCGTCGCAGGCACGCTGAAGGCCGGAATCCCCGGAGACATTAACAGGGTGAGCCAGAGCTCGTTCTTCGGGTCGTCGAATCTGACTCTTGACGTGCGACCAGACGGAACGCTCGATTCGGGCGGCACCTACTATTGGGGATATCACACAATAAATCTGCACGGCGGCACGCTGACTACTTCCGTGCAGCCGGCGAAATACTTCTTCAACCCGAGCATCTACCTCACGGCGGACTCCAAGATCGAAGTGGTCAGCGGCTGCGACTGCCAGACTCCAGTCCTGGATCTCGGCGGCCACACGCTGAACATCCACTTCCACAACGGCAACTGGATGATTTTCACTTCTGTCGCGACGAACGGGAACATCGTCGCGACGGGGGACGGCGTGATGAATTTCTACACTGACAGCGCGATTACGTGCCCGACGGCCGCGTTCGACATCGAAGAAGGGGTCCGCTTCCACGTTAACTGCCATAGCATCGCCATGGGGGACTTGACGATGCGCACCTCGAACGTCGTCTATAGCTGCAGCCATGTGGTCATGGTGAACGGACGCTTCACGCCCGTGGTGCAATACTTCCCGAGGGTTCAGCTGCAGGACGGCGCGACGCTCGACCTTTCGGGACGCGAAGGGACGTGGCCCGTGGAGAGCCTGACGGCCGACTGCTCTCTGTCGTTCGCGGCGAATGCGACGGTGACGGTTGCCGTGGGCAGACGCGCGGTCGTCCCCAGCAGGCTCGTATCGTGGACGACGGCGCCGGCCGGCGCGGACACGCTCAAGGTCCTGTGCGACCGTTCTGACGTCAAGCTTGAAGTCCGCGCCGACGGCATCTACCGGAAGCGCGGCCTGATGGTCATCGTGCGATGACGCCCGGTTGGCGGACGCGACGGAGCGCGTCCCTCCCCGTGGTTTGGAATCCCTCCCAACGGTGATGCGCGCTTGACCTCGGCGCGGCGGACGGTTATAATTGACGGAAAAAACAACAAGGAGAATCGACATGCTTGACTGCAAGCGCTTTTTGGCGGCTTCGGCCGCGATCCTGGCCACGCTGGCCGCAGTGGCGGACGCCGCGAAGTACGACCCGCGCATGGCGCTGGAAAAATCGGTCACGGAGAAGGGCGTGCGCTGGATCGACGGCAAGTTCCTGCCGATCGAGGGGCGCGTGTTCGACAACGTGGACCACTACTACGACCGCCTCCCCTCCACCGTCACGGCGAAGGTGAACGGCGGCGTGCGGTCGATGAAGCACCACACGGCCGGCATGCAGTTCCGCTTCACGACGGACTCCAAGACGCTGCATTTCAAGTGGGTCCCCTACACCCCGCACCTGTCCATGGACCACATGCCGTCCACCGGCGTGAGTGGCATCGACGTGTACCGGCAAACGCCCGACGGCATCTGGCGCTACGTGAAGACGGGCCGCATCTCCAACGCAAAGGGTGGTTCGCTTACGATGGACTGGACGCCCGGCACGCCATGCCTCGTGAACCTTCCGCTCTACAACGGCGTCAAGTCATTCTCCCTCGGCATCGATCCGAACGCGAAGATTTCGTCCGCGCCGCCGCACCGTGGCGCGTCGAAGCCCGTCGTGTTCTACGGCACGTCGATTACGCACGGCGGCTGCGCGTCGCGTCCCGGCCTCGCGTTCGTGAACGTGGTGGGCCGCACGCTCGACGTACCCGTCGTCAACCTCGGCTTCTCCGGTTCGGGCGTGATGGAGTATGAGATGAGCGAGCACCTCGCGGCGATCGACGCGAGCTGCTACGTGCTCGACTGCCTCTGGAACATGGGGATGACGAAGGCGGATGACGTCAACAACCGGCGCGGGCGCAACGTCGACGAGAACTACGAGCCGTTCATCCGCAACCTGCGCGCGAAGCGTCCGAACGTGCCGATCGTGATGGCGGAGCGCTGCGACGTGTATTGCCGTCCGCAGAACAGCCAGGACAAGTTCATCCGCAAACTTTACGAGAAGCTGATTGCGGAAGGCTGGACGAATCTTGTGTATCTTCCTAAGGACAAGATGTACACTGGCGACCTGGAGGGCACCGTTGACGGCTGCCATCCGAACGACTGGGGCATGATGTCGATGGGGAAGGCCTTCTCCGCAGGCGTTGCGCAGGCCCTGCATCTTCCTGCGCCGAGGGACTAAGCCATGGGGGCGGCGTCCAAGGCGGCGGTCCTGTTTGTCTATTTGTACGCGGAGAACGGCCATTGGCTGCTCAAGCACGGCGTGGGCGCGAAGCCCATGAACTCTGAGATCGACACGCCACTGAACTACGGCGACTACTACTTCCTCGAGGCGCTGCTGCGGTTTCGCAACTACGTGAAGAGGTAGAGGCCGTCAGGCGAAAGAACCACCATGAAAAAAACCGAGAAATTACAAGGAGGAATGATGTCAGCAACGAAAAAGCAGGTCGCGGCCATTTCGGGTCCAC
>CAMKJU010000223.1 GCA_946413265.1 uncultured Lentisphaerota bacterium
AACTCCGATGGTTGTCAAAAATGGCTCCGCTACCGCTCCGCCTGATGCTTGCGCACGCAGCAACCGCACAACCTTTTTCAGGCCGTCGGAGTTTCTTCTATGCGCCGAGACCGGGGTCGTGGTATAATGTCGGCGTGGTCTTGAAAGAGAATCCAGAGGCATATGCAATCATGGGATGTGCGCGGCGCGTACATGCCACGCTTGGATTCGGCTTCCTCGAATCGGCGTATGGCGACGCCCTGGAAATCGAGTTCAGGAAGTCAGGCATCCCGTACGTGCGCGAGGACGCCGTGCGTATCTACTACGACGGCCAGCCGCTCCCGACCGTCTGGCGGGCAGACTTCACGTGCTTTGAGCGCAGGTTCATCGTCGAGCTGAAGGCCGTGAAGACCCTCACGAAGATCGAGTGGGCGCAGGTCATCCACTATCTCCGCGCCACCCGCATCCCCCACGCCCTGCTCGTCAACTTCGGCAGACCCGGATTTCAATACGACACCTTCGACCTGGACAGACTTCCGTCTGCTTCGGTCATCGGCGAGTCGCAGACAAGGGCCCCGCAGGGCGATGCCACTGGTCGTGGTTGCCCTGCGCGAAGCGGAGGCGGAGCGGTAGCGGAGCCCCTTTGACAACCTTCGGAGTTTGACAACCCCGAGGTGCAGACAACCCTCCCGCCCGCAGTGACAAACGCAATTTCGACCTGCGGGACGGGATGGGGTGTATTATGAAAAACTCCCGGAAGAAGCTGCTGTTCGCTTCCAGCCGGACAGGCTCCATGCCCGAATCGGCCACTACCGGGATCGGGCACTGCCGTGCCTGTTATTAAATCGCAAAAGTTTAGCACTAAACTTGCGTTCACTTCCGCGAACTTGCGTTTAGTTCCGCAAGTGACATTGCATTTTTAAGCGCGCGGGAGGGTCGGGAATTGTGGTATAATGTTGCGCGTTATGCTAAACAGAGCAAATGGCGGCAGTCAATCACATCAAGGAGGAATGCAATGCAAATAACATCAAAGGCAATTCTTGGCGACGCCGTGGCGGCGTTTGCCGCAGTCGCGGCGTGCGGAGTGCTGCAGTCGTGCGCGGCCGGCGGGGCGGGCTTCGTTCCGTCCGCCGAGGCTTTGTTCCCGTTGAGCCGGGTGCGCCTCACCGGCGGGCCGCTCCAGTGGCAGCAGGAGCAGAACCGCAAGTACCTTCTGCGCCTGGAGCCGGATCGGATGTTGAGCCGCTTCCGCAGCGAGGCCGGCCTGAAGCCGAAGGCCGCGCAATACGGCGGCTGGGAGTCGCCGAGGCACTTGCTCGACCTGCCGGGCGCGATACTCGGCTTCTACATGGCCGGGGCGGCCATGACGGTGGAGGCCACCGGCGACGAAGAACTGAAGCGAAGGCTCGAATACGTAGTGGACGAGCTGGAGGCCGTGCAAAACGCCTACGGGGACGGATACGCGCTCGCGATAAAGGGGCGGCAGGGTCTTTTCGACGAGATCGCCTCCGGCAAGATCGACCTCGTATACAGTCCAAAGTCGCAATACGGATACATGGTGAACGGCCATTTCGCGCCGGTCTACACGTTGAACAAACTGCTCATCGGCCTTTACCGCGTCCATGTCGCAACCGGAAGCGAGAAGGCGAGGCGCGTGTTCCTGCGCCTTTCCGACTGGTTCGGCGGGAAGGTCGTGGACAGGCTTTCCGACGCGCAGCTGCAAAAGCTCCTCGACTGCGAGAGCGGGTCCATGCCTGAAACGTACGTGGAGGCGTTTTTGATGACGGGCGACGAGAAGTACCGCCGCTGGGCCAGGCGCCTATGCCACGAACGCGCCCTCGCACCGCTCGCCGACGGGAGGCTTTCGCATCTCGATTTCCACCACGGGAACAACGAGATACCGAAGTACACTGGCTTCGAGCGCGTCTACCGCGTCACCGGCGAGGAGCGGCTGCACAAGGCGATTTCAAACGCATGGCGCGCGTTCTCCGGCTTGCATTCGTGGGCGAACGGCGGAAACACGCTGGGCGAGCATCTTTTCCCCGAGGCGATGTTCAAGGAGAAGCTCTTCCTCGACGGCGGCCCGGAGTCCTGCAACTCCGTGAACATGCTCCGGCAGACCGAGGCGCTGTTCCAGACGGAGCCGTCGCCGGACAAGATCGACTTCTACGAGCGCGTCCTCTTCGACCACCTGCTTTCCACGCACGACCCCGTGCTGGGCCGCGCGATCTACTACACTCCCGTGAAGCCGGGCGCGTCGCGCACCTATTCGGACGAGTTCGACTCCATGTGGTGCTGCACAGGCACGGGGTTCGAGGCGCCGGGCAAATACGCGCAGATGGTGTTCACCCATGCGCCGGACGATAGCGCCGTGACGGTGCAGCTTTTCGCGCCCGCCACCCTCGACTGGAGGGAGCGCGGCGTGAAACTGCGGCAGGACACGGCGTTCCCCTACGGTGAAACCTCGTGCATAAAGGTGGACGCCGTCGGCGCGGACGCGGCCTTCACCGTCAAGGTGCGTCGCCCGGCGTGGGCCGGCGAGGGGTTTGCGGTCTACGTGAACGGCGAACGGCAGACGCGCGCGGGAGCGGGATGCGTCGAAATCGCCCGCAGATGGAAGGCGGGCGACCGCATCGAAGTGGAGTTCCCGATGTCCTTGCGGGCAGAGAGGCTGAGGGGGTCGAAGGAGTACATTGCGTTCTACTACGGGCCGACGCTTCTCGTGGGCGACTGCGGAAGCGGTGGGATGAAGCCGGGCGACTACATCGCCCGGCCGGCGAGCAGTCCAACGTCAAGCTGGAAGCGAGACGGGCGAGTGCCTATGCCGACCGTTCCGCCAGGGGCGTTCGCAGACCCGGCATCATGCCTTGAGCGCACTGCGTGCGGGGCGATCGCGTTCCGTCTGGTGGGAAGCGAAATCATCCTGAAGCCGATCTACGACCTGCATTTCAGCCATTACCACACTTACTTCAGGATGCTAAGCGAAGAGGAGGAGCGGGCGTTCGCCGAGGCCGCCGCGAAGGAGGCCGGCCTTTCGAGCCGTGCGACGGACAGCGTGAAGATCGGCGACGAGGGCTCGGAGAAGGCGCATGGCCTCGCCGGAGTGAAAACCGCGTCCGGCGCCGGGCTGTACGGAAAGTACGGCGACTACAGATGGCGTCACGCGCTTCCAGGCGGCTCTTTCAGCTACAGGCTTGCCGTCGGCGGCAAGCCCGGCGGACGGACTCTCGTGGCGGAATACTACAAGCGCGAGTTCGGGAACAGGGCGTTCGACGTGCAGGTGGACGGCGTCACGATCCACACCGAGAAGCTCAAGGATTACGGGCGGCATGGCTTCAGGTTCGTGGAGATGCCCGTTCCCGAAGAGTTGCTGAAGGGCAAAAAGACGGTCGAGGTGAAACTGGCCGCCAAGCCCGGCAACATGGCCGGAGGCCTGTTCGGGCTTTGGCTCGTCCCGTGAACCGCCGTAAAATGATATAATGTTGCCGAAGGAGCAGAGGGGGGCCCAGGGGGTCCATTGGTGGAGCAAGAACGGCGAAGTATCGCCGGGTGCGGGCCTGACGGCGGCTTGAGGCGGCATCCCGCCATCTCCGCTCCTGCGGCGTCGTCCAGCGTGATTGCCGGGCGCTCCTCATCGCCCGCGTATGACAGCTCCACGTTCTCGAAGCGAACTCCGTCCGCATGGCGCACGTAGAATCCGTACGCGGGCAGCATCTGCATCTTGAACATGCGGTTCTCTGGATACGCCCTTTCCATCTCCGGCACCTTGCGGCACACCTCGCCGGCCGTTCCCCCGCCCGGCATCCGCAGCCTCACGTTGCGCAGGGTGATGTCGCGCGGCCGCAGACCGGGCACTCCGGTTATCGAGCTCGCCACGAGGCTTGCGGCCTCGCCTTCCACGTTTTCGATCAGGATGTTCCGCATTGTGGATGCACGGCCGCCTGCGGCGGACCTTCTGCGGCCCATGCGCACGAACACCGGCGTCTGCACGCCCCTGCCTATCTTTATGTTCCTAACCGTGACGTTCTCCATCACGCCGCCGTCCACTACTTCCAGCGCGATCGCGGATATTCCCGTGTCGCGCATCTCGACGCCCGGAACGCGGGCCGTGGAGAGCGCGCCGGCGACGCGCCAATCCGTCAGCGGGAACGACGCGGTACATTCGACATGGCAGTCTTCCACCACGATGTCGCGGTACGCGCCTCGGCTGGACGTGCCGAACTTGATGAAATTGCAGTTCGAGGAAACGCGGCAGCGGCGCACCGTGCAGTTCTCCACCGCGAAGTCGGGATTGTCGCTCTTGAAGCAGATTCCGTCGTCCTGCGACACGACGTCGCAGTCTTCCACGAGAACGTTCCTGGACTCTATGTCGAAGCCGTCGTTGTTGAAGTTCACGAGCGACCTGATCTTGACCCTGCGCGCCTCCACCCCGTCGCATTCTTTGAAGTAGCACGTCCAGAACGCCGCGTCCTTCAGCGTCACGCCCTCCACCCGCACGTTTCTGGACCTGTAGCAAAAGACATCCATCCACCGTCCTTTTGAATTGTTCCTCCGCGGCGCCGCCCAGCCGCGGCCGTCGATCTCGCCCTCGCCCGTTATCGCCGCGTTCGTCACGCAGATTCCGGCCACCACGGCGTGCGCCCCGCTGACATAGTGCGCGATGTTGGTGGAGCCGACGATTCTTGCGCCGCGCGCAAGCTCGAGCGTCACGTTGCTGCGCATGAGCAGCTGGCGCACCTCGTAATCGCCTGCGCGCACCTTTACCACGCCGCCGCCCCGGGCGGACGCCTCGTCGATGCGCCGCTGTATGTCGTCCGCCGCCGCGCCCGGCACGGCCGCAATCAATGCGCAAATGCAAATCAGTTTTCCCATGAGAGAGAGGGGGCTGACCCCATTGGTGGAGTGGGAGTGGTGGAGTAACTTCATGCAAGAGCCCTCCT
>CAMKJU010000224.1 GCA_946413265.1 uncultured Lentisphaerota bacterium
CAGAAATTACAAAACCGGTGAAGAGACACGCTTCCGCGCGTCCGCCGGGCGGGCGAGACGCCTCCCGACGTGTTGCAATGGGCGCAGGCCTGTTTTTAAGGGCAAACGCCCCCGGACCGATCGTTCCATCGGACACGCGCTCCCCGGCGTTTTACCAGAGGTGGCCGGGCGAACCTCGTTCATTCACTCCACCGGGATGGTGCGCTCGTACTCGTGGTTGAGGTACACCGTGACGACCTCCATCTCGCTGAAGTCGTAGTAGTGCAGCGCCTCGCAGAGCTTCTTCGCCCACAGGCTCTGCGTCGGGCGGCTCACGCCCTTGGAGAGGTTCCTGACGATGCCCGACTCGAACACCTGCCAGAGGTTGTGGGCGAGCTGCATCAGCATGTGCGCCGCGCGGCTCGCGTGCTCGTCCTTGCAGAACGCGTGCTCCAGCCCGAACCCGTCCTCGCCGTCGCGCTTCTGGGTCTTGAAGCTGTTCTCGATGACCCACCTGAGCCGCCCCCAGCGGGCGACCTCCGCCGCGCGCCTTGCGTTGTTGACGTCGAGGTCGGTGATGAACTGCCCGTAGTACGTCCCCGCGTCGTCGGACGCTTCCAGCTGGCTGCACTCCACGACGTTGGCGAGGTGGTCGCCGAACGGCACCGCGTTCGCCCACCTGACGCCCCCGACCACGGTCCTGCCCTTGTCGCGGCAGTTGCCTACCATCGGGCCCCACTTGTCCCGGTCGAGGCCCATGAGCGCCTGCGCCTCCTTGAACACGGAGGAGGAACGCCCCTCCTTGAACACGAATACGTAGTGCCAGCCGTTCTTCCTGCAGGTGTCCATCCCCTTCTGGCAGGCGTAGAGCGCGTCGCCCATGAGGATCACGCCCCTGCGCCCGAAGGCCCTCTTGAGCCTCTTCGCCATGAGGTCGAGCGCCTTGAGCTCGCAGTCCTGCTTCTCGGCGTCGTTCCTCCACGGCCTGATCGGGACGACCGCGACGGTCAGCGCCCACTTCCACGGGGTTATCACCTTCGCCTCGAGCGCCATGCGGTTGCGCCTGTGGCCGGAAAGCCCGGATCCCCAGCGCTCGTCGACCTTGGTTCCGTCCAGGACCACGACGAAGCAGCCGCAGAAGAGCGCCCTCTCCAGCAGCTTCGCCTCGACGAACGACCCGAACACCTCGGCCAGGAGGATGTCGAGGTAGCGCATCTTCACCTTCTTGAGCCAGTTGAACACCAGCTGCGTGCAGGGGGCCGTCTTCTCCTCGCCGTCGACCCAGCCGGCCTGCTGCGACAGCAGCATGACGTTCGGGCCGTACGCCGGGTCGTTGCGGTCGCCGTCCATCTTGTTGCGCGTCGTCCGCCGGCAGAGGAGGCCCAGCACGACCGTCCAGAGGAGCGTCGCGTTGTCGTAGAGGGCGCGCGCCTCGTCCCGCGCCTTCAGCGCGAGCGAGAACAGCCCGTTTATCCCGGACAGGATCGGGTGTGTCCAGCAGAAGAACTTCTCGGCGGCGTTCCGCCCGCAGGGGTTCTTCCCCGGCCTCCTCCCGGGACGCCCTTTCAGCCTGCGCTGCGGCTTTTCCGCCTTCCTGGCCTTCCTGCGGCCTTTCGACCGGCGCCCGCAGCGCCTTTTCCGGCGCCTTTCCTTGCGCCTGCGCCCCTTCCGGTCGTCGCGGCGATCTTCTCCGCGAGCAGCCTCCGGGTCCACTCGCTCATCTCCAGCATGAGCGACTTCAGCTCCCTCCAGTTCTCCGCGTACCTGCGGACTTCCGCCTCCATCGTCACGGGGACGTACAGGCAGCGGGTCTTCCCCTCCACCTTGTCCGTCAGCGTGTAGCGCCTGGCGTTGCCCACCGTCTGGACGTTGAGCGTTCCCGATACCACCCTCTCGCGCAGCAGAAGCTTCCGCACGCGCGAGACCGTCGCCTTGTAGCCGGCCAGCCGTGTCGTTTTTTTCATAGTCGGTAATTATGCCGACTATTTCGGCGGAAGTCAAGGGCGAAACGCGGAAAAACCCGAAAAAAGTTTTCGGGGCGGTCGCGCCTGTCGCGCGGCCGCCCCGATGCCGACGGGTTAAATCCGCCCGCTAGCTATCTCGACAAATCAGGGATTTGTAATCTCTGGCGTAAAAAGTTTTTACTGCTTTTGGACGTGGTGAAAATGTTGCCAATGGCCAATGGGAGTGGAGAATGTTGCCAATGTGGAAGTGTTGCCAGTTCCAATGTTGCCAATGGCCAATGGGGAGACCTTGCGGGCAAGCCATTTCATGAACGGCGGCAAAACTGGCGCGTCTCACGTCTCACGTCCAACGCAACTGAGAATGATTTTATTGACGCCACTCCGTTCCCATGAGGGGCTTGAGCCATTTCTTGCGGAAGTTGCCGATGTTTCCGAAGAAGCGGGTCTCCGATTTCGACAGGCAACCGTCGTGTCTCAATTTGAACGCGAGGCGGTTCATTGTGCAAACGTAGTCCGCCATCTGGAAAATTCGGGAGAACACGGGCAGCGTCTTTATGATCCTTACATCGTGGAAGCGTTCGGCGAATATCTCCGTGATCAACTGCAAGAGTGGACGTTGTCCTTTGTCGTATGATACGGACATCTGCGAATAACGCATGAGGCGTTCCTCGTTCGCGGAGAGGAATGGCTCTATCGTGCCGCGAAGCCTTGCAACCGTATCGCTCTCGGTGTCGCTCGGTCTCTTCTCGACGAAGAAGCACTTGTGGGAAAGTCCGCTCTTCCTTACGAAGGCGGAGAAGCACGACATCATCTTTCGCCGTGTCGCGAGATCTATTCCGTGGTACTCGTGTTCGCCGCGCACCGCCGGGCTCGAATGGATGCAGTGCTCTTCGAGTCCGATGAGCGAAAGGCGGTATTCCAGTTCGCTTATGTGCGAGAAGAGCAGACAGGTCGTTTCGTGGAACACCATGGTGACGATGTAGTACGGGCATCGGGCGTCGAACTGTCCAAAGTCTCCCGATTCGTCAATGAATATCTCGATTCCGCTTGCCATGTCTCCATAAAAAATGGCGGGAACTTTCCCGCCTTAGGGTGGACCTTTACGCCAGCCCACGGGGCGGTTCCTCCTTTCAGGGAACGGAGGACAGTTTACCAAATCCCAGAGCGTGGCGCAAGGGGACGCGCGCGGAAAAGTTTTTGCGGAAAAGTTTTTGGCGAGTAGTTAAAATGTTGCCAATGTGGAAATGTTGCCAGTTCCAATGTTGCCAATGGGGAGTGGAGAATGTTGCCAATGTGGAAATGTTGCCAGTTCCAATGTTGCCAATGGACAATGGGAGGCCTTGCGGGCAAGCCATTTCATGAACAGCGGCAAAGCTGGCTCGTCTCGCGTCTCACGTCCAACTCGTCTCGCGTCTCACGTCTCATGTCCGTGCGGTGAGTTCCGCCGCCTGGAAGGCGGCGTTCCCAGTTAGCTGACTGGGAGAGCCGCCATCTTGGCGGCGGGCGCAGAGGCCCGCTGGAGATTTGCGGGCATGGTCATTGCGCAAAAGCGCTTCGCCGTCCCCGCGCATCATGAGATCGTCAAACCCCTCGTGCGCATTACCCGTACTACGTGTCGATCGCCTTTTGATGCCACCAATGCCTGGCGTGCCTTACTTGAGGTCCGTCCAGTCCAGCGCCCAGTAGCGCCTGTCGGTCGCGTAGGGGTCGATGCGCTGCCGGGCGGGATCAACGTCCTTCGGCAAGATGCCGTAGCGCTTCATTTCGCGGATGTATTCCGGATTGGGACAGAACTTCGGCATGTCGAAGCGCGGGTCGGCGTCGAGCATCGACTTCGCGTCCTCCACCACGGCACGCAGCTTCGCGTAGCCGGGATCTTCCTTCGTGGCAAACACAGCCTTCCCCTGCGCATTCGTGCAGAGGCCAAGGCCGCCAGCCTCCTTCGCAAGCGGCGCCATGAGAAACATCGATTTCTCCGGACGCGTCAGATTGAATATGAGTTCCCGCGAGTACCGAGCCGCCCTGCCGTTGCGCGGGTCGTTCTTCCCATGGAAGCGTATGGGCGTACCGTCGTTCACCGTGTGCGGCGTCGTGTGGCATGCCGCGCAACGGCTCTTGACCGTCTGGTGCGCAGGCACATTGGGCGGCCTGCCCCAGGTGGAGTTGTACGGATGGCGCGACTTGTGGCCGCCGACGAAACCGCAGCCGAGCGCCGCGTAGGTGCCCGCGTACGGGGCCGAGGCGTCGAGCCACTGCATGATCATCCTGCGGTCGCGCTCGCTCACCTTCACGCCGTGGTGGGAGCCGTCGATCTTGCGCATGAGCGGACTTCCCCCGCTGCCACGCGCATACGGCGGCCAGTCGCTGTCCGTCAGGTTCCTGCCGTCGAACACCTGTCCCCACAGAATCAGCCCGAGATATCCCATGGAATACATCGGCCCGCGGTCGCCGCAGAGATCGAGTCCGCCCTTGCGCACGTCCGGATTGTGGCACTTCACGCACGCGCGGTCGAGGATTGGCTGCACGTCGCGCGGGAAGTCGGCCACGTCGAAGAGACGCCCCTTGGGGTCGATCGCGCTCGGCTTGCGCGAGAGCGCCATCGAGACGGGCTTCACACGACGCACGGTGTTCACCGTCTTGCGCTCATGGCAGCCCACGCATCCCTGCCGTTCGCCCGGCATCACCTGCGTGAAGCTCTGCATGCGCTTCACCGCGCGCCCATTGGCGTCAACGGCCACGAAAAAGAGCGCCTTCAGGGCAGGCGCCGTGAAGTAGGCGCTGCCGTCCGCCTCCACCGGCACCCAGCCAAGCAGACGCGGAAGCGAGAACGACCCGCGGAACGTGAGCGGCTCCATGCCGCCCGAGAAGTTCACGGGCTTGGGGAGCAGCTCGAACACCATGAGCCGCTTGATCTCGCCTGGCTTGACGCCCTTCATGCTGCGGCTCTCCA
>CAMKJU010000225.1 GCA_946413265.1 uncultured Lentisphaerota bacterium
TACGGGCGGTGCCTGTCGTTCCTTCTCGCGAGTCAAGGATTCGATTTTACGATGGAGCACGTGCAGTCGAACGGTCGTGCCGACATCGTGGCGAAGCACCCGGCAATGATCTGCATCTTCGAGCTGAAGGTTGACGAGCCGGTGGATCGGGCTTTTGCGCAGATACGCGAGAAGGGGTATGCCGAGCCCTATCTCGCCGACGGACGCCCCATCTGGTTGATTGGGCTCTCGTTCGACTCCAAGACGCGCCACCTCGTCGAGTGTGCGGCGGAGCGATTTGATAGAAGATGAAGAGACATATTGGTTTGATTGCGCTGGTTGCGGTGTCGCTTGGCGCGGCTGCTCGCGACGTGACGGGCCAGGCGGTGGCGCAGGGCGCGGAGCGGCCCGTGCTGCAGTTCCGGATTGAGGGACGCCACACGGAGAGCGACGAGGCGTGGGCGAAGACGTTCGGGATGTTCAGGAAATGTCCCGAACTCTGCGACGAGATCTGGTTTGGCACGGGATTCGGTATGCCGACGCTGGAGAAGCACCGCGAATACGCGGCGCGGATCGGCAGGGCGTCGAAGGATGTCGCCTCGCTCGGGTGGAAATCCGGGCTCCAGATACAGGCCACGATCGGACACGGCGGGCCGTTCTGCGATGGATACGACTATTCGGGACGCAACTGGACGGGCTGGACCGGTTCCACGGGCGTGGAGGACAAGTACTGCAGCTGTCCGCGCGATCCACGCTTCCTCGCGTACATGCGCGCGGTGGCGCGAATCTACGCCGCCAACCACCCGGCGAGCGTCTGGATTGACGACGACCTCCGCATAGACAACCACTACCCTGCTTCGCGCGGTTCGCTTGACGGCTGCTGGTGCAAGAAGTGCATTGCGGACTTCAACGCCGAGACCGGCGGCACGTGGACGCGCGAGACGCTCGCGGCGGCGGCGAGGAAGAACGCGCGTCTGCGCATCGCCTACGAGGAGTTCGCGATCCGCTCCGTCGCCGCCATCGCGCGTGCCATCGCCGAGGAGTTCCACGCCGTCTCGCCTGAGACGATGCTCGCGATCCAGCACGGGACGATGGCGACGCGGACGATCAACGCAATCGTGGATGCGTTCCGCGATGTCTGCGGCGCGCCTGTCGGATACCGTCTCGGGACGGGCGCATACTACGACGTCAACCCCAACGAGCAGATTCTGAAGAGCCTCTCCGCCGCGCGGTGTCGCCGCGACTTCAAGCGTCCCGAGCGAATCTCCCTGTGGACAAGCGAAATCGCCTGTTTCCCGAGGACCTACGGGTCGAAGTCCGCGCAGACCATCATCATGGAGGGATTCACGGGGCTCGTGTTCGGGCTTGACGCGGCGAGTGCGCTTGTGGTCAACTACGGCAAGGAGAGCGAGGAGGTGTACCTTCGCACGCGCCTGAAGCCGATGGCGGATGCCGCGCATGTGTTCCGGGCCTACGCAAAGTCGTGCGCGGGGACAGTCCCCGCTGGATTCGCAAGCGATGCGCAGGTCAACAGGCTTTACGCATTTGCGCAGTGCGGTGTTCCCGTGCTGTTCGGCCCCGGAAAGACGCTGGGCACGCTTTCCAACGGCGAGATCGCGTTCGACCGCTGTCGAGTGACGTCCGACGAAGTGCAGAAGCTTCGCGACGCGCTTGACGCGCGTGCGGGCGGAACGCCCGCCGTTTTGGAATCACCGTTCGTCGGGTTGGTGATGCCGCGCGTCGCGGCGGATGGTTCGCTGCGTAACGTTGCTCTCCTTGGCCTCCGCCTCGACGAGCAGGGACCTGTCCGGCTCCGCCTGCGCGGCGTCCCGGAGAACGCGACGCATGCCGTGTGGCGCGAAATCCGGCGCGAGCCGGCCACGCTGCCGATTCGCCGCGAGGGCGGCATCTGCCGCGTCGATGTCCCGTCCATCGGCGTCTGGACCGGCGGTTTCCTGGAGTTTTAGAAACGCAAGTAAGGAGGAAAACATGAAAGCAGATTCAACAACAGATATTGGACGTCGTGCGTTTCTGGAACGTGCGGCATGGGCTGTGACAACTGCGGCGATAGGCGGCGCGGCGAAGGCGGCGCCCGCTCCGGGCGAGGCGTCGCTCGTCGGGTTCGTCGCGCCGAAGCTGGAGAAGATTCGCGTTGGCGTGATTGGAATTGGCGGACGCGGCAGCGGGGCCGTACGCCGTCTCTGCAAGGTGCCGGGGCTAGAGATCACGGCCGTGTGTGACTTAATCGAGGATCGTGCGAAGAAGGGGCAGGACATAGTGAAGAAGGCGGGCTTCCGCGAGCCGAAGGCGTTCGTCGGCCCCGAGGGCTACAAGCGGCTGTGCGAATCGGGGCTCGTCGACGCCGTTCACATCAACACCAACTGGACATCTCATGCGGAGATTGCGCTCTATTCGCTGAAGTGCGCCATCCACACGTTCGTGGAGGTGCCGGGCGTGCGCTCCATCGATGAGGCGTGGGCCGTCGTCGAGACGGCGGAAAAGAATCGCTGCCACTGCATGATGCTCTCCAACTGCTGCTACGACGAGGACGCGATGACGCTCATCAACGCCGCCCACGCGGGCATCCTCGGCGAGCTGATGCACGGCGAAAGCTGTTATCTGCACGAGACGCGCGACAGGCAGGGGCAGGCGTTCCTGAGCCGTGAGAAGATTTTCTCGTCGCTCGCCGCACTCATCGACCACACGGGCATGTGTTACTGTGTCCATCCGCTCGCGCCTATTTCGCTCGCGATGAACATCAACCGCGGCGACAGGCTCGACTACCTCGTGTCCGTGGGCTCCAAGGGCTTCGCGTGGCAGGAGTTTGCCCGCAGAAAGTTCGGCCCTGACGCGCCGGTCTCGAAGATCTCGTTTGAGGCCAACGACTTCAACACCACGACGATTTCGACGGTGAACGGAAAGACGATCGAGCTGCGGCAGTGCAACAACTGTCCGATGCCGTACACCCGGTTCTATTCCATCTACGGATTCAACGGAACGATTGCCACGCAGTCGCGCGGCCTGCAGCCCTCCATGCGCGTGGCGATCGAGAAGACGCTCGGCGGCGGCGTGAAGAGTTTCCTCGATGGCAAGGAGCTTGACGCGTTCAAGGAGAAGTACCGTTCCGCGCTGTGGAAGAGGACGGGCGACACGGCCAAGAAGGTCGGCGGACACGGCGGCATGGACTACCTGATGGATTTCCGCTGGTCGCACTGCATTCGAAACGGATTCCCGCTCGACATGAGCGTCTACGACTTCGCGACTTGGAGTTCCATCTTCGAACTCAGCGAGAGAAGCGTCCGCAACCGCTCGCAGGCGCAGGACATCCCCGACTTCACGCGCGGCGCGTGGAAGACCACCCCGCCCGACACGGCACCTCTAACCTAACGAACACAATGAAAACGATTCAAACTCTATTTGTGTTGGCGATTTCCGGTGCGGCGTTCGCGGGTGGGTATCCGTACGCGCCGGCGGCGCTGAACGACGTGAAGGTGACGGGCGGGTTCTGGCTACCGCGCTTCGAGACGAATCGGCTCGTGACCGTCAAGACCGACTTCCGCAAGTGCGAGGAGACGGGGCGCATCGCGAACTTCGAGAAGGCCGCGCGGCGCGAGAAGGGCGGCTTCAAGGGCGTGCCGTGGGACGACTCCGACGTCTACAAGGTAATCGAGGGCGCGGTCTACACGCTCGCGCAGCATCCCGACGCGGAACTCGACCGCTACCTCGACAACCTCATCGCTCAGATCGCCGGCGCGCAGGAGCCGGACGGCTATCTCTACACCGCCCGCACACTCGGACACACGGCGAAGATGATGGGCCCGAAGCCGTTTAGCCGGAACCGCGACGCCTGCGAGCTCTACAACGTGGGCCACCTCTACGAGGCCGCCGTCGCGCACTACGAGGTGACGGGCAAGCGCACGCTCCTCGACGTCGCGATCAAGAACGCCGACCTCGTCGCAAAGACGTTCGGCCTCGGCGAGGGACAGAGTCGCGAAGTGCCCGGACACGAGGAGATCGAGATCGGACTCTGCCGTCTCTACCATGCGACGGGCGACGCGAAGTACCTCAAGCTCGCGCAGCACTTCATCGACATGCGCGGACGCAAGGACCTGCGCCCCATCTGGGGCGCGACGTACCAGGATCACCTGCCGGTGCTGGAGCAGAAGGAGGCGCTCGGACACGCCGTCCGCGCAGCGTACCTCTACGCCGGAATGGCCGACGTCGCGGCGCTTACGGGCAACTCTGCGTATGTGAACGCGATCGACGACCTCTGGGAGAACGTCGTGGGCAGGAAACTCCACCTCAACGGCGGTATCGGCGCACATCGGCGCGTCAAGTACCGTAACCCCGCGCTCGGGTCGTCGGGTGAGGCATTCGGCGACGAGTATGACCTGCCGAACAGCGATGCCTATCTCGAGACGTGCGCGGCGATCGGCAACGCGCTCTGGAACGAGCGCATGTTCCTCCTTCACGGCGACGCGAAGTACATCGATGTGATGGAGCGCACGCTCTACAACGGACTCATCAGCGGTGTCTCCATCGGCGGTGACGAATTCTTCTATCCGAATCCGTTGGCGTCGAAAGGCCGATACAAACGTTCGAAGTGGTTCGGGTGCAGTTGCTGTCCCGTGAACGTGGTGCGCTTCATTCCGCAGATCGGACGCTTCGCCTACGCGACGAAGGGGAACGCAGCGTGCGTGAACCTGTTCGTGGAAAGCGAGGCGACGCTGCGTCTCGCCAGTGGTGAGGTGAAGCTTGTGCAGAAGACGGCGTACCCGTGGAAAGGCAGCGTGAGGATTGAGGTGGTGGCGGGATGTGGAGCGGGAGAGACAGCAAGCGTACAACAACAAGTCGTGCGTCCCGAGACGCAAAA
>CAMKJU010000226.1 GCA_946413265.1 uncultured Lentisphaerota bacterium
GCCTCCGACGCCGCGAACTTCGAGTTCAAGGACAACACCTTCGGACTTGTCACGAAGTGGAAGGACCGCTCCGCATACAAGCGCGACGCCACGGCCTACACCATCGCCTCCCACGATGCCAACTGGGGAACGCTCTCCGTCACGAACGGCGTCCCCGCGTACTGCATGGGTGCGTGCAACAGCGGCATCGACCTCTCGTTCTCGGTTCGCATGACGACGATCCGTACCGCGTTCTGGGCGATGTCGATCTGTCAGGATGTAAAGGCGTTCTGGCTCGGCGACTCTTCGTCGTACAACTTCCACCGTGGTGGCAATAACGGCACGAAGAGTACGAACGGCGCCTATTCATACAACAGCGGCAACAACCAGAACAGCGCTTGGTACTGTGATGGTGTGGCCGTTTCCGACACTTGCCACACGCTTGTCCCGACAGACCGTCACGTATATTCCACCGTGACGACGGCCAACGGTGCGTCCAACCGCCTCACTCTCGACCGCACCTCCGGCAGTTCCGAGCGTAATGCCGGACGCGAACTCTCCGAGTTGATCGCGTTCCAGACCGTGCTTTC
The DNA here is from genome assembly GCA_946413265.1 of uncultured Lentisphaerota bacterium. Lineage (GTDB taxonomy): Bacteria > Verrucomicrobiota > Kiritimatiellia > RFP12 > UBA1067 > RUG572. Next base: position 570 of record CAMKJU010000226.1, read on the forward strand.
CGATTCCGATCGCAACGCAATCGAAGCGTACCTCGCCGCGAAGTGGATGGGCGCGAATCCGTCCGCCGCAGGGACGGAAGGCACTTATGCGGTCACCGGCGATCTCGCCGTTGACGACCATGTGGGCGGCGACAAGAACCTCACCTTCGGTGAAGAAGCATCGGTTTCCGTCGTCAATCCCTCCTCCACGGGCGCGATGGTTGCGACTACGGGTGCTGTGGCGATTCCTGCAGGTTCGCCGCTTGCGGTCTCGGTGGATGCCTCCAATCTCGCGCCGGGCACGTACACCGTCATGCAGGCGGGAAGCGGCATCACGGACATCTCACAGTTCAACGCGACCGCGACAGTCGGTGCCGGCGCATCCGCCTCGTTCGCCGTCGTTGACGGCAAACTCGTGATGACTGTCGCTGGCTCTTCGGCTGCGACAACGCAGACGTGGCGTCCCGCGAGTTCTGCCGACCTCGGCTGGAACTCGGCGAGCGCGAACTGGCTTTACGACGGCGGCGCGACCGGGTCGTTCCTCGCATACGTCCCCGCGATCTTCGACGGCGGCGAGGCGGCGACGGGCGACATCACGGTTTCCGGCACAGTCGCGGCGGGCCCCGTCTCAATGACGGGCGCGAACGACTACACGTTCAAGGGCGACGGCACGATCGCGGGCGCGGATACGGTCACGTTCGGCGGCACGGGCACGGTCACGCTCGACGGTCCCTCCTTCGGCGACCAGACGATCGTCATCACCAACGGGCAGAAGGTCGTACTTGGCATCAACGCCTCGCAGAACGCCCTCGGCACGGACAGCGGCTCGACGGGCGGCAAGGTAACGGTGTCGGACGGCGGACAGCTGAACATCAACTATACCGAGACGGCCAGCAACACCACGTCCCCGCGCGCGGATATCACCCACCACAAGACGTTCGCGATCGCGGGCGATGGCCCCGACGGACGCGGCGCGCTCATCAACGACGCGCTTGACGGGCGCGGGGATCTGAATCCCTACGGTTCGCAGTTCCGCCGCATCGAACTTACCGACGACGCGACGGTGGGCGGCACGCACCGCATGGAAGTGCGTGCGCACACGGCGACTGCAGGCACGGCGACGCCCGGTATCTACGGCCCGGGCAAGCGCCTCACTGTCAAATCGACGAATCCTTACGGTTTCGGAGTGGTTTCGCAGCCCGTCAAGGTGGGTGCCGTGACGGTCGCGGAGGGCGCGCGGCTGCGTCCGGAGGCGATAGCCGAATCGCAGTTTGACATTCCTGGCGGAATCACCCTCGACGGCGGGACGATGGATCTCTATTCGAGTACATTTTCCACGAACGTGCCGTTCTACGTCACGGCGAACGGCGGCAATTTCATCGCCGGCTCCGGCGCAACCACGATCAAGGGGGATGTCAACGTGGCATCCGGCGCGTCGCTCGCGCTCACGGGCGACAAGAACGTCACCTTCAACGGCGCGGTCAACGCGGTCGGCGCGGAGATCACGCACTCCAACAGCGCGACGACCTACTTCAAGGGGCCGTCGGCGGGGACTCTCGACATCACGAAGTCCGCCGGCAATGTCTATCTCGGAAGCGGCTTCTCGAACAGCGTCGTGAACATCACGCAGACAGGCGGAAACTGCGGCCTCTATACCGAGGCGACCGCGCCGATATTCGAAACGCTGAATCTTGGCGGATCCACCGGCGGCACGATCTACATCCAGCCGCAGAGCACGTCGGCCTTGGTTGACGTGCCCGGCACGATCGCCCTTGGCGAATCGGCACGGAACGTCTATGTGTACGGCCCTGCCATCAACAAGGGCATCAAGATCTAGGTGACCGGCAAGTCCGGTCAGTTCGGTCCCGTTTGCGACACCACAAATCCCGGCACGGTCTATCTCAAGAGCGGCACAGATCTCAACGCCTCCGACTTCGCGTGCGGAAACGTCGTATCCAAGCCTGCGCGCGGGTACATGGTCGTCGAGGCGGGCGCGAAGGTGACTGTCCGCAGCCGTTTCATGAACGCCTACTGGGCGGGCGTGCCGGCCTCGCCGGCCACGCACAGGATCGACATCTACGGCGAGGTTGACGCGACGGGCTATCCGGCGTACCTCACGCTCGACGGCGTCCGCGGCGAGACGTACCTCCACGACGGCGGCGTGTTCAAGTTCAAGACGCTGACCGTAACCCGCCTCACCACACTCTATCCGTACGGCACGGGCGTCGGCGCGGGCGACGGGCGGCAGTGGTTCGTCATGGATGGCGGGCATCTGGAAATCGCCGCGCTCTCCGCATCCGCCCTGCCCGGCTGCACGAAGATCGACTTCCAGAACGGCACGGTCACGAACACCGCAACCTATGGCACGTCGCAGGGCGTTCCCCTGTTCTTCGGCTACGAGTCTCTCGGCGGAGAGGTCGAGTTCAACCTCCCGTCCTCCGGCTACGTGAACCTGAACACGGGCCTTTCCGGTGCGAGCGCCGTCACGGTGAAGGGCAACGGCTACATCGGCGGAACGCGCGCGGGCGCCGTTTGGCAGGGCGCTTTGCTCGGCAAGCTGACGCTTGAGAACACGAGCGCGACGGCGAGCGACCTCTGCAACGCCTCCGTGTTCGCTGGCGGACTCGCCCTCGCAGACGGCGTGAAGGCGAAGGTCGGCAAGTACGCCGACACGCTCTATCCCTTCGCCGTCAGCATCGCGTCGAAGGTCAGCAACCGCGAAAAGCTTGCGACGAACGACTGGAGCTATGCGTACGGCGCCGCCGACGGCTGGGGCTACCTGCACAAACGCTACACGTCCGGGAAACCCTACGGCAACTACCCGTCGCAGGCGATGCGCTGCGAGTTCTACGTGCCGGAGGAGAAGGCGGGCACGTGGACGTTCTGCGGTGCCTATGACGACTACCTGTTCGTGCAGATCGACGGCGAGACGGTGTTCAACCATGCCTACTCCGCGCCGGCGGCGCATCAGGTCACGCTTTCAGCCGGATGGCACAAGATGACAGTCGCCACATACGACGGCACCGGCAACTGCGGCGCTCCCGCCTCGAACGGGTGGAACGACGGCAAGACGCTCGGATTCATCATCGGGGAGTCCTCTTCAACTGCGGGCGGCGACTACACGAAGTTCGAGCCGGGCGCGAGCTTTGGCGACGACCTGACCTTGCAGGTGCGCCCCGCCGTCAACGCCTGCGTGTGGAGTCATTCCGCCACGAAGCCGACCTCCGCAACGTTCAGGACGATGGACGACTGGACGCACGTCAAGTGCATCGACTCCGTCGAGTACCTGCATAAGACCGGCGAAAACGCCGCGGCCGACACGCTTAAGTTCTTCTCGGTGAAGTTCAATTGCTTCGAGGGCTGGTTCAGGGTCGAGGACGACAAGGCTGGCGAATGGAGATTCAAGATGGCGTACGACGACTTCCACCAGCTGAAGATCGACGGCGAGGTCGTCCTGAACCAGGTCGGCAATTCTTCGGAGGTGATGAACAACACCGTGACGCTCACGGCGGGCTGGCACCGCTGGGAGGCGCGCGTGGGCGACGGCACCGGCGCATGGGGCCCGCGCACTTACAACGGAGGCAAGACGCTCACCTACATCGCGCCAGGCGAGACGGAGAAGCGCTTCGACGAGACGAACCTGAAGCTCGCGGCGACGCTGGGCGACATCGCCGTTCTCGAGCCTTCGGGCATTTACAAGGACCTCGAACTCGGCGCGGGCGCGACGCTCACCTCGAGCGGTACGCTGCCCATGCCGATCTACGGCACGCTGAAGGGCACGGGCGAGCTTGCGGGGTCGTGGGAGTTTGCGGGCGACTGCAACTGCTTCGAGGTGACGAATGCGGGTGCGAAAACGGCCGACCTCCCTGTTGTGACTTTTGCTGCGGCCACCCCCGCCACGTTCGCGGGGTTGAAGAACGTGAAGGTCACGTTCGACGGCAAGCCCACACGCAAGGCCTACTACCTCACCGGCGCAATCGACGGTTTGAGCGCCACCGACCTCCCTGCTGCGGCGATTACGGTGAAGGACGTCACCGGCGGCGACTATTCCGCGAACTTCACGCTCGCGGTGAAGAACGGCCGCCTTGCGCTCTCCAACAGCAAGCCCGCCGGCACGATGATCATCGTGCGGTAAGACGAGGCGCGGTAGGGCGAGGCGTCCCGCCGAGCCGTGACAGCAAGCGCACAACAGCAAGTTGTGCGGCTCGCCGGGACGGCTCGCCCCACCTCCGGCCCGCTCGGCGAGCGGGCCCTACCATTTTCGGCTTGCGG
>CAMKJU010000227.1 GCA_946413265.1 uncultured Lentisphaerota bacterium
CCAATGTCTCATCGTCTCACGTCTCGACTCGTCTCTCGTCTATCGTCTCACGTCCCCGTGCTCATTCTCACGGCTCGGCGGGACGCCTCGCCCCACCCCGCGATCACGCCCTTCTCGCGAGCTGTTACCGCAAGTAAATGGTGAAGCCGTTCGGCTCGATCTTGATGCCGTCAGACTCGACCTGCACCCGGTATCCCAGCGAACGTAACGTCGCCGACGGCACGAACTTCACCGTATTCGCCGGGGCCGTCTCCGTCGTCCATTTCGCGACATACCGATTGTCCAGTTCAAGCAACTGCCTCAGCGCGGCACGTCCCGCAGTGAACTCGATGGTGACGGTCGCGCCGTCGGCGAACGTCACCGTGGTGGAGCCCTTTGCCGAATCGTCAGGAGCCGTGGTCGTGTTCCACACGGTCGTGCGGGCGGAGAGGTCGATCGTGGATTTATCCTGCATTTGGCAGCCGTAGAAGGTATCCGTCATCGGCGTGAACGTGCCGCGCACCTTGAACGCCGCCGTGCCCTCGTTGTGCTTGGAGGTTTCCCTGTACGCCACGTAGTCGCGCACGTCGACCGCGCCGTTGGCGCGCATGGCCGCCCTGCACTTGATCGTGGCGTCCGTGGCGATCACGCCGGTGTTTCCTGTCTCGAGCCATCCGCCGTCGGTCACGTCCAGCACGCCGTTCCTCACCTCGGTGTTGTAGAGGTAGAAGTTCTTGCCGCCAGAGTTGAGGTTCACCGTCAGCGTGTAGCCGTTGAGGTCAAGTATGGAGCGCGTGTAGCCGTTGCCGATGAAGCCGTAGTGGTTCTGTACGTCGAGCGTGGAATTCGTCGTCAGGAGCATGTATTTCAGCTGCGCCGTGCCACTGCCGACGTCCGAGCCCGTATTCCGGAAGGTTCCACCGTTGAGCACGAACAGATGGCCGTCAAAGCCACCGTAGGACTTCACGTTGAACACGGCGCCTTCGTCAATCGTCACCTCGCCGCGACGGCCAATGCCTCTGGAGCAACCCATGTCGAACTCGCCCTCCGCCACACGGGTGCCGCCCACGTGCCTGACGACCGTGGATTGCGTCAACAGGCCCTCGCCCTCCTTGACGAGCTGCACGTTGCCGGCGAGCGACACGTTACCGTTGAACACAAGGCTCTCGCCCTGCGGCACGTCGATGTGCAGTTCGCCCGGGGCCTTCCCCTTCCACTTGCGCTGCAGGTATTCCGTCACCGCGATGCGCTCGGCGTCCGAAAGGTCCCTGCTGAAGCAAATGAGCTCGGAGAGCTGGCGTCCGCCGTTACGTGCGCCGGAGTCAATGCTGGTGCTGCGGTCGTACGTCAGGGAGTCAGAGCTGCAGTTCTGCGTCAACTGGACGCAGAGCACCTCGAAGGCGTCCTCCTCCGGATAGTCGTTCTTCCAGTCCACTTCGTAGAGTCCGTTCCAGAAACGGTCGAACTTGGCGTGCTGCGAATTGCCGTACTGTCCGCCGGGGCCGCGATGGAAGTTGTAAACGCCATTGCCGCCGTTCTTGTCGCCAAGCAGGAAGGCGCGCTGCGCCTTTTCGATCTTTACCACCCAGAACGCCGTCTTGATGTTGGTGAGGCGCGTGTACGTCATGTCCTTGTTGCTGGCCATGTCGCCGAAGTCGACCGTGGGGATTCCGTAGGTCGTGGTGTCGTATGTCGGGTTCACGCCGGAGGCCGTGGCGACGCGGCCGTCGCTCGACTTGGAGGTCCAGGTCGACACCTTCCCATCAGAACCGACGGCGAGCGTGGAGGCGTCGGACGCATCGAGCCAGAAGATCGCGTCGTTCACCACTTCGGGCGGAGTCACCGTCCTGTCGAGGGCGAGCGGCGACGTGACCGTGGAGCCGAGGCAGTCGGCGTCCGCGTCGATGTTGGACACCTTCAGCTTGTGCCCGTTGAGGTTGACGGACGCGCCATTCACGAGATGGACTCTGCCGAGCGCGCGCCAGTCGCAGTCGCCGTCAAGCGTGATGACGTTGCTGCCGGAACCCATCTGGAAGTTCGCGGCGGAGAATGCGATCTCCGTGCCGCCGTTTATGGCTATCGCCATCGGCACGCTCGCTCCGCCCGCAGTCATGCCGTTAGAGCCCTGCCCGCCGTAGGTGTCGCCGCAGATGAGGGTGAAGCGGTGCCAGCCCTCGGTCACCTCGCAGTCGGACTCGACGACCACCGTGTATGTGGGATTGGTGAGCACCCACTTGCCGTCGATCGCGAAGCCGAAGTAGTCGTCGAACTTCTGCCTGATGTACCATGCGCCGGACTGTGCGGCGGTCACGTAGAACCATCCGTCGTAGCGCAGCTGCGCCAAATCAAGGTAGGAGGCCTGCCAGGCGGTGTTGCCGCCGTTGATTCCGGAGAAGTCGCCGACGCCGCGCAGCGTGTACGTGTAGAGCGGATAGTCCAGATAGGACGTGTTGCTGAATCCGCTCCTGTCGCTGCCGTAGTAGATGCGTCCCCACTGCGTGGCGGCAGGGCCTGTAGAGCCGAACTGCACGTTCTTCCACGGGAAGTCCGTCACGCCGTCGGGGATGCTGAACGTCGTTCTGCCGTCGACAATCACCGTAGTGAAGTTCGTCGGCGCGATGTTCGCGAGGGCGTCGCCATAGAGGTTAAAGCAGTTCCAGTTATCGGGATCGCGGAGATTCGACACGTTGCCGTTGCCGGTCCACCGCGCCGTCGCCGGACGATCGGCGTCGAGCTTGTAGGCATAGAGTCCATCGTCCGTCATGCCGAGCGAAATGCCCTCAAGGTTCTCGCCGTCGGCGATGAGGTCGGTGATATCGGGCTTCGCCGTCCACGACACAAGCTTCGTCGTCGGCTCCGTGAACGTGCGGCTGCCGAGCCTGACCGTCAGCGCGGTGCCGGGATAGAACGTGGTCGTGGTGCCGTCGAACACGGTGCTGAACAGCGAAATATCCAATGTGGTATCATAATAACCGGCAGCGCCAAGCGTCACCGTTGGCTGCGTGGCCGCGGAGCCGGAAGCGGCTGCCGTCGGCGGCGCGTAAATAGTGCGCACTTCAAAGCTGACGGGGGATGCACTGGTGCTGGAGTACGTGCCTGTCGAGTCGAACACAAGCGACTTGACGGCGGTAAGCCCCGCGCCGTTCTGCGAAAGCGTGCCCTTCACCTCAAAGTCGCAGTCGGGCGCGGTCTTCGTGCTGCGGCACAACTCAAACGTTGCGTCGTCTTCGACCACGATACGGCCCGAGCCGCTGTAGGCTATGCTTACGCCATAGAGATTGACACCCTTTATGGAAAGCGTGTGGCCGTTCATGTACAGCGTGTGCTCGGCGACGTAGTTGTAGAAGAGAAGCGCCCACGCCTGCGGGCCGCCCAACGTAGTGTCGCCCGACAGCCTGATGTCCTGGAGGTACGCCCTGTTGCTGCCTCCAACGAGCCAGGGGTTTGACACAACGCCCGAGTTCACGAGCGCGCCCGTGCCGTCCGGTCCCGAACCCGTGAGATCGTAATCGTAGTCGTGGTAGATACGCCCCGCAAGGTCGAACTGCGCGCCATCCTCAACGATGATCGTGCCATACTGCGCCCCGCACGAGGCCGTGCCTTCCGACGAAGTCTGCTTCACCACGCCCTCCTTCACGACCATCGAGGCACTCCAGCTCCTGCGTCCGCCCGCGCCGAAGCCGCTGTTGGCCTTGCTCATCACGAGCTTGCCCTTGCCCGTCTTCCACACCTGCATGTTGGCGCCGCCCGTGATGGCAACGTTCACGTTGTCGCTTGTCACGCCATCCGGCACGTTGACTTCAAGCACCGTTCCACCTTCCAGACGGATGTTGTCAATCGCCGTGCTACTGCTCGTTGCGCCAATGGATATCGTGTGAAAACCGGCGGCCAGGTCGAACTCCGCCGTCTTGGTGGCGGTGTAGTAGTCGCTTATGCTGCTCCATGAGTAAACAACAGTTCCGTCAATCGTGATGTTTCCGCTGGATCGTGAATAGCTTCCCGCGTTGTTTCATGTCGCCATGTTCAAGGAGAGCCTGCAGTGCGTCGGCGCAGAAAGCAAGAATCGCTGCGAGATCCTGCCGTCGCCTTCGAGATAGCACCAGTTGGACCCGTTCTGCTGGCGGTTGCCGATGTCGGGGTTGTTCTTGTACATGTGGACCTTGCCGCTGGAATTCCAGTAGGACGGCGACTTGTAAACGTATGCGCCGTTCGCGAGGACGTCCTCCTCGAAGCCCGGATTCTTCAGCAGGGACGCCGAGGTCGTGATCGTGCCCGTGCCACCGAGTCCGTTCACCTTCACATGGTTCCCGGCGATGTCGAGCGTGCCCGCCACGAAGTCGGTTCCGCCGCTGTTCTCCATCGGCGTCTTCAAGACGAACGTTCCCGCGCCGGTTTTCTTCACCTTCACGCTGCCGCCGATCCGAACTCCGTTATTCGCGGTAGAGACGCCGGACGGCACCTCGATCTCCAGCTCGCCTCCGGTGACGGCGGCGATCGACGTCTCCACGCCGACGGAAAAAGGCGTAGCGGTCATGTTCGCGGCGAACGTGCCGCTGATGCGGTCATAAATGCCGGGCTCGTCGTCCGACACCCTCTTCACAGGTATGAAGTCGCACTTGAGGCCGCCGTCCCAGTCGTACACCTTAAGGGAGTAGAACCGGTAGCTTGCCCAGTTGCCCATGGTCGTGGTTGGAGTAAGGCTGTTTGCCGCCGTGTGGGAGGCGAAGAGGACGAGCGGGCTTCCCGGGGTGAATCCGCCCTTCCCCGCCATCACGCCCGCGTTGTTGCCGTCCAGCGTGCA
>CAMKJU010000228.1 GCA_946413265.1 uncultured Lentisphaerota bacterium
CATGAAACTCCTCGTTGGATGAAAGGAGCTGAAATGACGACACATGAAAGACAGGAATACGCCGCGCAGCTGAAGCGCGAGATGAACTGCTGCCAGGCGGTCGTGCGAGCCTTCGCCGATACGCTGGACATGCCGGCGGACAAACTCATGCAGCTTTCCGCTGGATTCGGCTCCGGCATGGGGACGATGGAGGGAACCTGCGGTGCGCTTGCTGGGGCGATCGTGGTCGCGGGACTCCGTACTGGCGGGAATGACACTATGTCGTTGTCGCGCAAGATACTGCCACGCTTTAAGGAACTCTGCGGCGCGACGATCTGCCGCGACCTCAAGGGCATCGGAACAGGCAAGATCCTGTGCAGTTGCGAGAACTGCGTCCGCAACGCTGTCCTCGCGGCGGAAGAGGCGTTGGAGACAAAATAACAAGGAGCATTGCACTATGAAGAAGATTGCGTTTTTCGACACGAAGCCGTATGACAAGGAGTCGTTCGACAAGCTGAACAACGGGCGGTACGAGATCAAGTATTTCGAGACGCGGCTGACGGCGGCGGCTCTGCCCCTCGCCGACGGATGCGACGCGGCATGCGCGTTCGTTAATGCCGAGATCGACCGCGCCGTCGTGGAAGGGTTGGTGAAGCGCGGTGTCAAGGTGCTCGCCATGCGCTGCGCCGGATACAACAACGTCGACTTCAAGGCGGCGTATGACGCGGGCCTCACGGTCGTGCGCGTTCCGGCATACTCGCCGTATGCCGTCGCGGAACATGCCGCCGCGCTTCTCCTGTCGCTCAACCGCCATATCCACAAGGCGGCGGCGCGGACGCGCGACTTCAACTTCTCGCTGGCGGGCCTGACCGGCTTCGACCTCCACGGCAAGACGGCGGGCATAGTCGGCACGGGCAAGATCGGACGCATCTTCGCCGACATTTGCAAGGGTTTCGGGATGAGGGTACTCGCCTACGATGCGTTCCCAAATCCGGCGAGCGGGCTTGAGTACGTGACGCTCGACAAGCTTCTCGCGGAGTCGGATGTCGTCTCGCTGCATTGTCCGCTTCTCCCTGAAACGAAGCACCTCATCAACGCCGACACGCTCGCCAAGGCAAAGCGCGGCTTCACGCTCATCAACACCTCGCGCGGCGGGCTTGTCGATTCGGAGGCGCTGCTCTCGGCATTGCGCGACGGCACGGTCGGCGCAGCCGGGCTGGACGTGTACGAAGAGGAAAGCGAATGGTTCTACGAGGATCGTTCGGACGTTACGCGGCAGAACAAGACGCTGTCGCTTCTCGTGTCGCTGCCCAACGTGATCGTCACCTCGCACCAGGCGTTTCTCACGCACGAGGCACTTGCCAACATCGCCACGACAACGCTCAAGAACCTTGACGACTACTTCGCCGGCGCACCGCTCGCCAATGAGATTTGCTACCGATGCCTCGGCACGGGCGGGGCGGCCAAGTCGAACTGTCCGCGCCGCGCAAACGGACGCTGCCACTGACCAGACGCGAAAAGCCCGTCACGGGGCGACGTGGCGGGTTTTTCGCGCGAGGTGCGGGCGTGGGCGGTCAGGCGGCGCGGCGGAGGGTGAATCCCCGCGTCAAGCTCATGGTAATCAAATGCGTGGATCATGCCGACGTGGATCGGGCGTACGCCCTACTTGTGCCAGGGGGCCTTGTCGGGGCAGAGGGCGCCGTCGTTCGCCGTGAAGGCCTCGAGCGAGCCGCGCTTCGTCTGGATGCAGAGGTACTTGATGCCGCAGTCCGCCGCCGCGCGGATGGCGCGGTGGCCGGCGGGGTCGATGCGGAACCAGTCGCCCGCCACGAGCGGCACGACTTCGCCGTCGATGTAGAGTTCGCCCTTGCCGTCGAGGATGCCGTACAGCTCCTCGTTGGCCTTGTGCTCGTGGACGAAGGGAACAGCTCCGCCCGCCAGAAGCTCGTTGATCGAGACTTCGCAACCGGTCAGTTCCAGGGCGTCGTGCAGCTCCGTGCGCGGCGCATCGACAATGTTGATCTTCTTGTAGGTGCACATGGCATCATCCTTCCTTATTTCATGCTGAACCCGAGATCGTGGGCGCGCTGGACGAGGTCGGTGTCCTCGAGGGCGGCGGCGGTCGGACATTCGCCGGCTATGATGCGGCCCGCATCCTGCCAATGCATCCAGTTGAGGATGCGTTCGTAGGTCGCCTCAATGCCGACCATGACGTCCTTTGCGGGACCTTCACAGGCGGCAATCAGCAGGCTGCGCTTGCCGCCGGTCATCTGCGGGTTGACGCTGTACCAGCGGCTCACAACCGTCGCGAGCTGCGGCGAGAGCGCGAAGTAGTAGGTCGGGGCGCAGAGGACGACGACATCCGCCTCCAGCAGCCTCGGCACGAGGGCGGAGACGAAATCGTCCTTGAATACGCATTCGCGCTGACCGCAGCCGCACTGGTTGCAGCCGATGCAGGGGCGGACTTTCGCGGTCGCGCAGTTGAAGCGGAACACCTCGTGTCCCGCGGTCTGGGCACCTTCGGCGAAGGCCGTGGCGAGGGTGTTCGTCGTGCCTTTGGGGTGGGCACTTCCGGTGAGGATCGTGATTTTCATTTGCTGGTTTCCTTTGTTGGCTGTGAAATGACCTTGACGAGGAGGCGGTCGAGTTCTTTCGTCTCGTCCGCCATGAGGTTCTTCGTGATCTCCGCCGCCTCCGCCCAACGTTGTTCCTCTTCCACCCGACGACGTTGTTGTTCTTCCGCCCGACGACGTTGTTCTGCCGCCTCCGCCCGAAGTTGTTCCTCTTCCACCCGACGACGTTGTTGTTCTTCCACCCAAAGACGTTGTTCATTCGCGCGCATACGGTCTTCAAGAACGTGAGCATCTCGCTCTGCCTCCATAGCATTCTGTTGATGCCGTTGCGCGTCAAGAGAAGTGGCGTCTCCTACGTTAAATGCCTCTCGCCGTTCTTCATCTGCAAATCTGCGTGCTTTGAATACATCTACTTCGGAAGGATTTGGGTTGTTAGGGTCGTATGGCTTAAATTGCGCAAAGGATCTGCACGAGACTATTACAACACAGAGTAGAACAATCGTTTTCATAACGGATTTCCTATTCCTTACTCGTCACCGCAATCTGCCGCTCCGCGTCGGCCACGCACTTTGCCAACTGCGCCTTGGAGGGAAGAACCTTCTTGAGTTCGTAATCCGTGATGCCCATTGGCAGGCCAAGTTCCTCAAGATGGTACTTGGCAAGGATGCGGTTGTGTTCCTTGCAGATGAGAAGTCCGACGGGCTGATTGTCGACTGACGTGTTCAAGACGTGTTTCGCCATCGCCATGTAGCCGCTCAATTGGCCGAGGTCGGCGGGTTCGTACTTCCCTGTCTTGACTTCGACAACAAGGTAGCGGTGAAGAGGTACGATGTAGAAGAGCAGATCGATGTTCTTTGTCTCGCCGCCTATTTCAACTGGGTATTCTCTCCCAAGAAACGCGACGCCCTTGCCAAACGACAGCAACGTGGATTCGATGTTGGCGACGATGGCGGCTTTCAATTCGGTCTCGGAATACTTCTCTTTCAATCCGAACACCTCGAAGTTCTGCGGATCCTTCACAATCTGCCGCGCCAGGTCGCAGTCGTCGGACGGCATCGTCAGTTCAAAGTTCGTCTGCGCCTTGCCCTCGCGCTCGTAGAGGTCGGTCGAAAGCCAGTTCAAAAGCGAATTGCGGCTCCACCCGTTCTTAAGCGTTCTCAACACGTAAAACAGGGCCTTTTCTGGGTCATTCTTACATTTGTCGATGATGGTGCAATGATGCCCCCAAGGAACGTTCACCAATTTTCCAACAAGTTGTTGGAAATTTGGTTGCATACTGTAGAGTTCATAGAAATGCAGACAATAGCGGAGGTTTTGCGTGGAGAACCCTTCGGCGTCTGGAATGGATCCCTTGAGGTCGATGCTCAACCGTGGGAAGAAGCCCGTACCATAGATTTTGGTACCGACATACTTTTCGCGCACATCCTTTCCGAGATTCCAATAGAACTCAATCAGCGCGGAATTGACGGCGACCGCCGCCTTGATCTGGGTTGCGCGGTAGCGGCGCTTAAGGGCAGCAATCCACGCGGCGTAGGATTTCTCCACGCCGTTCCCGTCGCTCTTCACAGGAGCCGTGCTTTTCTTTCGCGCTTCGTTCTTCTTCATACATGCTCCTTGTTCATCGTCCTACCAACATGAAAAAAGCGTACCCCAGACTGTATCTCAAACGAGGCACGACCAAGTACCATTTGGCGAAATACAGAATAGGGTACGCAAAGTGCCTGTATACACTCTGCGATACCACATATTCTGCCTCGCCGTTTGATTGGTCGTCTTTCGTTTGAAGCACAACACGCAGTTACGCGATTTCCATGAATGGTAAAGAACGACGCCTTCCGCCTCAGTGCACCACGCCGTTTCATGGCATAATAAACCTAAGCAAAAGACGGCAGTATTATCGCATTTTCGGGTTCAAAAGTCAATGCTGGTGCGACAAGAATAAAATTGCCTGAATGTTGGCGCGCCAACATATTTCCGCGAACGGAAATGGTATAATATGCGCCATCATGAACGATGTAAAAGGTCAAGTCTTCTCGATAGCGGCGGAAAATGCACCGGTCGACGGCTGCACGGCCTCGAGGGCAGGGAACACACCATCAAGGCGGGGGAGAACTTCGCGTTCGCCAAGAACGGCGCACATTGGGTCCGCGCCGAAAAGCCGTTCAAGATGG
>CAMKJU010000229.1 GCA_946413265.1 uncultured Lentisphaerota bacterium
TGTCGAACGTCGTATTGCCGTAGAGGCCCATGCTCGGAGTGGCGCGCTCGGAGCGGATCACGTAGTCCGCAAACGCGCCCACCGTCATACCGTGCGCGAAGCCAAACGCCTTCGTATTGAAACCCGATGCAACGCGAATGCCGCTCGCGCCGATGTTGGTCTTAAACTGTTCAAGCCACGTGTGCCAGCCGGTCTGCTTGGTCGCGATACACTCAATGCCCTGGAGGTTGAATGTGCCGGTGCCGTTGAAGCTGTTGGAGCCCTTGTGCTTGTGCATGCCGATGCGGCCGCCGGATGCGTCCCCGTCTACCCTGTACATCGTCTTTACATTCAGCGTGCCGTTGCAGTGGACGCTGATGGCATGGCGGCAGTTGTTCCAGGTATCGTTGCCGCACTGGTGGTAGACCGTACCTACGTTGGCCGTGGCGCCGGCTTCAATCAACAGCTGCGTGGTTCGCCCGACTTGCCCCATGTCCTTGTGAACAAGAGTCATCACAGGAGATGTCAGGGTCGAGCCGTTCCGCAGAATGTGGGTATAGACCGTTGCCGTCGCCGACGGCGCGGTCGGAATCGTCCACCCCTGCGTCAGCGTGAAGTTCCCGTAGAGGACGGCCGTGGGCGACGTCAAAGCGTTGCCGGAATCGATGTTGGTCGCGGTCGCACCGCCGGCGAAGTGGACGGTCGTTCCGGTGAAATCGACCTTGTACGTTCCAGTGAAATACACCTTGCATTCGATTTCGGGGATGATGGACGCGCTGTTCGAGACCGAGGCGACGGTGAGGCGGTTCGTCGAGACGAAGCCGTGCGCCGCCGCCGGGTTGGCGATCCGCACCGCGCCCGTGCCGGAGATCGCGAGATTGCGGATCGCGGCGGGCGCGTCCAGCACCACCGTCGCGGGAGCGGGGATGGAGACGTCCGCGTAGGCATCGTCCAGTGGCGCGCGTTTGCCTGTGGCGCCGTTGAAGAGCCAGTTCGCGGGATCCGACCACTTGCCGCCGGCCGCGCCGGCCCAGACGAAGCCGTTGCTGTACGAGACGGTTCCGTCCGCCCAGGACAGCTCGCCGTCCGCCGACGTGAAGTACGTCTCGTACGCCGTCTGCGTGACGTTCGACGCGACGACGCCGTATTCGGACTGCTTGGCGACGAAGACCTCCGCACCCTCCGCAAAGGAGCAGGCGTCGATGAACAGGCGACCGCCGTCAGCCAGCGTCAAATCGCCGGCGAGGGCGAGCGTCCCTTCGCCTTCCACCGTGTTGGAGAGGGCAAGGTCTGCCGCGATCTCCAGACGCGCACCCTCCGCGACCGTCACGGGGCCCGTGCCGAGCTGTCCGTCCGCCTCGAGGCGCACCACGCCCTCCTCGATGACTGTGCCGCCGACGTATTGCTTCACGAAGCCAGACTGCTCGTCAGAGGTGTCCGTCATCACGAGCGTGCCCGCGCCCGTCTTGCGGATGGATCCGCCCGTGCCGGATTCGCCGACGCCATACGTGACGGCCATGTTCGCCGGGACGTTGATCGTGAGCTGGTGTCCGTTGAGGCAGAGTCCCCAGTCATAGGCATTTCCGCTGCGGAATACGCCAAGGACCTCAAAACTGTCCGTCGCGGTGACGGTCGTATCGACGTCAAAGCGCCAGACGTAGTCCTGGGTGACGCTGCCAATTCCGCCCGCGCCAACGATGAGATTGGGGATGAGGGACGATGCCGTGGCGTGTTCGCATTTCACGATGCGCGGCGCCTTGACCGTGCCGATGTTGCCGCTGCGCCCGAAACGCGACGCCGTCGAGCCGCCGGACGGATTCGTGCGCACGACGACTTCCTTCGTGGCCTCAAGCACGCCGTCGATGTCGATGTCGCCGCGATCCCATCCATTCGTGACGGTGGTGAAGCAGGCGTAGCCGGTCTCCTCCACGCGGAGGATGCGGTGTTGGGACACCTGCGTGCCGGAGAAATTCTTGCCGCGCACGACAGAGTTGCTGGCGACAATCCACGGATAGTCGTCCACGTTGTTGACGATCCAATCCTCGGTGAAAGTGAAGGTGCCGTCGAGCGTACGGTCAAGAGCGGACGCTGTGCGCAGCGTGGCGTCGGGGTACGTTGCCGTCGCGCCGCCGGGGAACTTCACCGCACCCGTCTGCTCCACGTAGTACGTACCGGAGAAATTGACGGGGCAGTTGAACGTCACGTCGCCCGCGCCCGTGTTGGCGATTCGTGTGACCGTGAGGGCGTTCGCGCCCGTGAACGCGACGGCTCCCGCCGCGTTGAGTGTGAGCTTGCCGACGGTTGCGGCGGCATCGACGGTGATTTCCGCCGCGTCGTTGACGACCAGTTCGTCGTCCGCCGTGAACGCGCCGGCGGGCGCGGGCGACCAGTTGGCGGCATCGGACAGGTTCCCGCTTGCCCCACCAACCCAGACGTAGGAATTAAAGGTCAATGCAGCAGGTCCTGCAAGGAACGTGCCGGAAAGGCAGTTCGTCAGGAAAGCGTCGTTCACGGCGTCGTAGAGGCCGATCAAGCCGTCCGCTTCGCGCTTCGCCGGAACGAGGTCGAGCTTGAGGTTGTCAGAGGAGTCGCTCAGCTTGAAGGAATAGAGCGCGTAGGAGGCGTAGTTGCCGAGGCCCGTATTGGGATCAGCGGTATGCGACGCATAGAGGCAGAGCTCCGAGCCGGGCGTATAGTCGCCACTCGTCATCGTCACGCTTGTCACCTCTGCGCCCGTATCGGCGAGGGTCACCGTGCCGGCAAGGGTGTTGAAGTCGGCCACGACCGTGTACTTCGTAGCGGCACTGATGGCATTCGCGCCCGTCACCGTGGAGGTATTGCGGTCGAAGCGTACCTTGTCCCCGATCATGAACAACGTGAACTGTCCCGTTGCACCCGTGCCCGTGCGCGAGCAGAAGAGGTTCTGGTTGCCGCTCACTGTAGTTGGCCGCCAAACCATCTCCACCTTGTCGGTACACGTCGGCGTAATGCCAGTCCGTATCTGGCAGTTGCCGTTAGGCTGGATGTACTCAAGCTGCTGGTACTCCGCCGGCAGCCCATCGCCCAGCGCCGTCACCGCGCTCGTCGCGCCCACAAGAACCAAAACAACAACACGAGCGAAACGAGAGGTTTTCGCCTTCCCCCGAGGGGAGTTGCAGATAGGTGTTTCCATTACTTTTCCTCGTTGTAACTGTTGAATATTACCTGTTGGCCAGTTGAACGTGCGTAATGATACCACAATCTCACCACCGTCCGCAAGCCGAAAACCGCCCTACCGCATTCTGCGTGCCTTTAGCTCTTCCACGATGGCAACACCGGCGCTTGTGCCGATGCGCGTTGCGCCGGCGCGAATCATGTCAAGCGCGGCGTCAAGCGTCCGGATTCCACCCGCCGCCTTCACGCCCATGTCCGGCCCCACCGTGCGGCGCATGAGGGCAATGTCCGCCACCGTCGCGCCGCCGGTTCCGAACCCCGTGGACGTCTTCACGAAATCGACTCCCGCCTTCACCGCGAGCTCACATGCCCGTACCTTCTGTTCATCTGTGAGATAGCAGTTCTCGAGGATCACCTTGGAGATTACGCCGTGTTCGCGGCACGTCTTCGCAAGGTCTTCAAGCTCGGCCAGAACGAGTGCGTCGTTGCCGCTTTGCAGCGCGCGCAGGTTCTGTACCATGTCAACCTCGCCCGCGCCCTTCGCGATGGCGTCCCTTATCTCGAACGCCTTGGCGGCGGACGTCATCTGTCCGAGCGGGAAACTGATCGCCACGCCGACGCGCGTCTTCGTGCCTTTGAGCAGTTCGGCGCAACGTTCCGCCTCTGCGGCGTTCACGGCCACCATCGCGAAACCGTACTCACGCGCCTCTGCGCACAGTTTCTCGATCGGCTCTGGTCCGCCATACGCCTTGAGGAACGTATGGTCAATCATTCCCGCAAGTTCCTGCGGCGTCAACTTATCAACGTCAATCATTTCTCTTCTCCTTGAATTGCCTCTTGAATGCGCTCATTGCTTTCGCTGCTTAGAGTCTTGGAGTTTTGGAGAATGAGAGAATTTTTAAAATATTCTCCTTAACTCCGAGACTCCTAATCTCCAAACAGCGAAAGCAATAATGGTTTTGCACCTACCTTCACACTAAAACCTCATCATCACCTTGAGCGCTTCGCCGGCCTTTACGGCGGCAAGTGCCTTGTCGAGCTCAGAAAGCTTGAAGCGGTGCGTCACGAATTCATCCGCGCTCAGACGCCCCTCCTTGATCCACTTGCAGATCGGCTCCATCGCCATGCGCTCGCGCCAGCGCGTGGGCCACTGGTGGATCACGAGGTTGAAGTTGTACGGACCCTTCCCCTTCTCGATCATGAGCGTGGGCTGCGAGATCACGCCGTACACGCCGATCGTGCCACCGAGCTTGATCATGGGGATGGCCGCGTTTACGATCTTCTCGTTGCCGACAGCGTCGACGATTACGTCGAACGAACCTGCGGGGAAGTCCACCTCCTCCGGCGCGAATGCGGCATCCGCGCCCATTTTGAGGGCAAGGGCGCGCTTGTTCGCGAGCGGATCAACAAGTCCTACCCACTTGACGCCCATGAGCTTCGTGAACTTGACGAAACTCAAACCCACCGGACCCGCTCCGTAGATGAGGATTTTGTTTCCGGGCTGGATGCCGAAGTCGCCGATGCCGCCATACACCTCGCGCCACG
>CAMKJU010000230.1 GCA_946413265.1 uncultured Lentisphaerota bacterium
TCGAAGCTGTGGTCGAACCGCGCGATCTCGTACCACTCGCCGAGATAGCGGTTCAAGTCAAGTGCCACCACCGGCGCATTGTCCACCTTCGGAACGCTCACGCACCCCGCCGCGAACGCGAGAGACAAGACGAGAATTGCCTTTGTCAGTTTATTCATGGGTCAACTACTCCTTTCACTTGCCGCCGCAGGGCGCGTTCCGCACGCACCCACTTCTATGCCATGTCCTCAAGAATGGATGCCACTGGGAACGCCGGGTTGTAGTGCCGCTGGATAAAGAGCGCGTTGCGCTCGGCGTAAAGCCGTTCCGCAAGACGGTCGGCGAGCGGTATCACGTGCCGCTCGTGTTCGCAGAAAAACGGCGGTACCGCGTCGAGCGATCCGGTCGTCGAGATGTTCAGGCAGCCACACCGGTTGTTGCACCGTCCTTCGAGTGCGCATCCGGCACATGCCGGTTTCGCACTCTCGTTGCGCGCGAAGATGCATTCCCGGCTCCACTCGTCAAGCCCGGCGCCGACATGGCCGATCTCATAACCGGCGCGGCCGACGAACTGGACGCACGGATAGTACGTGCCGTCCGGCGCGACGGATATCTGCCGCCGCCCCAGCTGACACGACGCGCCGCGTCCGGGCCAGATGCGCGTGGCGATGCGCTTGTCAAACGCGGCGAAATAGACCTTCTCCTCGCGGCGGCAGGAATCGAGATACCAGTCCGCGAGACGTTCGTACGCTTTCCATAGCCGCCGCCGTGCGTCGGCGTCCCAACGCGCCTGGAAGTTGACGGTCGAGACAATGTACTTCGCGCCGCGCGCGCAGAGGTCCATGACGCCGTCCGCGAAATCTCCCGCCGTGTCGGGGTTGACGGTCATCATGACCGGCGCATACGGCAGTTCGGCAAGAACGAGCCCAAGTCCGCGCAATGCCTCCGCCGACGAGCCCGAGCCGTCTGCCCCGACGCGGTGCCGGTCGTGTGCGGTGGCCAGCCCGTCGCAACTCACCGCGACGCTGAGGCGGCATTCCCGCGCGCGTTCGACAAACGCCGGCGTCACCAAAGTGCCGTTCGTCGTCACCTTGTAGTGGAACGCGAACGGACGCCTCCTCTCGCAGGCAGCGATGATCTCGAAGATCAGCTCTTCGCGCAGCAGCGGCTCGCCGCCGAAGAATATGATGCCGCAGTTTTCCTCGCCGTCCGTACACTCTGCAATCGCCGACAAGGCTGTCTCAAGCGCCATGTCGTTCGTCCCGTGCCGCGCGTAGCAGTAGCGGCACGCGAGATTGCACCGGTCAGTGAGATGGAGCGTCAGGTGCATGGCGTTTCGAGAGGTGGCGGAAGAACCATTCGATCTGCGCGACAAGCTGCCGTTCCGCTATCTTGCGCCCGCTCCGCTCCTCGTTTTCCTGCTTCGGGACGTATGCGATCGGATCGTAGAACACGCCGACGTCGACATGATTGCCCTCCGTCCGCTTGCCGAACCCTTGGACGGCCGCTTCCGCGGCGTCGCGCGTACGATAGGTCCAGACGGTTGAGCCTTCCCAAGGATCCTTGAGCCAGCGGCCGGCGTCCGACACGGAAATGTATTCGATCCGCATCGATCCGTCGCGCGTGCCGAAGTCGAAAATCCACGTGCGCTTCTTCAGCGGCTCTTCAAGCGGCGCCCGGCGGGCACGGACGAGCCTCGCCACGAGATTCGGGTTCTCCCGCTTGCGCTCCCGTTCTCCGAGAGGAGCCTCCACGCCGTCAAGTTCCTGCGCGTCCGCAAGCGTCACGCCACGTCTTCTGAATTCCCGCTCGATGATTGCAAGCGCAGCGTCCTCGGAAAGGATCACGGGCGGATTCATCGCCACGCAGCCGAAGGAGCCTTCGCCGTCGCCGGCAAGCGAGGCCGGCGGCAGCGGACAAACATCCGTCACAGGCCTTGGACTTTCCCGCTGCGGCTTTTTCGCGTCCGGCACGCTTTCCGTGGGTGCCGATGCCGGCGCGCCGCACGCCTCGCCGCCGAGCGCGAGCGTCTTGAGCCCGAGCGCGACGGCGCCGATCGTGGACACAATCGTCCGCAGCCCCTTCCAGCGCTCCGGCACACGCGAAAGATCCGCTTCGCCGATCTCGCCGGCCGTCGGATAGCGCGGCGTGGCATACCTGCGCAGGGGTGAAACAACCTCTCTCATTTCTTTTGCCTCCTCGTATTCTTCGACTTCCGCGTACTTCTTGACCTGCCTTTTTTCTTGAGCGCTTTTTCCTGAATCACCTTCCGTTCCCAAGCCTCAAAGTCTGGATAGTCGCGCTTGACCTTCTCCAGCCGCTTCTTGAGCCCCTTGACGGCGACGACGCCGTTCTTCGGGCACGCGAAAAGCGCAGAGACGATCCGCTCCGCCTCCGCCGCAAATCCGGCCTGACGCGCATGCAGGGCGAAGCACAGCAAATCAACGAGTTCGCCCTCGGACGGCGCATCGGCGAACGACGCCATCTCCTCCGCGTATGCGCGGACGAACACCACGTCGCGCGCCAACCGCGCCTTTGAGAACGAGACGCCTTGGAGCATCTTCTCTTTTCCGTCTTCGTCCGTAACCAACAACCCGACCGACCCCGCCTGCGCCTCATACCAGACGCATCCGTGCGCAAGGAACTTCACGCGGCCAGCGTCCGACTTCGGCGGAACGACCCAGCCGTTTCCGGACGCTCTGAACCTCGCGGCGCGCGCCGTGGTCATCCCCGCCATCTCATTGCATGGCAAAGAACATTCATCTACCTTCGCCGGATACGGGCTGACAGCTGCATACACGGCACCTGACACGTCGGCAAAACCGGATGCCGCAAGCTCGCGTGTCAACACGTCCAGGTCTGGAGGCCGCATCATGTCTTCGCCAACCTCCGCACTAATCACGACATTCGTCCCCTTGACACGGAATGTACATCCGTTTTCCGCGCAAACGCGCCTGAGCGCGGCGAACGCATAGACGTTCGTCGCAGCGAACGGACGTACGGCGCGGGACACTGCGGACGCGTCGGCGGAGACCGCGTAGCGGATGTCACCCTTCTCCGCCGCGCAGACGGAACAGTCCATGACCGTGAAGAACGCGGCGACGTCACCGATGGTCGCAGGAGGATGGAACTTTACGGACGGCAGCACGGTGTTCCGCCACTTGAAGAAAAGCATCTCTTCCCCCCAATGGACGTTGTGGCGGCCGAAGTCTGCTGCCAATCCGATTTTCTCGATAGACACGGCCGAAACGTACCTTGCTTCGTCTTCGTCCGCAATCCAAACCTTGTGCGGTTCGGCAAACCAGGCCGTCCGCCAGTAGTCTAGGTTTGAACCGGCGTCGCCATAGACCGTGACCTTGACCGATGCCCCGTAGTCCGGATACGTTCCGCACATACCCGTCACAAGGTTCGTCGACGACGCGAACACGGCAAGTTCACGATCGCCGTACTGGACGAGGGCAAGACCTTTCGAGACATGCCGAGATTCCTTCGCGTTCTCCCGTATGTCATGAACGGCATTGAGCATGCCGCAAAACGGCGAGCAGCCGGGGATCTCAGAGGGGGCCGTGTAAAGACAAATGCCGTCCTTGGCATACGGCGGGTAGGGAAAGACCGGCTCGGCTCGGTTCACCTTTAGGGCGTTCCCTTCGCACGAGAAGCCGATTTCAAGCGTCATGCCGCGGAAGAAGAGCCAATCGCCCGTCACGGAGACGTTCGCCGTGTCAAGCTCAACCGGGAAGGCAAAACGGCGAAACGCGCACGTTCCCCTTCTGACGTCCCGAACGCGCAAATCAACTCGATAGACTGCACGTGAATGTTGTTCGCCGCACCCCACCTCGCCACACATGCGTATCTGACCAGATGCATCGCCCCATATCTGCAGGGAAGAGAGCCGTACACTCTCGACATCCGCGACGACGACAACCGCCTCCGTATTCGTCGGCGCGCCCTGCGCCTGCGCCAGCAGCTCGCTTGGGCCAAAAATTTGGGTGAAATCTTCTTCGAAAATGTCGCCCTCGAATCCCCATACTTTATTGTCCGACTGGAACGTGAAGGTATCTGCTGTGGAACATCTTGTGGAAATCTCAATCCGCCCGTCACATGATTCGTACGGAAGCCCCCAATTCATCACGTTCCGAACGAGACTCCATGTCGTGACGGGGATAGTCCGGCGCTCAGAATCGCCGTTGTGCGTCTTCTCGATCCTGTCAAACTTCACGAGATACGCGGCGCCCGCGTCAAGCAGGCGACAGACTACTTCGCGTTTCTGCGGAGAGCCGTAATGGTCTGTCTTGGAGAAAATCCCGTTGACGGCAGACTTCGCCTCCGTGGGAGTGCAGACAACGACGTTGCTGACGGCAACTCCGCCCCAGCCGTTCGTCGCAACGCGCACGAGCGCCGCTTCATCGAAAACCGGCGTCGTCCGCCCTCGTGCGGACGCGCAGCACGCCAGCGCGATGGAAAAGACGAGAATCGCCTTTTTCAGTTTCTGCATCCTTCATCTACTCCTTTCGCTTGCCGCCGCAGGGCGCGTCCCGCCAGGAACCCGCACTAACATCACGTCCACAACCACTATTTATTTTATCTTCCACTTTATGCAGACGGTCTCGGACACTACTATGTCTCGCAACGATGTCACAGCCCCGGAGCCATCGTATGC
>CAMKJU010000231.1 GCA_946413265.1 uncultured Lentisphaerota bacterium
CGAGAAGAACTGGAAGAAACAGCGCGTCATTTCCGAGAAGCCGGAGGAGGCCGTGTTTGAGCTCGAGTACGAGGCCTACACCATTCGCGGAACAATCACGAAGGGGGGTCCGCTCGTCAAGTTCGAGGTGCGTCCGAACGCGGGCGTCACGCTCGCGGGGCAGCGTCTGATCGGCCCCGGACTCGACGTCTCGAAGGCGCGCCAGCACAACGGCGAGATGAAGATCGGCTTCAATCCCGGCTTCATCGCCAACTGGGAGCCGGAGGGCGTGGACGGACAGAAGGGCTCGATCGGCACCGCGATAGTGCTGCCCGGCCTCGCGCGCCTTGCGTCCGACGACATGGAGTGCATCTATCTGCTTCAGGGCGAGAAAGCGTTCACGTACTACGCAGGCGCCTGCTGGAGCGGTGCTGGCCGCTTCACCAGCGCCAAGGCATGGCATGAATTCGTGGAGAAGTTCGCAGAAGGTCTTGTGAAGTGACCTGTGGAAATATCGTGCCGCGCAGGTGGGGCATGGACAACTGCGCCGGCATCTGGTAAACTATTGCGGTCCGTTTTCAAAGAAAGGAAGAGCAAAGATGAAGAAACTGGTTATATCAGCGCTGGCGCTTGCCGCCGCAGCCGCGTTCGCGGAGAAGGTCGCCATCAAATTTGAACTGCCTCCGCCCCACTCGAGCGGCACGCCGAAGGAAATCAAGAGCGACAACCTCGAGAAGGACCGCGGTCCGGGCAAGCTCCGTCCGCCGATCATGGTCGAGCCCGAGTACGCGAAGAAGCTCACCACGGAGGATACGAAGGTCACCACCTCCGAAGAGGCCGTGACGGGCGAGAACGAGTACGTGGTCGACGGCGACAAGACGCCGGACGCGACGTGCATGCTCCAGCTCCCCAGCGGCGTGCAGTGGGTGCAGCTCGACCTCGGCGCCGAGCACGAAATCTCCGCCGTGTGCGTGTGGCACGACCAGGGCGACGAGCGCGTGTACAAGGACGTGATCATGCAGATCTCGAACGACCCGAAGTTCAAGGAGGGCGTGACGACGATCTTCAACAACGACCACGACGACTCCGCCAAGCTCGGCACGAAGGGCAAGGACAAGGAGTACCGCGAGCGCAACGACGGTCGTCCCGTCTCCGCGATGATCGACGACAAGCCCACGAAGGGCCGCTACGTTCGTTGCTACTCGAACGGGTCCACCAGCGAGCCGATCAACAACTACATTGAGATAGAAGTGTTCGGGAAGTAAGTGTCCCGCATCGCAGACATCGCATTGGAGTTTTCGGGACGCGGCGGCAAGCGATTGCGGCCGCGTCTTTGTCAGGCGGCATTCGACTCATGCGGGGGAATGGGCGACCTCTCCCCCGTGTGTGATGCGGTGGAGTGCTTCCACAAGGCGTCGCTGATCCACGACGACATCGAGGACGGCGACGAGGAGCGGTACGGCCGGCCGACCGTCTGGAAGGAACACGGGGTGCCGGTGGCGATTGCCGTGGGCGACTGGCTCGTGGCGCGTGGCTACAACTTGATCGCCGGGAGTGGGTTTGCATGTGCCGCTAAGATGCTCGAGGCCACGGCCGCGTCGCATCTGCGACTCTGCGAGGGGCAGGGGGACGACCTGTTGGGCGTGGTCGGCACGGAAGGGTACATTTCCGTGTGCGTAAGAAAGACCGGCGAGGCATTCGCGCTTGCGGCCCAGCTTGGGGCGCTCGCCGCCGGTGCGGACGATGACCCCTACCGCCGCTGGGGTCTCGCCTACGGAGTCCTGTTCCAGATCAACGACGACATTGCCGATGTGGGCGAATCCGACGGACTTCGCGCCCTGAAGGCCGAGTGGGAAGGCCGCCTCGCCGCGATTTCACACGAAATTGGCTTTGATTGTGCCATTAATTGCTAGCAATTCGATGGGGTTCACCCGTATGGCAAGAAGTGAGGGCGTGGAATTCTGCCTGTCGCGGAATTATGCCCTTGCGTCCGGTGAAAGGGTTTGGTATCATTCCGCTGTCCGATGAAAAATAGGCGAAACATATCCGATGCGGCCGAGAGCGCAGGGGAGCGCGACCTTCAGGAGAAGATCGACGCCTTCTGCCTGATGGACGACAAGTTCATGCGCAAGTGCCTTGAGAAGTCGCGTGCGTCCGTGCAGTACATCGTGCGGGCCTTGCTGGACGACGACTCGCTCGTCGTCAGGGAGTTCTCGACGCAGCGGACGGTCGCGAACCTGCAGGGACGCGGCGCAACGCTCGATATCTACGCCGTCGACGGCAGGGGCCGCGAGATCGACATCGAGATTCAGAACGACCTTTCCGACGCAGACGCGCGCCGCGCGCGCTGGTATTCCGCGCTTCTCGACGCGAACAGCCTCAAGGCGGGCGAGGACCCGCGTAGCCTTCGCGAGACTTACGTGATCTTCATCACGCGTGGCGACTACCTCGGCGGAGGCAAAGAGTTTAGGGAGTTCGTCCGAATTGACAAGTCTGACGGAAAATGTCTTGGCGACGGCACGACCATCATCTACGTGAACGGCGAGAGCGAGAGTAACACTCGAGTCGGTAGGTTGGTTCACGACCTGCGCTGCAGTAATCCTGACGAGATGTATTCCAAGACGCTTGCAAATCAAGTGAGACGATTCAAAACGACAAAAGAAGGGAGAAAGGCAATGAGCGAAGTTCTCGAAAGAATGTGCGCGGAGGAGCGGATGGCCGGCTTACGCGAGGGTAAGCGCGAGGGCAAGCGCGAGGGCAAGATAGAAGGACTGCTCGCGGCTGCTAAGCGCATGGTTCAGAGCGGACTCGCCACGCTCGACCAGGTGGTCACAACGCTGAAGCTTGATAAGGCGCAGGCGCGCGCCTTGCGCGCGATGCTGTAGCTGGTGGAATGCGATAATACACCGTCTTTCAAAAAAGGAGAATTCATCATGAACCTCAACCGCCGTCAGTTCCTCGGCGCGGCCTCGGCCGCCGCGTTTCCGTTCATTTTTCCCGCATACGCGGGATTGAACGTACGCAAGTACGCCGCTAACGAGAAAGTCAACGTTGGCGTGATCGGCATCGGCCGCATCTCGACTACGATGGACATCCCGCTCGCGATCAAGTTCACCAACCTCTGCCGCTTCACGGTGGTGTGTGACCTCGACTCCAAGCGCCTCAAGCACGGCGTGGACTTCATCCAGAAGCAGTATCGGAAGCTGAAGAAGGAAGCGAAGGCGCCCGTCAAGGCGTTCGCCGACTACCATGACCTGCTGGACGACCCGTCCATCGACGCAGTGGAAATCTGCCTTCCCGACCACTGGCACGCGCTTGTTGCGTGCGCCGCCCTCGCGAAGGGCAAGCACATCTGGCTGCAGAAACCGTTCGCGCAGACGATCACCGAGGGCCGCATCATCGCGAACCTCGCGAAGATGCAGAACCGCGTGGTGCAGGTTGGCTCATGGCAACGCAGCGTGACGCAGTTCCACCGCGTGTGCGAGCTCGCGCTCAACGGACGTGTCGGCGACATCGTGCGCGTGGAAGTGGGTTGCGGATGTGACAAGCCGGGCGGTTCCTCTGCGGTGCAGCCCGTGCCCGAAAACCTCAACTACGAGATGTGGCTCGGCCCGACGGACGAGAAGGCGCCCTACAACGAGACGCGCGTCCATGCGCAGGACCTCAAGAAGATCGCGAACCGTCCGGGCTGGATCCAGATGGCGCCGTACGGCTGGGGCATGATCACCAACTGGGGTGCGCACCAGATCGACATCGCGCAGTGGGGCCTCGGCAAGGACGACTCCGGCCCTGAGTCCGTAACTGGCACATGCGAGTGGATGGATACGACGGGCGGCAAGCTCTGGAACGTCCACACGACGTACGACCTCCATTACTCCTACAACGGCGGCAAGACGGACGTCCACGTGTGCAACAAGTACCCGATGGGCATCAAGTTCATCGGCAAGAACGGCGACTGGCTCTACTGCATGCGCGGCAAGGCGGTCACGCCGAGCGATCCCTCCTCGTCCACGGGTGGTAAGATGAAGCCGCTGATGGCCTCCAAGGTCTCGCTCCTCGAGCCGATGGCGAACCCGTCGAAGCCGCTCAAAACCTCGAAGGACCACTGGAAGAACTGGCTGGAGGCGATCCGCGCCGGCGACCCCACGATGACCGCCACGAACGCGGAGGCGGCGCAGCGCTCGTCGACGGCGTGCTGTCTCGGGCAGATGTGCATGGAGCTCGGCCGCGGCAAGAAGGACGGCGCCACGATCAAGTGGTGCGCGCAGAAGGAAGATACGTGCTGCGACAAGGCTCGGGCGCTGATGAAGCCCTTCGCGCGCGGCAAGTACAACCTTACCGACGAGCTGGCCCGCTACGGGTTCAGTCCCGAGAAGATCCTGCGCGGCTAACCGCGCGCCGGCGGGAGCTATGGCGCTTCAATTGCCAACCGGGCGTCCCCTGTTCCTCGACGGAGGCATGGGGACGCAGCTTCAGGCCCGGGGACTCGCCGCCGGCGAGATTCCCGAGCTGTGGAACCTGTCGCGTCCCGACGACATCCGCGCCGTCCATGCCGCCTACCTCGTGGCGGGCGCGGACGTGATCTACG
>CAMKJU010000232.1 GCA_946413265.1 uncultured Lentisphaerota bacterium
TGGGGCGAACCCTCCGGGTGAGCCGTAACGGCTCGCCGAGGACGGCTCGCCCTACCCTTACTAAAGGCGGCTTTCCCAATCAGTTTTATTGGGGAAGCCGCCGCTCGGTCAAGATTTAGCGTCTCCCCTGTCCCACCACGCGACAATTCCCATACAATTTTTATACAATTTGCATACAAATCTGTTGCATTCTTTTGACAGTTTTCCCCCTGTTTTCTTCGTGGTTTATGTGCTATCATTGTCGCCGTCCATAAAAGAACGGAAGACTCATGCACAGAATCGACGAAATCATATCCGAACGTCACGTCCAGGCCATCTGGTACGACGGCACGCTGCGTCCAGCAGACCTGCGCGTGGCCGAAGGCGCACCAGTGCGCGTGGTCGACCCAGGACGATGGAACCTCGAGGCGGGACCTGATTTCCGGGACGCCGTGCTGGAAATAGGCCAAGACCGCCGACGCATTCGCGGCGACGTGGAGATACACGTACGCGCGGCAGACTGGACCGCACACGGGCACGCGGGCGACCCGGCGTACGCCAACGTCATTGCGCATGTTACATGGCACCCAGGTCCGCCGCCAGTGGCCGACGCAGGTGGCCTGCCGCCGCGCTGCGTGCGCATCTGCATCGGAGACGCGCTCCGCACGAAGCCCGACTTCTCCCCAGACGAAATCGACCTCGCCGCCTATCCATACGCACGCCTGCCCGACACGCCTCGTCCCTGCGAGGCCGCGTTCGCACATGCGCCCGACGCCGCGCTCGCCCTTCTCCGTGCCGCCGGTGAACGCCGTCTCGAGGGAAAGGCTCGTCGGCTCTGTGCGCTGTTTGTGCGTGACGGCGACCGGGCCCAGACGTTCTACGAGGAGATGATGGCCGCCTTCGGCTACAAACACAACTCCGCTCCCTTCCGCGCCCTCGCGCAGACTCTGCCGTGGCGCGAGCTACCGCCCACCCCAGACGCCGCCTCCACCGCTCTCTCTTGCGCGGCCGACCTCGGCGTGGCCCCGCGCGTTCCCTGGCGTACGGCGAATGTACGTCCCTCCAATTCGCCCGCGCGGCGCATCGACGAGGCCGCACGCCTCTTCGCCGGCGAGCTTCCCGCGCTCCTGCGCCGACTCGACGCCTGCGACCTCGCCGAGCGCACCGGACAACAGGCCGCGCTCGACATCCTGCGCGCGGCGCGTCCCCTTGGCGCACGACGCGCCGCCGCGATGCTCACGAACGTGCTCATCCCCTTCGCGCGCGCCGAGGAGCGCCTTGCCCGCGTGCCGGAGTGGATTTTTCCCGAGGATCTCAACTCGACTGTGCGCCTCATGGCGTTCCGTCTGTTCGGACGCGACCACAATCCCGCGCTCTACGCGGGGAACGGCCTTCTCGTGCAGGGACTCATCCAGATCTATCGCGAATGCTGCCTCGCGGCCCATCCCGACTGCTCAAACTGCCCGCTCGCGCCGAATGGGCGGCCGAATGCGATTGAAAACATTGGCTTTTGACCCGCAAGATATGCTAGAATATCCACCCCATGCAGGGAACAGCAGACATATATGCCGACCACAACCGGCAGAGGAAAGCCGCGGTCATAAACGACTTCACGAGCTTCGGGCGATGCTCGCTCGCGGTCACCATCCCCATTCTCTCCGCGATGAAGGTGCAGTGTTGCCCCGTGCCGACGGCCTTTTTCACGAACCACACGGGCTTCGACTCGTTCGCGTGGACGGACAACACGCCGCACCTCGACGACTACGTGGAAGAATGGCGCAAGCTGGACCTACGCTTCGACGCCATCCAGACAGGTTTCCTCGGCTCTCGCGAGCAGGTGGCGTTCGTACACCGCTTCATCACCGCGTTCAAGACGCCCAAAACGATCGTATGCGTCGATCCGGTGATGGGCGACTACGGACGCCTCTACCCCACCTACGACCAGGACCGCGCCGAGTCGATGCGCTCGTTCCTCGACGAGGCCGACATCCTGACGCCCAACCTCACGGAAGCGTGTTTTCTCGCGGACGTGCCGTACCGCACGGACTTCTCGGATGCCGAACTCGACGCGCTCTGCGCCCGCCTCGCGGAACGCAACGGAAGCAAGGTGGTTGTTTCAGGCATCCCGCGCGGCGATGCGCTAGTGAACTTCATCTACGAGCGTGGACGCCCCTCCTCGCTCCACGCCGAGCCGAAAATCGGTGGAGACCGCAGCGGGACTGGCGACGTGTTCGCCTCCGTGATCCTGGCGGACGCCGTCAACGGTATGGACTTTGCGGAGTCAGTCCGCAAGGCGAGCGCGTTCACGGCAAGCGCCGTGCGACGGACGGTGGAGATGGGATTGCCGCCGAAAGACGGCCTTGCAATCGAGGAAGTGCTGGGAGAACTTGTGCCATGACTATCACTTACCAGGTCAAGCAGTCTATCTATGTGAACCTTACGAACAGGTGTCCGTGCGCTTGCCGGTTCTGTCTCCGCAACAACGGCCCGGAGGTGTTCGGGTCGGGTCCGCTCTGGCTGGAACGCGAGCCGACGCTGGAGGAAGTCACGGCGAGCCTTGACGGATGGGACTATGCGAGGTTCCGCGAAGTCGTGTTCTGCGGATATGGCGAGCCAACCGAAAGACTGGACGTCCTGCTTGCCGCAGCCGACCACTTGAAGCGCCTCGACGCCGCGCCGCGCGTGCGCGTCAATACCAACGGACTTTCCGACCTCGTCAACGGCAGGCCGACGGCGCCGCTCTTCGCGGGAAAGGTCGACTGCCTATCGATCAGCCTCAACACGGACGACGCGGCCGAATACCTCGACCTCTGCCGCCCGAAGTTCGGCGCGGCGGCGTTTCCAGCCCTTCTCGCGTTCACGAGGGAGGCGGCCGCCGTAGTGCCGGAGGTCGTGATGACTGTCGTTGACGAGCCGGTCACCAGCATTGAGAAACAGGCACGCTGCAGGGCCCTAGCGGAAAGCCTGGGTGCGCGGCTACGCGTAAGGCGGTATGAAGCCCCGTCTGGAAACCATTGAGTTTCGCCATTGCGTTACGGGAGCAAAAAGGCTATAATAAGCAGAAGTTTTCGGGAGAAGAAGAGATGTTCAACAACAAAGTCTACCATAAGATCGACGCCCTGTCGGGATCAGTCGCCACGCTCCGCGCGGAAGGCGTGAAGTACTATGAGATCGCGGAGATCGAATCCCGCGCGGGCACGTCGCTCGCCCAGGTGATCAAGCTCGACGGTCCCAACGTGACGCTGCAGATATTCGCCGGCGCGCGCGGCGTGGACACCTCCGCGCGCGTGCGCTTCCTCGGCGAGACGATGAAGATTCCCTTCGGCGACGCCCTTCTCGGCCGCGCCTTCACGGGCACGGGCAAGCCGCGCGACGGCGGTCCGGCGCTCTCGGACAACAAGGTGCCAATCGGCCAGCCGTCCGTGAACCCCTCGAAGCGCATCATGCCGAACCGCATGGTCCGCACGAACATCCCGATGATCGATCTCTTCAACTCGCTCGTCGTGTCGCAGAAGCTCCCGATCTTCGCACGCGCCGGCGAGCCGTACAACGAACTGCTCGCCCGCATTGCGATGCAGGCCTCCTCCGACGTGATCGTGCTCGGCGGCATGGGCCTCAAGTACGACGACTACCTCAAGTTTCGCGCGACGCTCGACACCTCCGGGGCGCTCTCGCGCACCGTGATGTTCGTGCACACGGCCGCCGACCCCACGGTGGAGTGCATGCTCGTGCCGGACGTCTCGCTTGCCGTCGCCGAGCAGTTCGCCCTCAAGGGGAAGGACGTGCTCGTGCTGCTCACCGACATGACCTCCTTCGCCGACGCGATGAAGGAAATCGCCATCACGATGGAGCAGATTCCCTCCAACCGCGGCTACCCCGGCGACCTCTACTCCCAGCTCGCCTCCCGCTACGAGAAGGCCGTGGACTTCGACGGTGCCGGTTCCATCACGATCCTCGCCGTCACGACGATGCCGGGCGACGACGTGACCCATCCCGTCCCCGACAACACGGGCTACATCACCGAAGGACAGTTCTACCTCCGCAACGGACGCATCGAGCCGTTCGGTTCGCTCTCGCGTCTAAAGCAGCAGGTCAACAAGGGCACCTCGCGCTCGCTCCAGCAAGACAAGGTTTTGGCTGAGGCCGAAAAGGAACACGCTTCAATCTCCGACCGCGACTGGTTCCGCGAGCACAACACCACGCGCTACGACCACCGCACGATCATGGACGCCATGATCAAGCTCTACGCCTCCTACAAGGAGACGGTGGAGAAGCAGTCGATGGGCTTCCGCATGTCCGCATGGGACCAGAAGCTCCTCAAGTACGGCGCGATGTTCGAGAAGGAGATGATGGACCTTTCCGTGAACATCGACCTCATCGACGCCCTCGACCTCGGCTGGAAGATCCTCGCCGA
>CAMKJU010000233.1 GCA_946413265.1 uncultured Lentisphaerota bacterium
CGACTGGTAACCGACTACGTTGGCCGATTCGATACAGAGGCCTACTGTGGCGCAGAGTGCCGCAGAGGCTGCAATCATGAGTTTCTTCATTGTCTTGTTCCTTTGTTTTCCAGCACAACTCAGTGTGCCGGAGTGGACCGATGTTCCACGAAGGTCGAGGGCGGACGCAGATACGCCAGCGCAAGCGATACCCAGACCGCTTGTTTCATGGCTCTCTTTGCCGTACTTTTCCATCGTTTCCGTCGCTCCGTTACTGTTTGGCACACTACAGTTCACCCGGCACCCGCCGGAAACCTAATATGCCTTACAGCGCGTAATATATCAAATCTCCTTTTCGAGCGCAAGGGGGAATTTCAAAAAAAGTGATCACCATCTGATCAGCCCTCCAGACTTTTTTTGAGAATTTTTCAGCCCGTCTTTATTGGCCCGGATGCGGTTTCGCCCAATGAAATCAATGGTCTGATCACATCGAAGTGATCACTTTCTTGTCTTCGCGGCAGAGAGGTGTCGGGATCAACCCGGCAGAAAGACAGGAAAAGTGATACAGAAAAAGTCGAACCTCTCCGCTGGCCGCTCGCCCTCGCGCCGAGCCGCGAGACGCCGCCAGCCCGTCATCAAAGCCATCGAAGTCCAGGTCGAAATCAGAACCGAACTTCGCACCGGAAGCGGAACGAGACTGCTCTCCGTCCGCTACGACACCGCAACGCGCCACGTCAAGATCTGGCCGGACGGTCGCCGCGAGCTGATGCCGCGTTCGTACACCCTTTCAAGGAGGGCGTACTGATGGCAGCGAAAACCCTCTCGCCCATTCGCATCGTCACGACCGTGCGCACCGGCTCATGCCCGGAAGGCTACGTGACAGAAGACCGCACCCTCCGTCCGCTCACCAAGGCCGAGCGCAAGGCCGGCAAGCCCGACGAGCTGAAGGAGTGGTACGCCACCCACGGCAGCGTCCGTCCCGTGCGCCGCGTCCACCGTCGCCAGCCGGACAAGATTCGCCCGCCGCGCCCGGAGCCGGTTCCGAACGATCCGCCGAAGGAGGTGCAGGACGAGGTGTACAGGGAGATCGGCGGGAA
The DNA here is from genome assembly GCA_946413265.1 of uncultured Lentisphaerota bacterium. Taxonomy (GTDB): domain Bacteria; phylum Verrucomicrobiota; class Kiritimatiellia; order RFP12; family UBA1067; genus RUG572. The sequence continues at coordinate 1,077 of CAMKJU010000233.1, forward strand.
CCTCCGCCGCGTCTCGCTCGACCTCGCCCGCAGCCAGTTCATCAGCTTCTCCGACATCGCCGACATGGAGCACGAGCTTTTCCGCGCCGCCATCGACGATCTCCCCAAGTGGGACCCGGCGAAGGCCAGCCGCAAGACCTACCTCTATGAGGTGACCGCCACGAACAAGATCGATGCCGTCCGCTCCCTGAACGCGAAGAAGGCGCAGGGCGGCTACACGCACGTCTCGATCACCGGCGGGCCGGTTCCCGACGGCAGCGAGGGAGTCGAACCGCCCAGCGGCGAGATCAGCGAGGAGGTTCTCGCGGATCGCGCCTCGTCCATCGAGGCGTTCGAGTTCCGCCTCGACTTCGACGCGTTCGCGGCGATGCTGGACACGGACGAGCTTCTGGCCCTGGACTATCTGCTCGCCGACTTCACGCAGGAGGAGGTCGCCGGCATGATGGGCATCCCCCGCTGCACGTGGCGGCGGACGATCCTCGATTCGCTCCAGGCGAAGGCCGAGTTCTGCGGCTTCACGCCGCACCGTCGGAGGGGAGGAGTTGCCGCATGAAAAACAATCAGAATGGCCGTTGCTATCCTGCCGAGATTACGGCATCATGTGTCGCAGTTAATCAAGCAGAGACTGGAATGAAACCGAACAAGGCAAAGATCAAGGAGGAGCTCGGAGCGCTCAAGGACTGCGATCCCGAAACGTTGCGCGGCAAGTACCGCGAGCTGACGGGCGCGGACGCGGCGGCTTTCGGCGCGAAGTTCATGCAGAGGCGGTGCGCCCACCGCCTGCAAGAGCTCGCCTTCGGCTCTCTCACGGACGCGGAGCGTTCGACGCTCGCCTACATCGCCGAACACGATCCGGGCGCGAACAAGTCGCTCCGCGACGCACCGCGCTCGGCGAACGACACGCGGGGCGTGATCTTCCGGCGGGAGTACCACGGGAAGATCTACGAGATGAAGTCGCTCGGCGGCGGACGCTACGAGTATGAAGGGAAGATATACACCTCGCCGACCGCCGTCGTGAGGGCGATCACCGGCAAGGCGCACTACAACGGCGTGGTGTGGTGGGGGCTGCGCAAGCTCGCCCAGGAAAGGAAGGATCAGTAACATGACAAGCGAAACAAAGAAGGTGCGCGTTGCGGTTTACACGAGAAAATCCGTCGAGGACGCGGAGGACAAGCAGTTCAACTCCATCGACGCGCAGAGGCAGATGTGCGAGAACTTCATCGCGGCCAAGGCCGCCGAGGGATGGATCGCCCTGCCGGATCGCTACGATGACTACGGCTACAGCGGCGGCGATCTCGACCGCCCCGCCTACCAGCGGCTCATGGCCGACTGCGAGCAGGGCAAGATCGACAAGATCATCGTGTTCCGCATCGACCGCATGACGCGAAGCACAAAGGACTTCTGCGAGTTCGACGAGAAGATGAAGCGGCTCGGCGTGGGCTTCACGTCCGTTTCGGAACCGTTCGTCGACACCTCGTCCCCGATGGGCGAGCTCGTGGTGAACTTGATCGTGTCCTTCGGCCAATGGGAACGCAAGACGATACAGGAGCGCATCCAGCGTCACTTCCGCACCGCCCTCGACCAGGGCTACTTCGTGGGCGGGGTCGTCCCCTATGGATACAAGCTCGAGAATCATTGCCTCGTCCCCGATCCCGAAACGGCGGGCAACGTGCCGCACATCTTCCGCCTGTTCATCCAGAGCGGGTCGGTGAAGAAGGTGGCGACACGGCTCTACGAGGAGGGAATCGAGCGGATGCCCGGTCGGCCGTGGACAACGCAGAGCGTCCACAACTGCCTTACCAACGTGAGGTACGTCGGCGACGCGAACAGCCACGGCAAGATCGTCAAGGGCAAGCAGCCCGCGCTGATCACCCGCGACCTCTGGAACAAGGCGCAGGAGCGGGTCAAGAAGGCCGCCGCCGCGCCCGCCCGCAAGGTCGTGAACCCGGAGACCGTGCTCTTCAGCGGACTCGTTATGTGCGGCAGTTGCGGACATCCGATGACGTACCGCTGGAGCCGGAAGGACACGCTCGGCGTGAGGAAGTATTCGTACTTCGTCTGCCAGCAGGACATGAGGAAACCCGTCTCGACCTGCGAGATAAGGCACGTGAGCGTCACGACGGTTCAGGACACCGTGGAGCGCGAGCTTGAGACGATCATGCTTGCGTCCTCCTCGATGCTCGTCGCGGCGGCGAACGCCACCACGCTCACGCCCGAGCAGATCGTGACGGGCTTCCGGCGGCACTCGTTCTGGCAGGGGCTCACCACGGTGAACCGCCGGACGATCTACCGCCTCATGCTCAAGTCGATCACGGTGTTCAAGTCCGCGCTCGAGTTGCGCGTGATCCTGCCCGACAACGGAGCGAAGGACGAGCTTGTGCGTTCGCACTACCTTCCCAAGGACGCGCCGGAGGATTCCGACGTGCGGATGGAGGCGGAAGGCTGCCTCTACGTGAAGGTGCCGGTCGCGTTCCGAACGGTGTCCGGGCGCAAGCAGATCATCCGCCCCGGCGTGGGTGCGGCGGGCGACCGCCCCACGCAGCAGATGCTCAACGAGGAGCTTGCGCAGGGGACGATCCTCAAGGCGTTTGCAAAGGCGTTCGTGTGGATGAAGATGATCGACGAGGGCAAGGTCACGTCGATAAGCCAACTCGCGGAGGAGGTCGGCCTCGAACGCCACTACGTGATCCACACGCTCCGCCTTGCGACGCTCTCGCCGCGCATCATCCGCGCCGCGCTGTCTGGCGAGCTGCCGGACGGCTTCTCGCTCCAGAAGGTGCGCAAGGTCGAAACCGACGATTGGGAGGAGCAGGAGCGTCAGCTCGGCTTCCCCGCCGAGGACGAAATGGTAGGGTCACGCGTCCCCGCGTGACCGAAACGGTAGGGCGTGTCGCCCCGCGACCGCCCTTATAATAAGGAAAAGAAGATGAAGGTACAGAGAAACCCAGAATGCATGATCGTAAACTGCGCCGCCCCGGTCGAACTCGTGGCCAAGGTGCGCACCGCCATCGCGGGCCGCATGATCCCGTGGTGGACGCGGGCCGGACACAAGCCGAGCAAGCGAATGAGGCAGATGGGGGTTTCGACGTTCTTCATCGAGGCCGTCGCCAAGGCCGTCGAGGGCATCGTCCCCTCGCCGGAGAACCTTGCGTGGGCGGAGGAGATGCGGGCAAAGGGGCGCGAAAACCACGCCATCGCCACGCGGGAGCGTTGGGAAAAGCGCAAGGCGAAACGCGCCCAACGCGTCGCCCCGCGACCGCCGCACCGGTAGGGCGTGTCGCCCCGCGACCGCCGCACCG
>CAMKJU010000234.1 GCA_946413265.1 uncultured Lentisphaerota bacterium
GTCGTCCAGCACCTTGCGGTAGTCCATCTCCAGCTTGAGGTGGTCCATCTTGCGCTGGTAGCGGCGCTCGGCCACGGCCTTCATGTTGGCGAGGCGCACGGAGTCGCAGTCGCACACCGTGGTGAGCATCGCAAGGTCCTGGTTGGCCACGAGGCCCCCGATATCCATCGAGGTGCCGATGCGCCCGCAGCCGATCAGGGCGATCTGGAGCAGGTTGCTCGGGGCGGACGCGCCCAGCACGCGGGCGGGGACGATCGTCGGGAAAACACCAGCCGCGAGGGCGCACTTGAGGAAGTCTTTACGAGAGGTTTTCATTGAGAGTCCACCTTCTTCCGGTTAGCAGGCCTTGCATGTTTTTCCGCCGACGGGCGGCAGAAGCGTGATCAGGTTCAGGAGCAGCCGCTTGTAGGCGGGATCGTTCAGCTCTTCCTTCTTGAAGCTGGCGAACGGACACACGAACGTGGCGGCGCCCTTGCCGTACGGATACTGCGCGATCGCGCTGGCGATGCGCTTCTGCTTCATGTCGGCGACGCCCAGCAGGCAGCGCTCGCCCGTCATGTACACGGCGCACGCATGCGTCCGCAGGATGGGGTAGGCTCCGGCGTCCAGACGGCCTTCCGGGAAGCCCGCGAGGAGACTGGAGCAGTTCGCGAAGTACACGGCGTCCTTCGCGGAGCTAACATTGAGCACGCCGCCGTAGGTGTGTCCGAGACGCTTGGCGAGCGCATCGCACCACTTGTCGGTACACTGGAGCGTGACGAAGTGCGTGCCGCGGCGGATGGCGGCGAGGATCTGTTCCACGTCGCCGAACGAGTAGTTGGGCTGGAGGTGGCAGAAGATCACGTCGGGGACGCACCCGCGCGCGGCGGCGTCGGGGTCGAACTCGTCTACGTCAAGGCCCCACGAGCGCATCAGCGGCAGATGCTCCAGCGCGCCCCAGAAGCGGACTCGCCGCGCCTTGTGGCAGGGCTGCACGGTGGCGTCCACCGCGCCCTTGACCGCAGGCGCCGCTGCGAATTTCTGGAAGTCGCCCCAGTCCGCAAGGCCCTTCACGGGGTGCGTGGCGAGATATTCGTTCACGGCTTTCGCGAAGCCACACTGATTTTCGTTTGCCATCTTTCTGTTCCTTGTTTGTTGTTTGTTGAAAAAATCCTGGCTTTGTTCTTTTTGTGGTTCAAGCGAACCGCCATTAGTATACCACAAATCCCCCCCTGCCCCGAACGAAAACCGAACGGAATTACCGCGCACATTGCGCACGCCAGGCATTTGGGGACAACCCGGTCGCGCACTACATCGCACACGGCTGCCGTCCGCCCGACGCAACGGCGTCCATGACCGCCGCCTTGATCTCGTCGGCACGTGCGGCCTTCATCCATGATGGATGGTACTGACACTTCCGCACATCTGCGCCGAAGAGCTTGGCCGTGAACGCAAGCCCCTGAAGGTACTCGCCTTCGCGGTTGAAGTGGAAGTCGGGCTTAGTGAAAAGCGCGTTGCGGTTAGGGACGAACTCGGCCGCCGTTCCTACGGGGATGACGTCCAAACCGTGTTTCGCGGCAAACGCGGCGTATGCGCCATGAAGGCGCGCATACATTTCGGTCTGGTCGAATCCGAACTTCTTCAGACGCTTGTCCCAGGGCGGATAGCTCCAGGTCTCCTGCACGACAATCCTCGCCTGCGGTGCGAGTTCGCGAATCTTCGCGACAAGACTGTCGCCGAACGGATGATAAGTCGCGGGTTTCCAGCTGAAGTGACTCGCCTGCTGGATCGTCACGACGTCCCACTTGTCGAGAACGAGTGCGTCGGGAATGTTGGCCTTTCCCTTCACGACCACTTTCACGCCGTCTGTGGTGCGATCGAAGCGGTATGGCTTGAACGCTGCGTTCGTCGATGCGACGACGTTTTTCCAGTGGCGTTCAAGCGAGCATCCGCCGATGTAGAGAGAGGCAAGGTCGAGCTTGAGTCCCATGGACTTCGCGACATGCGGCATCTGCTTAAGGTTGCAGATCGAGAAGCTGTTCCCGATCATCAGTACCTTAAGGGGCTTTTCAGGATTGCCAACGCCCTTGCCACTGTCGGGAGCAGCCAAGACGGACGACACTGCGGCCAGAGCCGCAAGTATTAGCGCATTTTTCTTCATGTATATACTTTTACCATTTAAGAGTTTACTGTGACTCGTTTGAATCTCCATCTCCCTCCGCCTTCTTTATTTCAGTTTCGGCGTCGGAAAAGCCCATTGCTATGGCTGCGATGCCGCTGCCATAGCGCTCCATCATGTACCACCCGACGAGGATGCCGCTGGTCGAGCCATGTACGTTCAAATGCTATTACAATCTGACTCATTTCGTATTTTCACCTTCTGGTTCCACCGCTGAATTGGCTGGAAGTATATCATAATCTCCTCTGGCCGTGGGGAGATTCCGTTCAAAAGTTTTTCCTTTACTCACTTTTCGCACCTGCACGCCCATGGCGCATGCCCATCTCTCATTTCAACCTTAGTGCGACAAGGTTGTGGTCGGATTCAGGCGCGCCTGGGTATATCTTCCGGCTGACGATGCGCTCGAACCCGCGATACAGGATGTAGTCGAACGTCGCGTCGGGGAATCCGTTCGTCCCGGGATGCGTGATTTTCTGACTCTTTTTCAGGTCGCGGAAACAGCTTCTGAAGTGTGCGCCGTAGAACGAGCGGATCGTCGCCTCGCTTACGTACTCCAGGTCGTCGTCGTTCGTGTTGAAGTCGCCGCCCACGACAACCTGGAGCTTCTTGTCCCCGTATTTTTCGCCCAACTGCCTTACGACGGCAAGGATCTGCGCGGCGGCGGCCTCCCTTTTGTAGATGTTCTTCTGGTTCTCAAACTCCGTGTTGTCGCGGGTAAAGTTACTTTTGAGGTGGATGCTGAAGCAGGCGATGCGCGCGTCAGGTCCGGCGTCGAGCAGCGCGTACGCGAATCCGCGCGGAATCGACACTTCGGCGTTCGACCAGACGGCGTACCCCGACCTGAGGACTGGCAGCGTAGTGAAGATCGCCACCTGCTGCCAAAGCGGCACGCCACTGTTGTCCTGAAAGCAGCTGACGGCGGCAACATTCAACCCCTTCACGCCCGTAGCCACCACTAGATTGGAGCAGCATTCGGCGTCGCGCATCTCCTGGGCGAACATCACGATGTCGGCAGAAGACCGCCTTGTCTGGTCGGCAACGGCCCTAACGACGACTCGCGCTGCCTTAACGAACGTCGCCGCCTCTTCATCGGCACCGCTCCTCAAATCTGCACGGCCTGAAGGAAAGCACTTCATGTTCCAGGTCATGAACAGCACGTCGCCGCGGACGCAGCACGCAGCAAATGCGCCCACCAAAGCCATAAGCCACGCACGCATCCGTCAACCTCCGCAGTTCTTGCACGGCTTGCCGTCATTTGGCCCACAGGCACGTCCCCTCACCTTGCGGTAACTCCTGCACTTCGGATTGTGTCGGATGTGCGACTTGGACGAAATCCAATACCCTGTGTCTGGATCTTGAGGTACTGGTATCTCCACGGCATTTCCTTTGACCGGCACGCCATCCGACGCAGCGGCTTTTCCTCTCTTTCTTGCTACAAGCTCCCGGCGTAGCATCTGGTTCTCCCTCCGCAGTGCCTCGTTCTCAATGCGTAGTGCCTCGTTCTCCGCCCTCAACGCGGCATACGGCACTCTCTCGCCCATCACATGGCGGTTATTACCTTCCTGCGAACAGACGCCCGACAGGCAGATCGCTGCGACAAATATACCAGCAATAACCTTATTGCATGAGTATCGTACAGCTCTTCCCATATAATCGGCGACAACCACCATCAGGATCAAAACCGAGGTTATCAGCGCATCCATAAAATCTACGCCATTTCAAATTGGTCGGGGCGGCGACATCAGAACCGTAGAGATTCTACTGCGCCTGAACGGTCAGCGGATACCGAACTTCGCCCGAACCGAAAAGGATTATAGCATTTTCCTCCCTCCGGTTCCTCGACACGTTCGAAGATCCGTCAAAGGCGGCGGTGTTCTCCGACGGCAGCGCGGGCGAAGAACGGATCGTCGCCGACTGCGACGGCGACAGCAGCACCACGTATTACCGCACGTGCGTCAAGCGCGCCATGAACCGCCTGCGCGGACGCCCAGAGCTACAGAAAACGCTCCGCCTCATCGTCAAGCACGGAAAACGCCGCGAGGACTCGATGTGGGAGATTCTGGCGTCGGGAAGATGTCCCACCTGGGATGCCGCGAGAAAGCAGTATTTTGCTCACCTTAAAAAATTGTTAAATATTTTTTGTGGCCAATAAACACAAGGGAGAAAACGACAT
>CAMKJU010000235.1 GCA_946413265.1 uncultured Lentisphaerota bacterium
CCCCGAGGGGAGGCATTCGGGGAAGCGGCGCTCTCGCCGCTTCCTGAAAGGATTGTCGCAAGTGCGCACGCCTGCATGTCGTTCAAGTGGAGCGGACGCGTTGGCACAACGCTACGCCCCGCGAGCGGGTCGCGACGCGACTGGCGCGGAGCGATGGAAAGGCACCCCTTCTGAGCGAGCGTGCGGAGCGTGGAAGGCGACGTCTTGAATTCCTTCACGAGCTGCTGCATCCATCCGCCGCCCACGCGCACGATGTCGGCCAGCAACTCCGCCTGGTGCTTCGTGAGCTCGGCGGCGGAACCTGTCGGCTCCACGAACAGCAGTTCCTTCGGACGCGCCGAGGGCTTGAGGACGGATGCCGGAACTGCGGTCTTGAGGACGACCTCGATGGGAGACGCCGTGTAGGAGGCGATCCACTTGACGAGTTTCAGCAATGCCGGGGAGAAGAACGGCGACTCGTCCTCGATCGCCATCACGGGCTTCGTGGCGAACGCGGGCGGCGTCTCCGTAAGGGCCAGCGCGAATCCCCGCGTGATGCGTCCGTGGAACGGCACGCGCAGGAGCTGTCCCACGCATACCCTACCTAAAAGTTCGACCGGCACTTCGTATGTGAAGAGCCGGTCGAGCGCCAGATCGATGGCAACTGAAACGTACAATTAGAGGTCCAGGAACTGCAGCTGCGGCTTCAGGTTCGAGTTGTCGAAGCTCTGCTGCTTGAACGCGACGTCAAGAGTGGAGTACTTCGCCTTAATCGTATCCACGCCGCCGCCCTTGCGCACGATGATCCAGGCCTTGTCCTGGAACGGCGTCGAGTACTCGCCCTTGCCGATCTGGATACGCGTAGCCGTCTTGCCGTCGTACTGCGCGAGGCTGGAATCCAGCGTCTTGTAGTCGACGTTGCGCGTCACGAACACGGGGATGCAGTCAGGAATGCCGTCCTGAATGTTGGCAACGGCCACCCAGGCGATGTTCTTCGGCTCCAGCGTCTTGCCGGAAATGCTGGGAACGCCCGATCCGGAGAGCACGTTCAAGTCAAGGTCCTCGACTTCGGCATGGCGATCGGTCGATCCGTAGTTATCCATGTCGAACAGCTTCTTGAACCATTCGGTCGTGGACGAGAACGACATGTCGCCGATATCCTGCTCACCGCTCGTATCGCCGGCGCCTTCGTCCTTCTGCGTCTTTGGCCACACCGTGGTGCCCTTGCCGGCCGTCTCGCGGCTCGTGTTGGCGAGCGTGATGGCCTGGTGGAGCTTGCGTCCGTTGGACGCCATGGCCGTTGTCTTGGCGTTGAGCATGGCGGACGAAATCGCCGGGAAGAGCGACGCCATCAGAATGCCGAGAATGCCGATCACGACGAGCAACTCGACGAGGGTAAAACCTTTGGTTGAAAACTTCTTCATTTTTTGTCTCCTTGTTTTGCGGTTGACGAGTGTATTATCGCACATTCCCCCCGCGCGTGCAAGTCCAAAACAAAAGAATTTGCAAGCCGCCCAACTTGCCGCCTTCGCGCGCTTTTGGTAAAATCGCGCCAAACACCGCAAGGACAGCCTCATGGACATATACGATACACACGCACATTTCTCTGAAGACCGCGAAAAAACGGCCTCCACACTCGCACGCGCACGCGCGGCGGGCGTCGCGCGGCTCATGGCCGTAGGCGGTTCCCCGGAGCTGAACCGCGCCGCCCTTCTCGCACAGACGCTCGCGCCGGATGCGACGCGCCTCGCGCTCGGCGCGGACCGCGACCAGGCCGGCGACGCCTCCGCGAACGACGCGACGATGGAAGCGGTACGCGCACTTCACTCCGCACACGCATGCGCCGCGGTGGGCGAAATCGGACTCGACTTCCACTATTCGCCGGATACCGCCCGCTCCCAGTGCGATCTCTTCGCCCGGCAACTCGCGCTCGCGGACGAACTCGCCCTCCCGGTGGTGATCCACACGCGCGAGGCGGACGACGCGACGCTCGGCGTACTCGATGAAGTCCCTTGGCGCGCCGATGCCCCGCGCGGAGTGATTCACTGCTTTACCGGCTCCCCCGCTTTCGCACGCCAGCTCCTCGACAGAAACTTCCTCATCTCCATCTCCGGCATCGTCACCTTCCGCGCGGCGGACAACGTGCGCGAGTCCGCGCGCGTCGTGCCCATCGACCGTCTGCTCGTTGAAACCGACTCCCCCTTCCTCGCCCCCGTGCCGATGCGCGGGAATGAGAACGAACCCGCGTTCATAGTACACACGGTGAAGTTCCTCGCCGACCTCCTCAGCGTCCCCGCCGAAGAACTCGCGGCGCGCACATTCGCGAACGCAGTCGCGCTGTTCGGTTAACGCAGGGTGAAAGTACGCGTCGGCGACGTTGCTGCGCCTTCATAGAACACGACGGCCACGCGCGACGGTCCGACCTCAAGACGGTAGTGTCCTGCGGCATTTGCGAGAAGGTAGTCGCGCAATAGCGGACGGTACTCTTCGACCAGCTGAGGAAGCTCTGCTTTCCGTTCCGCCTGTTTTTTATCCTTGACCGGCTTCTTCCCCTTGACCGGCTTCACGCGCGCACCGTATTCCGATACGCCTTCGCCGAGGATGGTTAGAGTTGCGGATTCCGGCTTCGCCCAGACGCTGTTCGCGACGAACTGCGTCACGCGGCCTTCCGGCAGGACGCAGTCGTAGTATTCAAGCAAGTGAGTATGGCCTGATAGCACGATGGTGTTGCGCGAGGCCATCAGACGCAGCAGCTCGCGCCGCTCCTGATTGCGCTTTCTATCTCCAAGAAGGAACCAGCGAGACGCACCGTTGGGGATTGCGGGGCCATGCGAGACGAGGAACGTGTACCGCGCGCGCCCGCTCTCCGCAAAGAGCCGCTTGACCAAGTCGAGATCCGGCCTGGGCTCATTGAAGTCGACGACGATGAAGACGTCAGGTCCACGCCAAAACGAAAAGGTCGTACTAGAGACGGCTTGCTTCAGCTCCTTGCCAACCACAGGCGGCTGCCATGCGTCAAACGCCTCGCGCGTGCCGTCCGTTGGAATGTCGCCCCTTATATCGTGGTTCCCGACTACGGAGACGAACGGCAGCTTGTCGCCGTAAGCGCCCTTTATGACGTTGAAGGCGTCCGTCAACATTCGGCGATGCGTGGCAGGATTGTTGCAGTCTCCCTGCACGAGATCGCCCATCTGGAGGATCAGCGCCGTGTCGTCCCGCACGCACGCGGCGGACGCCCGCAGCAGAGACGGCATCCTCTCCTGCCACATCTTTGCGTTGCGGACATGTTCCTTGAGATGCGCCTTGTAGCGAGCCTCCGTCGTGCTGGAAAGATATTCTGAATGGTAGTACTTTGTGTCGGTGGAATCGAAGTGCGTATCGCCCAGAAGCGCAACCGAATATGTTTCGCCGCCTTTGCCGGTTTTATGGCATCCGCAAAACAGGCCTCCGCCGACAGCGCCGGCGGCAAGCGACAGAAAATCTCTCCTTGACGTCAACATGCCGCACCTTGATAATGCGTCACTTCGTCCCGGCACCGCCGAGGCGACGACGGGAAGTGACCTCGATCACGTTCACCTGGTTATTGAGCTGGAGGATGATCTGTCGGATCACCCGGTCGTCGCCGATGACATCGATCTTCATGCGCGAGACCGTGCCATCCTCGGTTGGCCCAACGCTCAGCGTCTGGATGTTGTAGCCGCGTCCGGAGATGAGTCCCACGATCCGGGCGAGGACGCCCGGCTTGTTCTCAACATAGCAACTCAGCCTGTGAATTTCCTCTTTCATTCGAATATCATCCCTTCCACCGGCTGTCCGCCCGGCTGCATCGGATACACGTTCGCGCGCGGCTCCACGATCACTTCCACGAAAGAGGTGCGGCCGGAGTTGATCGCCTTGCGGATCGTCGGCTCCAGCTTCGCGGGGTCGACCACGCGGTAGGCGTCCGCCCCGTGCGCCTCGGCGAGCTTCTTCAAATCGGGAAGGTAGTCGTACTTGAGGTCCTGCTCCAGGTGCTCGTTGGCCATGCGTCCGCGCACGGAGAGGATGGATCCCGAATAGCGCTTGCCGTAGAACAGCTCCTGCCACTGGCGCACCATGCCAAGGCATGCGTTGTTGACCACGATGAACGTGACCGGCAGCTTGTGCTCGACGGCCACGACCAGCTCCTCAAACGTCATCTGCGCACCGCCGTCGCCGCAGATGGCCACAGTCGTGTGGTCGGGCCGCGCGATCGCCGCACCGATGGCGGCGGGAATACCAAAACCCATCGTGCCCATGCCGCCAGAGGAGAGGAAGTGGCGCGGGAGGTTGTGT
>CAMKJU010000236.1 GCA_946413265.1 uncultured Lentisphaerota bacterium
GCATGGCTTTTCAGGAATGAATGGAACATGGTGCGCGTCGTCCGGCGCGGTGCGGGAACGCCGTCCGAGTGGGTGCGGTGCGACGTCAAACACGATTCCTTCGCTATCAAGGTGAGGTGACGCCGTGCTTTCTAAATGGTTGACAGAAATCCTTGTGTTGCTGGCGGTAGGTCTCGGCGTCGCGTGTGTCTGCCTCTGGCTTCACGAGCATGATATATGCCCACTGAAAGCAATAAAGAAGGTCATGCGCAAGATGTCCTTCATCGGGATTTGCGTACTGGCTCTCTGGGCGGTGCCGCTGATCCAATACGGAAGTACCAAGGGCGGCGGCACGAACAATGTGCAGAATGTTACCAATGTGGAAATGTTGCCAATGACCAGTTCCAATACTCAATTGGGAAATGGCAACATTGGAACCGGCAACAATATCACAATGGAAACATTGATCACCTCCACGAACACCACGCGCACTATCACGGGCGACGACTTCAGTCACGGCTTCGTGATGTCTCGCGTCGGCACGGGGGAGGCGTTCGACTTCTCCGCACCGTCAAACGCCGTGGTCTGCTCCGACTGGCGCGCGTTCGGCGCGGCGACGGACTGGATTTATGAGAGGGTAAAATGGAAAGTGGAAAGTGTAAAATGGAGGATGGGAAGCGGGGAACAGGAAACAGATGGTGAAACGATGTTGCGAATCTATTCCGACGGCTGGGCTGAGGTCAAGGACGGCCCCGTGTTTAGTCCCTTCAAGGCCGTACTCGGCATCGTACCAGAGGCCAACTGGCAACAGATTTTACACTTTACACTTTACACTTTACACTCTCAATTCTGGCACTACGTCACGCCGTCGAACACGCTCCAGCTCACATGGCAGAACGCCTTGCTCGACCGCGACACCGACACGCCCGTTTCGTTTCAGGCGGAGTTCTGGACAGACGGACGCTTCTCCTACCGCTACGACCTTTCGCGTTGCGGCGCGCTCGGTGATCGCGCCCTACCAGAGGGATGGGATGGCGTCATTACAAATGGCGTCATCGGCGCGTCGTTCGCGGGCAACGACTGGACGACGAACGCCATCCCCACCAACGTCACCTCGATGACGTTCTACCCGCTCTCCGCCGAGGACGCAGTAAACCCCGATCCCGACAACGACGGCCTCGCCACAATCGACGAACTGTTTGTGTACCATACCGACCCCCGCCATCCCGATTCCGACTACGACGGCCTCACGGACTACGAGGAGCTTTTCGTTTACCATACCGACCCGCTTGATCCTTACTCCGCCGGCGGCCCGCACTGCGACGGCCTTGCGGTGAAGATAGGCGATCTCGATCCGTTCGCCTATCCCGAAGGATCGACGAACACCGTGCTTGAACACGTCTTCTATTCCGGCACCACCAACGGCGCGTTCGCCTATCCGCAGTCCGACACCGACACGGCGATTTTGCGCGTGACGGTGTCGGGTACCGGCGCGGGGCGTCTCGTCGTGGGCGATTCCGTCGTCCCGCTCGTCGCCCCGCCCCAGATGCGGAGCGGGGTGCCTGGAAACGCATTTACGCTTCTCCTGCCTGTCGTGAAAGGCGAGACGCACCCCGCATACGTGTACGGGGACGAGTCGCTGGTGGTCACGTTCGATTCGGACGATTTCGCATTCGGCGCATTGCCCACGCTCAACGCCTTCGGACACGTCAACTTCTCCAACACGCAGGCGACACCGGCGTGCATACACGACTTCAACTTGCGGAGCAGGTTCGTGTCGCTTCCGGTAGGAAAAGACGCGGACCTAATGACCGCCACTTGGACGGGCGGCGCGGACGTGTCCGTCTCCAACGTCCCGCCGCGTTCGGCCGTGATCAACGCAAACTTCTACGCGGGAAGCATCAAGGAAGTCTCGTATTCGCTTTCGCATCCGCAGTACCTCTTTGGGCAGACGCAGTACAGCCAGCCCGTGCGCTTCTGTCCGCGCCCGAAGAAGAAACCGCCGGTCAATCCCGATCCCAATGCCCCAACCAATCCAGAGGATGAATATTCCGACACTCCCAATCCGGACGATCCTGCGTGGTTTTCTTCCGGCGATGGCGACTCCTCGACCAGCAACGACGGAGAGGAAGGCCATTGGTGTTGCTACTGGGGCACGTGCGGAAGTTACTGCGAGTGCGGATGCGACTGCGCCAACAATCCCGGCGGCGGACAAAGCGGCGGCGACGAAAACGTGGGCGACAACGAGGATTTCGACGACAGCTGCCCAGACCACTACGAGCCATATGAGGAATGCGACTACGTGCATGAGAGCGAATACTCGAACACGGTACTGAACGTAACGCACCTCAACGGCGTCCTCTACATCCGCGAGCCGCCGCTGTACGAGCCAATCTACCTTGACGTGCCGACGGAACACACCAACTGCTGCCCGTGCCCCGAACATTGGGAAAACTACGTCGGCGTCGCCTACAAGTCGTACAGGTTGAACCTCGTCGATTCCAACGGGCTTCCGTTCGACAGGACGGAAACGTCGTGCTACGTCAATGTTGCGGGCGTCTATCCGAGTTCCGCCGTGGGCGACGCGGAGATTGCGTTCACCCGTAACGGCGACATCTACCATCACCAGCACAGGACCGTCCTCGGCGTGGCGATAAAGGGACACCAGTTCGACCTAGTGCCATACAACGCGCTCAATCCCGATTTCGGATATCCGATGACCGTCTGCACAAACCTCTGGTACGCGCCCCAGATGCGCCTTGTGACCAACGTCAAGCTGCCGGGCGGCCACGTGCGCCTTGAACTTGCAAACGCGAGCGGGCAGTTCACGGTGTGGTACCCTGACTACCACGGCGGGTCGTACCGCAAGCTGCTCGACACGTCGTCCACGCGCGTCAAGAACCTCACCATGGCGTACTGGAAAGCGCTGATGCGCCGCGCCACCAACGGCGACACGGCGGAACTGCCAATCTACATTACCTCGTCCGCTCCCGGCACGGTCACGCTCAAGTTCCGCTACTGGAACGTCATCGACGACAAGCTCGTGGAGGACGAGTCCGAGCAGTGCATCACCTCCGTTCGCCCGCCGCTCCGTCTCGACATCACCCGCGACGGTTCCATCGACGACGGCGACGCTGCGGCGTGGCTCGACAGGCGAAATTTCTACTATTGGGTTAACGAGAGCAAAATCGACGGCGACTACATTGTTCCAGAAAGGGAGTACACGGTGAGGAACACCTCTGACTTCGTGGTCAACGGAACGTTCGACCTCGTGAATCTCTTCCCCGTCGCACTCGACTTATCGTCGTTCACCAACGCATGGAAGAACAATGTCACGTACACTGTCAAGCCGAAGTGGGGCGACTTTGACGCCTTCAACTTCTGCTTTGCCGACGTGCCGTGGAGCCGTGCAGGTTTCATCCAGACAACCAACATCACCACCACCGCCGGGCAGACGTTGGCATCGGCATCCTTGACCGCGTTGCCGGCGAACGGATACTCGCTGCCGTATTCCTTCATCACCTCATTCTCCGAGGATTCGGGTTTGATGGTGTGCGAGGCGAAGTCGGGATACGATTCGCTGTTGGTCGAAATCAAGCACGGCAACACGCTGCTCTATTCCTATTCCGTTCCGATGATGATTCTCCCAGTCAAGGAAATGTACAGCTGGATAAACATCCGCAGCCTGTCTGGCGACAGCGTCGTCCGCCCGACATCGGTTCACAAGATATGGGAGGAGCAGAACTCGAAAGCGCTCATATTCCTCCACGGCGCGAATGTCAACGAGGAGGATGCGGAGATATGGGGCGATGTTCTGTTCAAGCGCTTGTGGCTGACTGGTTTCAGGGCGGATTTTTACAACGTCGATTGGCGAAGCAACATCGGCGGTAAGGCGAACTACCATCAGAATGCGTCCAACGCATTTGTCGTTGCGAGTCAGCTTGCCACTACGCTCTCGAACATCCCCGGCGAGAAGGTGATCATGGCGCACTCGCTCGGCAATATGGTCGTCTCGTCCATGCTTCAGGACTACGGGCTTCAGGTTTCAAAATACTTGATGTGCGATTCCGCCGTTCCTTCCGAAGCGTACTACCCGGCAAACGACGTATCCATCCGTGTTTCGCAACTGGTGCATCCACAATGGGAGGTGTATCCCACCAACTCGTGGGCGTCAAATTGGCACAAGTTGTTTGCCGACGATCTTTCCGACGACAGGAGAAAGCTTGGTTGGCCGGGACGTTTTTCAAACGTTACCAACATTGCG
>CAMKJU010000237.1 GCA_946413265.1 uncultured Lentisphaerota bacterium
TTCTCGTCCCAGACATCGGGCGACTTCTCGTTTTCAAGCTCGCGGCGGGTGCGCTCGTAAATCTGCATTTCCGAGGTGGTGCGCTCGTTGAGACGCCGCCAGTAGGAACGCGGCGTGCCGTTGCCGTTGGCGAGGTACTCGCGCATCTCCTCGCGTATCCCGTTCACGATCTGCTTCAGCTCACGCACCTCGCGTGAGTCGGCATCCGCGATCTCGATGTCCGCCGCAGCAGCAAGCTCGCCCCTGGCGTAAGCCTCGAACGCGGCCTCCGTCCTCGTCTCCAGCCTGCGAGGATCAACACCCCTTGGGCACATGTATCGTCCTGGCTGCGCAAACACGGCCAGGAGCCTGTCCCCCGCACGCGGCATGGCGTCGCCGAAGTCGCCGCGCTCGAACGCCTCCATCACCGCCGGGTCGCCGTAGATCTGGTGGCGCGGAGACAGCCCGCTCTGCGGGAGGGCCGCGCTTGTCGCGGCCGTCTGGTAGGGCGCGCGCCCCGCGCGCGCCGCCCACCACCACGAAACCACCCCGGCGCAGGCCGCTGCAAGCGCCACAAGGGCGACAACGGCGCGCTTGCGGAGGCCGCGCACCTCGCCGTTCGCCTTCGACCCGTCCGCCGCCACGACCTTGATCGCCTTGATCCCATTGGCGCGGAGAGCCGAAAACACCTCCTCGCGGGAGGAGGCGTTCATGGAATCCTCGTGCCGGACCCCATCGCTCGTCTTATATGCGTAAGTGTACTTCACGAACCACTAACCACTAGCCACTAATCACTAACCTTCTTCGTCTCGGGCTTGATCCTGATCGGCTCGGTCGGAAGCTGGTGGACCTGATCCCAGATCGCCTTCTGCACGTCGTTGGTGGGCGCGGGAGCCCAGCCTTCCTGGCAGGCCTTCTTGTAGGACACCCGCCTCGTCGCATCCACCTTCAGCGTGCCGTTGACCCCCTGTATCTTGTCATACACCAGCGGACACGGCATCAGCGACGAGTCCCTGTCGAGGTCGGCAAGGGAGAACACGGTGCGCATCACGCAGGGCGAATAGCCCGAATTGAACGCCCCCAGCGTCATGCCGTAGCACCTCCACAGCTCCTTCGTGAACCTCCGGCGGAGCGTCCCCGCGTCCGGGCCGTCGGAAACGAGCCGGGCGACGTTCAGCCTGCCCCACTTGTCTTCTGGCGCGATCAGGAGCGTCGGTGCGCCGGCCTCCTCCACCAACTCGATCTTCGCCGCCGTACGCCCGTCGGACGGCTCCTCCACATGCAGCTCCAGGCTGTAGCCGATGACCTTCTTGATCTCGTCCACGCAATGCTGCACGGCTTCCGGGGACACCGACTTCTGGCGGTTGATGACGCGCACGACAAGTCCCGTGGCCGGTGCCTGTATGTACCCGCCAAGACGCCGCTCCGCCGCCGCCCTGCGCTCCTTGGCCCGCGCTATCCGCTGTTCCCGCGTCAGCCCATCCTTCGCCGCCGGCTTTTCGGCTCCCGCCGAACCGACGGCGATTGCCGCCGCGATTGCCGCGGCACACATGAACCTTACCACTTGGATTCCCGATTTCATTTTGCCTTCTCTCCTGTCTGGTCTTTTCCGCGCGCGCGCTGGTGCGGCGCGATCTCCTCGATGCCCATCTGGACGAGCACCTCGTTCATCTTCTTCCGAAGCTCCTCCGCGTCGCCGTCCTGCCCCTTTCGGAGCAGGTCGTAGTACTGGGCGACGGCCTGGGAACGCACCTCGACGTTCTCGTTCGCCGTCTTGCGGGCCTCTTCCAGCACCTCCGCAAAGCCGCGTCCCTCCTTCAGCATCTCCTTCATGTTCTCGCGGACGATCATCACCTTCGCCTTCAGGTCCTTGATGCGCTCCGGATCGTCCGGCTTTACCTCGATCTCGTCCTCAAGCGACTTCCTGAACTGCTCCTCCATGTTCTCGCGGCTCAAGTCGGGAAGCGGAGGCATCTCCGCGCCGGACGGCGTGGAGAGCAACGTCGCGAGATATTCGTCGCTGGCGTGCTTGAACACCGGCGGAGGGAAGTGCGTGACGCGGTGCCTCTTTCCGTCCGCCGTGTACAGGCGCTCAACGACCATTCCCGCGCTGTTGGTTGATGTGTCCACCCGCACCACCGGCTGTCCCGCGTAGTAGCGGACGTCGTTCGTGGCCGGTGTCGTTGTATTGGCCGTGGGTTTCGCTGAGGGAGTTCCTTTCCCGTGCAAGGCCGACTTGGGAGTTGGCCGCTCTCCGTCGCGTCCCTTGGGTTTCTCCGCTTTAGGCCGGGCGGGTGCCTCCGCCGGCAGGGCGGCCGCCCCGCGACCGCCGAACCACCACCACGCGCCGCCCGCCACAATCGCCAGGGCGGCACCAATGGCAAACCAGGATTTTCCGGACATTCTGGATTTTCCGGATTTTCCGGTTTTCCCCTCCCTAATCCCCGTGGGTGCAATCCCCCTCTTACGGCACTCCGCCAAGCACTCGGCGCGGTTCGCCGCATCAACGCGCTCCTCGCGCAGCGCGCCGTCCTTGGCGCGGTATGTAACCGTGAATGTCATTCGTTTCTGTGAAAATTGAAAGCCCGCCCGCACACGCGGACGGGCCTTCTTTCAGTTGCTCTAAGCTCTTAGCTCTAAGCTTCAAGCTCCAGCTTACTTCTGCTTGCGACGGAGCGCGAGCATTGCGCCGCCGACGAGAAGCAGGAGGCCAGAGGTCGGCTCTGGCACGCCGCTGCTGCCACCGCTGATCGGGCTGAACGTCAGACCGGTCGACTGACCAGTGATACGCTTGCCCGTCGTGGTAACGGTATCAATAGAGGTTGCCGCCTGAGATTCAGGATCATACGTTGCGGCCGTACCGGTTCCAAGTATCGCATACTGCGAGGCATCGCTGTTCACCAGGACGATTGCATAGTTAATTGAGCTCGCGGATATGCCTTCCGCCGTTTGCGAACCCGTTTCAAGCTTCGTACCATTCGAGGTGAAACTTGCGCTGTCGTAAGATGCAGCCGTCAGATAGTCGGACTTCATCTTGCCATCAGTCACATAGGTACCCCACTTCGAGTTGTCAAGCAAGTACACCATGTAATCGCCTGCGGCGATATTCGGCGTGGATGCAGTCGCACCATTGATGGTCGCTGACCAGAGAACTGAATTTGCCTGTGCGCCAATCGCTATCGCGGCGGCGGCAAGCATAAACATGATTTTCTTCATTTTCATTTTCCTTTGTTGTTTTTTCTAGGCGTGGCGGCGACGACTTGTCGCCGCACACGCCTTGAAATTGTTACTTGTAGATCGGCAGATTCACCGTCTTGCGCCCGTTGAACCACACGCCTCGACCAACAGGAATCGTTGCGTTGATCAGATATCCGTCACCGCTGACCCAACCAGCACCCGCGTTTGAATCGTCTGCGGGATCGCGAGCATCTGCAACATAGTAGGCCAAAGTGTAACCAGTATTATCGGCATTGGGAATCTGAATCTGCGGTGCGGATGCAGTCCAACCGGGGACATTGTCGTAGAACTCGTCAGCTTCGTCGTCCCACGTAATCCACGCAGTACCAGGCGTAAGGGCAGACCAGTCGGCAACGCCCGTTCCATTCAGCACGAGTTCCTTCGGATAGGGAACAGCGCGGAGCTGGAACTTGTCGTTGAGCGAGAGGTTCTGCGAATCGTCGTCGCTCACTTCGCCGGCATACGTCAACGTCGTGTTTCCAACGGTGGTGTCGCCATCCTTGTAGCCGCGTGTCCACATGCCGAGACCGGATGTAATCGTCGCGTTAATGAGGTAACCGTCACCGCTGACCCAACCAGCACCGGCATTCGAGTCGTCTGCGGGATTACGTGCGTCAGCCACATAGTAAGCGAGTGTATAGCCCGTACCATCAGCATTCGGAATCTGAATCTGCGGAGCCTTCTGCGACCAGCCGGGGACGTTGTCGTAGAATTCGTCGGCTTCATCATCCCACGTGATCCACGCATTGACCGTGGCCGGGGCCTCAACGCCGACATTTGCCACCGGGAACGCATTACCACCGACGGCATCGAACTGCCCGGCAGCGATCACGAACTTGTTGTTGATCTCGCGGGTCGTGTACCCGACCGTGTTGGCACTTTCGATACCGAACGCGAGTCCGGCTGCGGCAACTGCCGCCGTAAACATGAGTTTCTTCATTTTTCGTTTCCTTTTCGTTCCCCAGATTGCTCTGGGACGCAGAGT
>CAMKJU010000238.1 GCA_946413265.1 uncultured Lentisphaerota bacterium
GAATCCGCACAGGCAGGCCGCATACCAGCCGTTCGGCAGCAACTTCAATGGCCACATCCTGCCGTTGGCGCGGAACATCAGCCATGCAGCCGGCACGATCAGCACAACGTCGCGAACGAGCGCGATTACGATTTCTTCACGTCCGCCTACGCTCGGCACCCCGAAACATCCGCACGAAATCTCCAGCCCGCGAACAAGAGCCTGAACCAGTGCAATTATGAACATCGCTAGCATTCCCGAGACGAGAAGCGCCGATTCGCGCAGCCATTTCGTGAACAACATCGACAACCCTGCCAGCAACTCGAGCATCGGCATAGTCATGGAGAAGATTCCGATCGTAAAATCAGGCAGAAATTCATATCGCATGACGGCGTGGGCAAAGTCATCCGGATCTGAAATCTTGGACAACGCGGAGTATATGAACAGCACGCCGAGCCCAAGACGGCAAACAAACTCTAAAAACTGAAGAACTCTGGCTTTATTCATGGCACAACCTCCTCTGTCTTTTCCAGACCGCTTCGGTCCACAGGAGCGTCAAACCACTTGACCCTGCGCTCTTCGGCTACGCGCAGGTTGTTCAAGGCGCCCAGAACAACGGCCAAGACCACAATGAGCGCCAAAACGCCAAAGTCAAACTTCCACCACGGGCATTTTCCCTTTTCGGCGTTCGCTACGCCGCAGTTGGAGTTATTCGCTTCTTTCATATCATCTTCCTTTTCGGATTTGAAATCAACCTTCTCTCATCTCCTGCCCCAATGCGGCGAATCGCCGCGCCTGTTCCAAAGTATTGTCTCGCCGATGGCGGCGATACGCCGCTCGAGACAGCCTCGGCAAAGCGTGGAATCCTCGTTGAGGCACGGCTTGCCGGCGTAGAGCTGGTAGTCGGCGCGGTAGCGCGTCTCGGTGATGTTGGGCATGATCACGTTTGCGCCGGCGAGGAGACCCTTCTCGCGCCCTTCGGGGTCGAGTGCCTGAAGAGCGGTCGCGGCGGCGATGTTCACGTCGTGCAGATGGAGGCGTGTGGCGGCGATCATGCGAAGGCCGAGCTCCAGACGCTCCTTGCGCAGTTCGGGCGTCCACGGCGCGTCCTTTCCAAGGGGCGTATCGGCATGGGGGATGTACGGTCCCATGCCAATCATGTCGAGGTCCTCGGCGGCGAAGAACTCGATGTCCGAGGCTAGGTCATCGACCGTCTGCCCGGGCAGCCCGGCCATCACCCCGCTTCCCACCTGGTAGCCGCAGCGGCGAAGCGCCCGCAGGCAATCTCGCCGCCTCTCCCACGAATGGTCTGCCGGGTGCAGCTTCGCGTAAAGCCCGGGATTGGACGTTTCAATGCGCAGCAGGTAGCGGTGGGCACCCGCCTCGCGCCAGCGGCGGTACGTTTCCTCGCTCTGCTCTCCAAGGCTTATGGTCACGCCGAAGTCGTCGCCGCCGAATGCATGGATGCGCCGCAGCACGTCCTCGACAAAGGCTGCATTCTTCTCGCCGGTCAGTTCGCCGGACTGAAGCACGAGGCTGCCATACCCTGCCTTGAAGGCCCATTCGGCCTCACGGACAATCTCCTCCGCGTCCATGCAGTAGCGATGGACCTTGTCGTTGCCCTTTCTGATACCACAGTAGTAGCAGTCCTTCTCGCAGACATTCGCGAATTCCACCAACCCCCGAAAGGAAACAACCCTCCCAATCTCGTGGCACTTCACCTCGTATGCGGCGGCGAAAAGCGCATCCACATCAGGCCAGGAGAGAAGCTCGGCCAGTTCCCGATGCGTCAACGCACGCGGCGCAGCGACCGCTTTGTCCAGTAACGACGTCACTGCGCGATCTCCCTTCAAGTCAGATATTCGGAAGGACGAACCTGTAATGCGCGCCGCGGTTCTTCTCCACGATCGCATTCCACATTTCAGGACGCGGCTCCCCTTCCTTAAGCGGATTTGGGAAGAAGAAGTCGTGCTGCACGAGGTTTGCGACGGCATCGCGAGGCGTGGTGCGGAAGAGAGTGTAGCCGATGTCGCCCCAGTGTCCCGTGGAAGGAAGGCCCAAGTAGCAGAGCAACTTGCGCTGACTGTAGTTGCGAAACGACCATTCGGCGTACCAGCGGTGGTTGTGTCCGTTGATGTACCCCGCGAAGGCTGGCGAGTTGAACAGGAGTTCGTTGAGAGGCTTGCCGCCTGCGGTGAGTTCAAAGACGGGATGGTGCGCACACACGAACACGGGGCGCTTCCACTTCGGGAGTTCGGCGAGAAGCCATTCCTGCTGGGCGGCGTCGAGCGTCCCGGGGACCGGTCCGCTGCTGCTGTTGCCTCGATCGTCGGAACCGGCTAGGGAATCCAGCATGAGGATGTCCGCAGGGCCGATGTCCACGACAGAAACGATGCGCCCCGGCACCTTGGTGCGTCGGGCGTATTCGGGCTGCACCTCGAGGAACGCGGAACGTCGGTCATGGTTGCCCATGCCGATCGTCACGGAGATTCCGGCGTCGGTCAGCTGCTTTAGGTACGGCGCCGACGTGACGTAATCCTCCTTCCGTCCGAAGAGGTAGGCGAGATCGCCGAACACGACCGCACGCTTCGGGAGCGGAGACATCTTGAGAATCTCCGCGACTACGCGCTTGAAATGCTCCAGTTGGTACGATTCCCCGCCGCGCACGTGGATGTCGGACAGGAATACCGTCAGGTTCGGATCATAGTCGCTCGCAGCGCCCGTGAACAGGGCGGTGCGGCATCCACCAGCAGCCATAAGCGTCCCGCCGATGGCGGAAAGCCGCAAAAACGTGCGACGCGAAATAACGTCGCCGCTCGACATTTTCAAATCTTCATGATTCTCGTTTTTCATGCCGCACATTATATCAAAAACGCTTCACACTTTCAACTTTACACGCTCTGCGACGCCGGCCTTGAACTGGCGCGTTCGACCATTGAAGGAAAGGCCCACCGCCCAGACGGGCTTGCCGGCGGCGCGGTAGGGTGCGGCGTACTTCTTGCGCTGCACCTGCGACATCGCGACCTTCGGCGGCTTGTTCACCTTCAGCTCGAAGATGTAGGTGCCGCAGGGATGGTCTGCCACGATGTCCGTGCGTCCGCCCGCGTGCGACACCTCCTGCTCCACGCGGAAGCCCTGTCCCTGCAAAAGGAACTTCAGGCAGCGCGCGTAGGAAAGCTCGTGCGGCCTCCCTTCCGTAGAGCCATACACCGCGCCCGCGTAGAGCGCGGCAAGACCGTCGAAGAACTCCTGCCACTGGGCATGGCGGAGTTTTGCGCCGAGAGCTGCAGCCCAACGCACGTCCTTGTCCGCAACAAGCCCGGACATCAGCGCGGAAAGGTCTTGGCGCACTTCCTCGTCCGGGACGCGCAGAGTGAAGTCTGTCCCGTCAAAATCGCCTATCGTCAGATAGCCGGTCTGATACAACATTCCCTTGACGGGGATAGAGCCGAGGTCGGAGACGTCAAGTTCGGCCTTTGCGACACCGCCCAGGTTGTCGAGGTCGACGGCTAGCACGTCTCCACGTTTCAGGAAGTTCATCAGGAACGACGCCTTGCCCGTCTCAGCCCAGTAGAGTTCAAAGCGTTTCTTCCTGTTCGCCATCGTGAGGTTGATCGAGACGGGATTGCACACGTTCTCCCCCTCGTCTAGCCAAAAACGGTAGCCGTTGTAGAGACGCTTGATCTCGGCGCGGTACGCCTTCGCCGAAAGCCCCATCACCTTGCGGTGCGCCTCCATGTGCTCGGAGAAGTAGCGGTCAAGCTCGTCCTCCGTGTAGCCGAGCATCGAGGCGTAGGCATCCTCGAAGGAGATGTCGACGAGCGACGAAAGCGTGGAGAAGATCGAGAGCTTCGTGAATTTACTGACGCCCGTGATCATCAGAAAGCGAATCTTTCCGGAGCGGTCCTTCATCTGCCCGTAGATGGGCGCAAGTGAGGAACGGACGTGCTCCGCCACTTCCACGTTCTTCAGAGCCTTCGCCACGGGGTCGTCGTACTCGTCGATCAGGATGACGGGCTGGGTACCCTTATCGGCAAGCTTGTCGATTGCGATGCCGAAGTTAGCGGAAGGAGTCAACTTGTCATCGTACTTGACACCTGCGCCTGCGAGGGATGCCTTCATGCACACGGGGAGGTTTTGCGCGAATGTATCGTAGTCCTCCGCCGCGCACATCCCCATGTTGAGGTGGATG
>CAMKJU010000239.1 GCA_946413265.1 uncultured Lentisphaerota bacterium
GGGCTACTTCGAGTTCCGCACCCAGAAGATACTCTGTGACTACCTTTCCTTCTCGGTTGACGGGGCGGAGCGCGGCCTCGTCAACGGCGAGACGGACTGGACGAACTGCGTCTTCGCGGTTGAAGGGGCGGGCGAGCACGTCCTCGCGTGGTCGTACATCAAGGACACGGAGGGCTCGGAGGGCGAGGACTGCGCCTGGCTGGATGGAGTGACGTGGACGCCGAGCGGAACGTTGACGGGTCTGGAGGCGTGGCTGGCGGAGCGGGGCCTCGCGGCGGATGCGCGGGCGGCGAACGGACGCACGGCGGCGGAGTGCTACGCGCTGGGGCTTGATCCGGCGGACGCCACTGACGACTTCCGCATCGTGTCCATTGAGATCGTGGACGGCGAGCCGAAGGTGGAGTGGGAACCGAAGGTGAACCGCTGGACTGGCGCGGAGCTGAACGCCGTGCTGAAGGGCGCGGCGGAGCTCAAGGGCGACTGGAAGTCGGTTGAAGAGGCGACGTCGGCGGAACGGGCGGCGATGCGGTTCTTCAAGGTGGTGGTGGAACCGTAGCGGCGGCGTGGGGACACGCCGCCCTACCAGGCGGCGGTGGAATGTTTCTGGCCGCAATGTTGGGCGTGATCTAGTTCGCGAACTGCAAAGTGAACGCGGACTAGGGTGACATGGCATTTGCGGAACGCGGCTCGTTTTGCTATACTTTACGCCGCAGGGAGGCTTTGTCGCTTCCATGATGTTGCCGAAAAAGAAACGGAGAAAAGAACATGGCTAGAAAAGTGACGATTTGTTCGCTGCAGTGGGGTGACCTGCCGCTGGCGAAAGTGTGCGAAACGATGTCTGAGCTCGGCTACGACGGCCTCGAGCTCGGTCTCGTCGGTGACCACTTCGACGTGGAAGCCGCCGCGAAGTCGAAGGGCTGGTGCGACGACCTCAAGGGCCGTCTCGCGGAGAAGGGGCTCGGCTGCTGGGCGATCTCCGCCCACCTACAGGGCCAGCTCGTGTGCGACGTGTACGACGCGCGCCACGCAGGATTCGCGCCGAAGGCGCTGCGCAAGGACCCGAAGGCGATGCGCGCGTGGGCGGTGAAGACGATGAAGCTCGCCGCGAAGGCCGCGCGCAACATGGGAATCGACGTGGTGAACGGCTTCACCGGCTCGCCCATCTGGCAGTACCTCTACTCGTTCCCGCCTGTGACGAAGGAGATGATCGACGACGGCTACCGCACGTTCGCGAAGGCGTGGAAGCCGATTCTCGACGTGTTCAAGGACAACGGCGTCAAGTTCGCGCTCGAGGTCCATCCCACGGAAATCGCGTTCGACATCGCGTCCGCCCAGCGCGCGCTGGAGGAGATCGGCGGACACCCCGCGTTCGGTTTCAACTACGATCCCTCGCACCTCGGCTACCAGGGCGTGGACTACGTGAAGTTCATCCGTCTCTTCGGCGACCGCATCTTCCACGTCCACATGAAGGACGCTTGGTGGGGCCACGGCGACGGCACGGTGGGCGTGTTCGGCGGACACGTGGACTTCGGCGACGCGCGCCGCTACTGGGACTTCCGCTCCCTCGGCCGCGGCGACGTCAAGTTCGAGCCCATCATCGTGGCGCTAAACGACGTCGGCTACAAGGGCCCGCTCTCGGTCGAGTGGGAGGATTCGCGCATGGACCGTCTGCACGGCGCGAAGGAGGCGCTTGCGTTCGTGCGCAAGGTCGACTTTGCGCAGTCCGCGATCGCGTTCGACGACGCGTTCGGCAAGTGAGTGGTTAGTGGCTAGTGGTTAGCGGCTAGTGGCTAGTGGCTAGTTGATAGTTTTAAAAAGAATAAAAGGAGAATCAAATGAAGAAACTGAAGATGGGCATGGTCGGAGGCGGCATTGGCGCCTTCATCGGCGAGGTGCACCGCAAGGCGGCGCGCATGGACGGCGGCGCGGATATCGTCGCGGGCGCGTTCGACGTGGATCCCGAGAAGTCCCTTGAGCAGGGACGCAACCTCGGCCTCGACCCGAAGCGCGTCTACCGCACGTACAAGGACATGATCGCGGGCGAGCTCGCGCTCCCGAAGGACGAGCGCATCGACTTCGTCTCGATCTGCACGCCCAACCACACGCACTTCCCCATCGCGAAGGCGTTTCTCGAAGCCGGCTTCAACGTGATGTGCGAGAAGCCGATGACGCTTACCGTCGCCGAGGCGGAGGAACTAGAGGCGCTCGTGAAGAAGACGAAGCTCACGTTCGGCCTCATGCACACGTACACGGGCTACCCGATGGTGAAGCTCGCGCGCGACATGGTGAAGGCGGGCGACCTCGGGAAGATCCGCAAGGTCGTGGTGCAGTACCCGCAGGGCTGGCTCTTCAAACTCACGGGCAAGGAGAACATGCAGGCCTCGTGGCGCACGGACCCGAAGCGCTCCGGCCGCGCGGGATGCATGGGCGACATCGGTACGCACGCGGCGAACCTCGCCGAGTTCGTGACGGGCCTCAAGATCACGGAAGTGCTCGCCGACCTTACGATCTTCGTGAAGGGACGCAAGCTCGACGACGACGGCAACGTGCTCTTCCACATGGAGAAGGGCGCGAAGGGCGTCCTCACCGCATCCCAGATCGCACCCGGCGAGGAGAACGACCTCCACATCTGGGTGTACGGCGAGAAGAAGGCGCTCGCGTGGTACCAGGAGAACCCGAACTACCTGCGCGTGTTCGACCAGGAAGCGCCGGAGCAGGTGTGGAAGCGCGGTAACGGATACGTGGGTACGAAGTCCGCCTCCGCCGTGCGCTGCACGCGCACGCCGAGCGGACACCCCGAGGCGTTCCTGGAGGCGTTCGCGAACAACTACTGCAACTTCTGCGACACGATCCGCGCGAAGGCGGCGAAGCGGAAACCCACGGCGCTGGAGCTCGACTTCCCGGGCGTCCTCGACGGCGTGCGCGGCATGAAGTTCATCAACGCCGTGTGCGATTCCTCCGAGCAGGGCAACGTCTGGAAGAAGCTCTAATCCCTTCTGTGTCCAGCAACAACTAGAGAGCAAAGATGAAAGACCTAAAAGAAGCCTACAAGACCATCGAAGCCGATCACTTCGCGCCGAAGATGGAGATTTCGTTCATTGACGGCGACAAGCGCGAGACGCTCAGCTACGAGAAGGTGACGTGGAACATCGGCGGCGAGGAGAAAGGCCTCCGCTACGGCGAGAATCCCGGACAGGAAGCCGCCCTCTACAAGCTCGTGAACGGCAACATCCTGCTCGGCGACGTCGAGACGATCCAGCCCGGACGCTACCTCGCGTCCGTGCCGGAGCTCCTCCAGAGCGGCAAGCACCCCGGCAAGACGAACGTCACGGACACCGACAACGCGCTCAACATCCTTCGTTACCTCACCGCAAAGCCGTGCGCCGTGATCGTGAAGCATAACAACCCGTGCGGCGTCGCGCAGGCCGATACGCTCGCCGAGGCGTACTTCCGCGCGAACAAGGCCGACCGCCTCGCCGCGTTCGGCGGCGCGATCGCCCTCAACCGCGAATGTGACATGGAGACGGCGAAACTCATAGTCGAGAACTATGCGGAGGTCGTGGTGGCCCCCGAGTTCGCGCCCGGTGTTATGGACCTCTTCGCCACGAAGAAGAACCTCCGCGTGTTCCGCATCCGCAACATGGACCGCCTCACCGACTTCGTCGCGAAGACGGTCGTGGACTTCAAGAGCCTCGTCGACGGCGGGATCGTGGCGCAGATGTCCTTCGTGTGCAAGGCCCGCAAGCCCGAGGACTTCATGCCGGCCTACTGCAATCGCAAGATCACGGACAAGGCGACCGGCGCCGTCTCCTTCGAGGAGCACAAGATCGCGCGTCTGCCCACCGCGAAGGAGTACGAGGACCTCGTGTTCGGCTGGCTCGTCGAGGCGGGTGTCACGTCCAACAGCGTCCTCTACGTGAAGGACGGCGCGACGGTGGGCATCGGCACGGGCGAGCAGGACCGCGTCGGCGTCGCCGAGATCGCGCGCGACAAGGCGTACACGAAGCACGCGGACTGGATCGCGTGGGAGAAGTACCAGAAGCCCTACAACGACCTCAGGCTCGTCTTCGGCGA
>CAMKJU010000240.1 GCA_946413265.1 uncultured Lentisphaerota bacterium
GTGGTCGATCCCGCCGCCGGACGAAACGCCTACTGCGGCTTCATCGTCCTCAACCGGACGCACCTCCTCACGCTGAACGGCCACACGCTCACCATCGACGCGGGCGACAAGTTCAACTTCAAGAACGTGCGTGCGGTCGGTTCGGGGACGGTTGTGTTCATGTCCACGAACACTGGCACGGGAGGGGCTCGAATGGCGAGCTTCTGGGACGTGGCGAGCGACTTCTCGTCCGTCACGCTCGACATCGCCGCCAACTGCACCTTGAACTTCGATACGAGCCCGCATGTCATCGGCACGTTCATCGACCGCCGCACGGCGGATTCAGGCGGGAACGTCGGCGTGACCGTTCTGGACCGCTATCAACCGATGGCGACGAGTCCGCAGAAGAAAATCACGCTCGGCGACGCGACGCACCTTTCGCCCGTCCTCGACTTGAGCGGACTCGGCGACGCGTTCGTCATTCCGACGGATGGAAACTACGCGTTCACCTTTGCCTCGGGCGCGGCGGTGACGGTCTATACGGGCGGGCGGACGATCGCCGTCGGCGACAAGCTCGTCTCATGGGACGAGATTCCGTCCGCGACGTTCACGCTTTCCTACGACGGCGAAGACCGGCAGTTGGGCGTTGGTGTCCGTGCCGACGGACTCTACGTGAAGAGCACGGCGGTGCCCGCGTATGCGCGGCTGGATATCGAATCCAATCCGCAGACGTGGCGCTTCTACGACGCAAACGGAACGGAGAACGTCGACTGGGAGGGCGGCGTGACGCAGGAGATGCAGGTGCATTTCTCCTCCTACGAGGAATATCTCGCCGTCAAGGCGGCAAACGTGACGCCGGGTGCCTACGTTCTTTCCGGCGGCTTCGCGCTCCCGACGGGCGGAGGACCGTCGGACTGGGAACTTTGCGACATGACTTCTGGTTTCGCGTTCGGCATCGCCGAGGGATTGACGATTGACGTGAAGGGACGTGCGCTGAAACTGCCGGCGTCCATCGTCGGCGGGACGAAGACGTTTACCGTCACATCCTCCGTCGCGGGCGGCGAACTGGTTGTCGATGCGGCGTCGGGCACGACGCTCGAGAATTCAAGCATGTCGCTCACCGGTTCACTGAGGCTCGTCAAAACGGGCGCGGGCACGTTCGTCGCCGCGAAGGCCGACCAGACGTACACCGGCGACACGGTGGTGTTGAACGGCTGGGCGAAGAGCGGCGCGTACAACGGCGCGTGGGGGCCCGCGAAGGCGTGGATCACCATTGCGGACGGCGCGGCGTTCGACTGGGCCGGCAAGGTGAGCGCCGCCACGCAGACGCCGTACTCGTTCGTCATCGCGGGCGACGGGCCGGGCCATGTAGGCGCGATGATCAGCAGCGTGGCGGTCGATGCCGACGGCTGGTACCAGATGAACTGCATTGCCGACATGGAGCTTTCCGGCGACGCAACGGTCGTCATGCCTGGTTACATGTCTGGTTCAATGGCAAACAGCGGTGCCCCTAGTTTCATGTACGCGCCCGGCAATGACGAGCAGCACCTCCTCACCTTGAACGGCCACACGCTCACCATCCGGCACGGATGCCGGATGGGCTTCCGCCGCGTGAAGACGGTGGGTTCCGGCACAATCGTCAACGTCGATAACGGCGACAACGGTTCACCCAAGGGCATTTCCGTGTACGCTGGCGACGACACAACCGACCTCAGTTCCGCCACGCTGGACGTGGGGCTTGGCGGCGCGGTACATGCCGAGGCGAAGTTCACCGTCGGCACGTTCATTGACCGGCGCGAGAAGATCATAGATGCAGGCAATGTAGACAAGATGATGACGATCCTCGACCGCTTCCAGCCCATGACGACGAACCTGCTCAAGACGGTCACGCTCGGCGACGCGACGCACCTTTCGCCCGTCCTCGACTTGAGCGGACTTGACGCGCCGTTCGTGCTGCCGTCGAAAGGTTGCACGATGAATCTGGCGGAGGGCGCGACGATCCGGCTCAAGCTCGGCGGCCGTTCGATTTCGACGAAGCGCCCGGTGGTGGCCTGGTCGGCGGAGAATCCTCCGGCGAGCGTCGGCTCGCTCATGTTCACGCGCGGCGACGAAGATCGGCGCTACGCCGTCACCGTCAAGGACGACGGCATATACCTTAACACGGGATTCATCTTGATCGTCCGTTGACGCAGAATGTTTTTCAACACCGAAACCCACGGGAGGGACGCAGCTTGTCGCGTCCCTCTTTTTCCTTTTTCTGCGGTCAGTAACGGTTTATGGTCTGGGTGCGCCGGGCGCAAGGCGTAGGTACTGGAGGGGGATTTTTGAGCCACGGGAAGGGGATTTTTGAGCCACGGCGAGGGGAATTATGAGCCACAATGAGAGTCGGGGTTTGGCAGTACCGGGCGAAGGATTCTGTACATGATGGTGCAGACCTTGTCGGTTGGACTTTTAGAGATGTGGCAGAGTTCAATAAAACCGTCGTTTCTGATGCTCGCGATTTCTCTTTTTATCGATGAACGGCTGACATTCAGCTTTCTTGCCATTGACGCGATTTCGGGTCTGACAAGCATGGTGTTGCGATCCATCCTGCTTTCGAGATCGCGAAGTATCTGCTCGGCAAGGTCAAACGGCAGGCTCGGCGGCCTTCCTCTTGGGCGTCCTGTTGCCCGGTGTTTCATGTTTTATTCACTTTCTTTGCGTAGAGTTTGAAGAGGTGGGCGACGCGGTCGGAGTAAGCAAAAATTCCCCATTGACATTCAGAACGTCTTTTAGTAATATATTAACCGACATCGAGGCAATGGTGTTGGGTCGTGTTACGACGCGGCAGTTTCCCGCCAGAACCTCGATGCTGCTTATTTCGTAGGAATAAGCCTTTGTCGGCTGTCCCGGATATTTTAGATCTTTCAACGTGGTCTTTGCTCGGTAGGCTATGCCGCCGAATGACACGCAACCGTACAGAACCACGATTTCAACCATGCGGTTTGGATTGTTTGCGGTCGAGCGTACGCCGTCAACCTTCGGATAGTCGGGGTGACGTTCCGCAATGAACGATTCACGGATTATGTCGCGCAACCGTTGAAGCGCGGCAAAGTGAATTGCAGGCGTGACGCTCTTTCGCAACGCAGAGCCGGACAACATCTTGTTTAGGGAGTTTACCGATATAGAGATTTCACCTTTCCCGCCGGTGTCGATGTTGCTCATAAGTCCGACAATGCCGTGGCTTCGCGCCCAAGCGTCGGCATCCTTCGCACACTTGAACGCGGCTGTTTCCAGTTCGACAACATTGACGTTTTCTGGATATTCAATGGTTGGGTCGTCCATGTTTTACATCTCCTTCACCTTGTCGGCGTAGAGTTTAAAGAGGTGCGCCACGCGGCCCAAGTCGGTGCAGGACGGCGAAAGCCCATACGCCTTGTCAACGAGCGCGTCGAGGTGCGCATGTGCCTTCACCAGGTCGGGCGGCATCGTGAGCGGATCGTAAAGGTCGGCCAGCGTGGCCGTAGGATGCGCGGCGCGCGCGTCGAGAATGGCTTGTGCGGCGGCGGAAATGGCTGCTTTTGCCGGAGCTTCCGGATGTTCCGGATTTTCCGGCCACGGGAAGTTGTTGTAAACGATGTCCTTGGAATAGCGGTACCGCATCTCTAGCCGCCCCGCAACCGCGCGCATCCACGCCATGTGCATACGCGAGGAAAGTATGCCAAAGTGGTACAGCGTCGCGACCTGGGGGAATGCGAAGCCCGTCAACGTGAAATTCGCGCTGGACGCAGCATATAACGGGAAGTATGTGCTTGTCTCGAACGACACGGGGCTTCTTCTCCGTCCCAAGGTGGGTTTGAGCATAGTCGTCCGCTGATTTATCAACGGCGGCACGTCGCTCGGCACTCGTCGCCGTAAATTGCAAGACTAATTACGCGATTCCTTGAGCATGGCTCGCTGCTTGTTGTAGTATGCTTGCTACCTAAAATCAAACTTCGCGTACTTTGCGCTTTTGGTGCCGCGCCGTTACCGGAATTTCACAAAATTGCCACTTGACGGCAAACAAAAAAAAATGCTAAATTATAAGCCAAGTTCGGGGAAGTGGGTTTCCTC
>CAMKJU010000241.1 GCA_946413265.1 uncultured Lentisphaerota bacterium
TGGACGCGGCGCGCAAGCTGGTGGCGGAAGCCGCCACCGGGCAAATCCGCCCCGAAGACGTGGACGAGGCGCTTGTGGGCAACAGGCTCTACGCGCCGGACCTGCCAGACCCAGACCTCATCATCCGCACGAGCGGCGAACAGCGGATTTCAAACTTCCTCCTCTGGGAGTGCGCCTATTCAGAGTTCTATTTCACGGACACGCTGTGGCCCGACTTCTCGCGTGAGGACTTCGACGCGGCACTCGCAGCATACGCCGCGCGCGACCGCCGCAAGGGAGGCCACGCATGAGCGAGCGCCCCACTCCTGACGCCCTGCGCAAAGAGATCATCGAGGTCGTGTCGAAGAACGGCGGGCACCTTGCGTCCTCGCTCGGCGCCGTGGAGCTCGCGTGTGCGCTCGTAGACGTGTTCGACCTGGAGCGCGACCGCATTCTCTGGGATGTCGGACACCAGTCCTACGCCTGGAAACTGCTCACGAAACGACGCAGACCCTTCTCCACGCTGCGTCAGTTCGGCGGGGAATCGCCTTTCGTGAATCCAGACGAGAGCGCGGCGGACGCCTTCGTTGCGGGACACGCCGGCAACGCGCTCGCGGCCGCGCTTGGCATGGCTGCGGCGCGCGACGCCAGAAACAGTGACGAACACATCGTCGCGGTGGTCGGTGACGCCTCGCTTGCAAACGGCGAGACGCTTGAGGCCCTGAACAACTGCGCAACCGTCACGAAGAAGCTCATCCTCGTAGTGAACGACAACGCGATGGCGATATCGCCCAGCCGCGGAGCGATGAC
Organism: uncultured Lentisphaerota bacterium; assembly: GCA_946413265.1. Taxonomy (GTDB): domain Bacteria; phylum Verrucomicrobiota; class Kiritimatiellia; order RFP12; family UBA1067; genus RUG572. The sequence continues at coordinate 790 of CAMKJU010000241.1, forward strand.
GAAATTCCTCGGCCGGCTCATCTCCAACGTGCGCTACAACCGCGTGAAGGCCGCTGCGGAGGCGATGGGACACCGCCTTAAGCTAACCTTCCTCCGTGGAGCGTACCACAGACTCGAGCAGATGATAAAATCCATCTGGCTCGGCAACACGTTCTTCGAGCAGTTCGGTCTGCGCTACGTCGGGCCGGTGGATGGACACGACATAAACGCTCTCAAGGACGCCCTGACCGTGGCGAAGGAATACAAGCGCGGCGTGGTCGTACACGTAATTACGGAAAAAGGCAAGGGCTTCGCCCCCGCCGAGTCCGACCCTTCACGCTGGCACGGGGTGGGGCCGTTCGACATCGCGAACCCCGACGCGGCTCCGTCCGCCCCGAAGAAGACGGGATGGAGCGAGATCTTCAGCACGGCACTCACCGAGGAAGCGCGGCGCGACGAACGCGTGTGCGCAGTGGTTGCAGCTATGAAGGACGGCACCGGACTCGTGAATTTCGCGCGCGAATTCCCCACACGCTTCTACGACGTGGGCATCAGCGAGTCGTGTGCCGTCACATTCGCGGCCGGCCTCGCGAAAGCCGGAGAGAAGCCGGTGGTCGCCATCTACTCAACTTTCCTCCAGCGGGCATTCGACCAGATCATGCACGACGTGTGCATCATGGACCTGCCGGTGGTGTTCGCCGTAGACCGGGCTGGCTGCGTAGGCGCGGACGGGCGCACGCACCACGGGATGTTCGACATCCCCATGCTGCGGTGCCTGCCGAACATGTCCGTACTTCAGCCACGCGACGCATCCTCGCTCGGCGAAATGCTCGCTGCGGCGTTCGCACACGGCGGACCTGTCGCGATCCGATGGCCGCGCGGCGCTCCGACGGAAGTTCCGCCATCGCCGAGTCCAATCGCCTGGGGCAAGGCGCATCAGATTTCCGCGCCGGAAGCGCACGTGCAGTTGTGGGCGCTAGGCGACCAGGTTCCAAAGGCACTTGCGGCTGCGGAGCTTCTTGGCGCGAGAGGCGTCGCAGCGGGAGTGGTGGACGCACGGTTCGTCAAGCCTTTCGACGCGGAACTGCTCGCGCGCCAGCGCGCTGCGGGTGCGTTCGTGGCCTCGCTTGAAAACGGCGCTGTTGCCGGCGGGTTCGGCGAGGCGATCGGCGCGGATGCGCGGTTCGGCTGGCCTGACGGTTTTGTGGGACACGGAACCGTCGCCGAACTTGAAAAGGAATTCTCGTTTACGGCGCAGGACGTAGCCGACGGTATCGCCTCAGAAGTTGAACGGCGAGCCACGCACGCCCCAACCCCGAACAAAACTACAAACTGAAGAGAAAAGGGAAAATGAACATTGTCTGCCTAGATGTAGAGGGAGTTCTCCTTCCGGAGATCTGGATTGCCTTCGCCGACGCGAGCGGCATCCCGGAGCTGCGGCGCACGACGCGCGACGAACCCGACTACAACAAGCTCATGCTTCGCCGCATCGAGATCCTGAAAGAGCACGGTCTCGGCCTCAGGGAAATCCAGAAGGTCATCGCCACGATCAACCCGCTTCCCGGCGCGCGCGAGTTCCTCGACGCGCTCCGTTCCCGCACGCAGGTGATCCTGATCAGCGACACGTTCGAACAGTTTGCCACGCCGCTCATGGAGAAACTCGGCTGGCCCACGCTCTTCTGCAACACGCTCGAAGTGGCACCTGACGGTTCGATAACGGGATACAAGCAGCGCGTGCAGAATGGCAAGCTCGCCACGGTGCGCGCACTGCAGTCAATTGGATTCGATACGATCGCGAGCGGTGACAGCTTCAACGACATCGCGATGATCCGCGCCAGCAAGGCCGGATTCCTGTTCCGCAGCACCGACGCAATAAAGGCCGCGAATCCAGACGTGACCGCGTACGAATCCTACGCGGACCTCCTCGCCGCCATCACTGCTGCGCTCTAGCCGCAAGCGAACGCTGCACGTCCGGCACCGCCGCAAGAAGGTTCTTCGTATAGTCCGACTGCGGATGGTCGAACACCTCCTCGGCCGGTCCCGTATCCTCGAACAGACCGAGGTGCATCACGCACACCCGGTCGCACACGTTACGCACCACCGAAAGGTCGTGCGCGATGAGCAGGATTGCAAGCCCAAGTTCGCGCCGCAGGTCGCGCATGAGGTTGAGGATGCGCGCCTGCACGGAAACATCAAGTGCCGACACCGGTTCGTCCGCCACAAGCACCTTCGGGTTCACGGCGAGCGCACGTGCGAAGCTCGCGCGCTGGCACTGCCCGCCGGAGAGTTCGCGCGGATACTGGTCCAGCACGGCCTTGGAGAGGCCCACAGTGTCGAGGAGAGATTCAGGAGTTTGGGACGCCGACTGGGAGCTCTGCCCGCTCCGAGCCCCGCCCAGGGATTTTTCTAGAATCTCATTCAGCGCCTGACGGATGGTCATACGTGGGTTGAGGGAACCAACCGCGTCCTGGAACACCATCTGCACGTCGCGCCGGTACTGCCGGCGCTCGTCGGAGGTGAAAGTCGCGATATCCTTCCCGCGAAAACGCGCCACGCCGCCAGACGAAGGCTGGAGTAGCATGAGGGTCTTGGCTATAGTAGACTTACCGCTGCCGGACTCGCCCACGATGCCGAGCGTCTCGCCAGCGTGCAAATCAAAGGACACCCCGCGCACCGCCTCTACGGCCTTTTCGCCAGGCCTACGGTACGTGACGTGCAGATCTTCAACTTCAAATAGTTTCTCGCCCATCTCTTTTCTTCTCTTCTTCGCAGATTTTGACCACGCGGCGTATTATACCATATCCAAACGGAACGGTGCCGGGTTAAATGGCGTCTTTTATGGATTTTTTCCGCTCGTGGCGGCAAGGTAGTCCAGGAGCGAGCGGCGCAGCGCACGGGCTTCTGGGAGGTCTTTCGCCGCCTCGAGGTCGAAAGAGCAATAGAGAGCACGCCCCTTCCCGCGCCGCTTCTCCCAGATCACGCCGAGGTTCTGGTTGCGCGTGATGTTGTCGATGCCGCGCACGATCACGTCCGCGTCCTTGTCGCCGTCCAACACCACGTTAACGCCGTTGAAGATCAACTCGCGCCACTGGTAGTCGGAATGGAACGACGTGGGGAAGCCTCGCCATAAGCCCTCAACTCCATCCGCCCCATTACGCCGTTCCAGTTCGTCTGCGTGTCATCGGAGGTCTGGTGCCCGGTGATGGGGACAGTCCCACGGCG
>CAMKJU010000242.1 GCA_946413265.1 uncultured Lentisphaerota bacterium
GCAATTCATGGCCGATGGGCCAGAATCACCTCTAAAGGGAAATTGACAGAACCAAACTGCAAGTAGGATAAACAGTTAATGTGAGAAGGTTGAATTGTGAATGTCCTGAAAAAAGCTCAGAAAATCGTGACTGCACTGTTAGTGGCGGTATTGGCGTTACTGGCTGCTGTGCTGTTCCTTGGAAAGGTTCCCGTCGGCGTTCGGCACGGATCGCCATCTAGCGGCCTGCCAGGTGCGGCCACAAATGGGTTGGACATCGTCATGGCAGCGCGAAGCCAGATAGGGGTGACCGTCTCGTATGACCCTTCGTATCAGAAGATAGATTATCCCAACGGCGACATCCCACGGGGGCGCGGAGTCTGTAGCGATGTTGTCATTCGCGCACTTCGGGATGCACGCGGAATAGACTTGCAGAAACTGGTGCACGAGGATATGAAAGCGCATTTCGTCATGTACCCGTCCTTGACGCGGTGGCTGATGTTCAAGACGGATACCAACATCGATCACCGGCGGGTCTTGAATCTGGAACGCTTCTTCGGGCGCAGCGGCTGGTCCCTGGAAGTCACGCAAGATGTCGCATATTATTTGCCTGGCGACATTGTGACGTGTCGCCTTGGGGGCGAAGTCCCACACATCATGATTGTGAGCGACAGGAAATCACCGCGCGGCATCCCTCTCGCGATACACAACATCGGCGGTGGCACTCGGGAAGAGGACTGCGTTTTCGAGTATAAGATCACTGGACACTATAGGTTGGAACCTGACGGAAACGCAGAAAGATGATATGTCTTTTGAAAGGGAAATGACATGATGAGACAACGAATGATTGTAAGTTTGATTGTGTTTGCCTTTCATCCATGACCGTGTGGTTTAGAATTCGACGGCGACGCCTACGCCGCCAAAGGTGAGGTCTCGCTTTGCCTCCGGTACGTGCATTCCCTTCACCGCGTCGCGGGCATCGTCCGAGACGAGACAGAACTGTCCGACGAACGCAAAGATGTTAACATGTTCCACAACGGCATAGTCCAGCCGCCCGACAAGCATGAGGTCCTTCAACCCGCCACGATAGCTGCGGCCTCCGGTTTTGGGCCCATAGAGGTTCTGGTAATGCCGACGGTCGCCAAGGTCGCCGAAGAAGTCGATGGTGAACGTCAGCTTGTCGATGATCTCGAACGAGCGTTTCACGCCGATGCACCAGAACGTCTCGTCGATGGGTTTGCGGATGACGCGCAAGCGCCAGTACGGCGTGATCCACGGCGTGTTCAGAACCTGCAGCGCCTGCCAGTCGCAGAGCGTGCGTCCGCCGACGTAGCCTGGATTCGTCACCCATTGGCGTCCGACGCCGTTCCGCAGCCGCCAGCCTTTCGCGATGTCGATGTCATAGTAGTAGCGCAGGAGATAGTCGGCTTCCGCGTAGGCGTAGCGGCTCATTCTAGAAGAAGTGCCATCCCCCGACATCGCCGACTGTGTCCAGATCGAGGCTTCGAGGATGCCGAACTTCTCAAGGTTGGCCTCTGCTGCCGCATACTGGGCAGAATACGGTCGGGTGTCCCAGACGTGGCCGCGGCAGATGTAGGCGGTTTCGATGTCGGCGAATGCGTTGAACGAGAAAAGCTTGTGCTCTGTCGGTATCAATTCCGTAGCTTCCTCGGCGATCACGTCTTCGGCGAAGAGCGGAGACGCGGCACAGGACGCAAGGGCGGCAACAATGAAGGGAATGTTTTTTGTTTTCATGGCACAACCGAATTTGTCTAAATGAACGGACATAAGGCCAGATTGACGGCGTTGAAGGTGAAGTGGACGGCCATCGGCGCGAGGAGGGTGCCGGTGCGGACGTAGAGCCACGCGAAGGCGGCGCCGAGGAACCAAAGCGGAATGAGCGTGGCGGCGTTGACGTGGATGCCCGCGAAGACGAGTCCGGAGAGAAGGATCGCGGGCCAGATGGGCATGATTTTGGTCAGGCCACCGAAGAGCACGCCGCGGAAGAGCAACTCTTCGACGACGGGTGCCTCGATGAGAATGAAAACGAAGAGGATCGCCTTGCTGCGCAGGGAAAGGGCGTTGGACGTGATGAACTTGACAAGGTCCTGGTCGGCGAGGTCGATGTTTGTGAGGCGGGAGAACAGTTCGCTGCTCGCCCAGTTGAGTCCGAGCGCGATGAGGCAGATGGGGATGATGGAAAGAAGGGTGAGGCGGATGAGGTCACACGGGACGCATGACCCTACTGGCGGCGGTCGCGGGGCGACCGCCCTACCATGCGGCCCGCTCGGCGAGCGGGCCCTACCAAAAAATGTAGAAACCCAGAGGATGAGGAAGAGACCGCCGAAGAGGAGCGTGTTGGTGCAGAGAAGGGGAAGGATGTTTGCCTCGGTCAGCTTGAGGTCCATTCCGTGCAGGAACTGGTGCCAGAACGCCGCGAAGCCGTTGGCGAGGACGGTGTAAACGAGAACCGCCCCCGCCGCGAGGGCGTGGAGCGGTCCGTATTTTGATGAAGGGGGCGTCATGCGTCTTACTTGACGGGCTTGACGTCGCCCTCGTTCGTGCCGCGGATCTTGATGTGGAGTTCGCGCAGCTGCTGCTCGGTGACGTAGTTCGGCGCGTTCATCATCAGGTCCTGGGCCTTCTGGTTCATCGGGAAGGCGATGACCTCGCGGATGTTGGGCGTGTCGGTGAGGAGCATCACCATGCGGTCCACGCCGGGCGCGATACCGCCGTGCGGGGGCGCGCCGAACTGGAACGCGTTGTAGAGGCAACCGAACTTCTGCTGGACGACTTCCTTCGGGTAGCCCGCGATCTCGAACGCCTTCTCCATGATGTCGATGCGGTGGTTGCGGATCGCGCCCGAGGAGAGTTCGATGCCGTTGCACACGACGTCGTACTGGTATGCCTCGATCTCGAGCGGCGGTTTCGTGTTGAGCGCCTCGAGTCCGCCCTGCGGCATCGAGAAGGGGTTGTGCGAGAAGATTATCTTGCCCGTCTCGGGATCCTTCTCGAAGAACGGGAAGTCCACGATCCAGCAGAACTTGTAGCAGTTCTTCTCGCAGATGTTGTTCGTGAGGTTCTCGGCGATGTTCGTGCGGACGAGTCCGGAGAGGCGGTGGCACTCGTCCACGTCGGCCGCCATGAAGAACAGGCAGTCGCCCGGCTCCATCTTGGCGAGCGCCTTCATCTCCTCGAGCTGCTCGGGCGAGAGGAACTTCGCGATCGGGCCCTTCAGCTCGCCTTCCTTCGTCCAGGAGATGTAGCCGAGGCCCTTGCCGCCGTTCTCCTTCACGAAGTGCTCGCGCTTGTCGAACCACGTACGCGCCTCGACGCCGACGATGCCCTTGACGAGCAGGCCCTTGACGAGGCCGCCGTTCTCCACGCACGCGGCGAACGCCTTGAAGTTGGCGCGGCGGAAGAAGTCGCTCATGTCGAACCACTTGAGCGGGTTGCGGAGGTCCGGCTTGTCGGAGCCGTACACCATCATCGCGTCGCGGTACTTGATGCGCGGCCACGGGGCGGCGTTGCACTGCCAGGTGGAGAACTTCGCGAAGGTCTTCCCGACGACGTCCTCAACGACGGCGAAGATCTCGTCCTGCGTGGCGTAGGACATCTCGATGTCGAGCTGGTAGAACTCGCCCGGCGAGCGGTCCGCGCGCGCGGCCTCGTCGCGGAAGCACGGCGCGATCTGGAAGTAACGGTCGAAGCCGCTCACCATGAGGAGCTGCTTGAACATCTGCGGCGCCTGCGGGAGGGCGTAGAACATGCCGCGGTGGATGCGGCTCGGCACGAGGTAGTCGCGCGCGCCCTCGGGGGAGGAGGCGGTGAGGATGGGCGTCTGGTACTCGTTGAAGCCCTTGGCCCACATCTGCTCGCGCAGGAAGCGGATCACCTGCGAGCGCAGGATGATGTTCCTGTGGAGCTTCTCGCGGCGGAGGTCGAGGA
>CAMKJU010000243.1 GCA_946413265.1 uncultured Lentisphaerota bacterium
CAGTCCGCAAGACCTGCGTGACACCGAGACTCGCCTGTCGGCCAAGACGGTCGCCCGCTTCCCGGAGGCGGTGCTGCGCGGGAAGACGCGCAGTACGCTGTCGCTGCCGTTCGTCACGCGCCGACTCAACCTCGCGAACATGCTGCTGGACGGTTCCACGTCGCTTGAAAAGCGCCGTTTCCCGCTGCAGATATTCTCCACGGCGGGCACGGAGGAGACTGTGCGGATTTCGCTCGGCGAATCCGTGGGTGTACCCGTTTCGCTGCCCGGTGCGTGTTCGATCGGCAAGGACGGCTACCAGTTCACCCGCGAATGCAAGGTGAAGGACGGCGTGCTGCGCGCGTCCCGCAAGATGTACGTGAAGGACGTGACGTTCGAGGTGCCAGCGTACAACGCGCTTAGGCGCGACCGGCAGGAGACGGAGACCGTGGAGCGTGAGAACCCCGTCTTCGCGTCGCTTGAGAGCGAAAACGCCAACCTCCGCTGGATAGAGGATCGCACCGTGATGCACTTCACATCTCCAACGAGCTGGGTCTCCACGAACACCTTCGTCAAGGAGGTCCTGACCTACAAGGGCAAGAAGGGCGCTGCGGAGATGATCTACAACTACAGTCCTTCAACGCGCCGCGTGGAGGTGATCGAGGCAAGCGTCTCGAACCGCAACGGGGTAGTGCGCAAGCTCACGCCGAAGGAAGTGAACCTCATGGACGCGGACTGGGTTGCCTCCGCCTCGCGCTATCCGGCGTCGAAGAAGCTAGTGGTGAACCTGCCGGGCGTCGAGGTGGGCAGCGTGATCCGCGCGACGGTGGTGAGGACGGTTACGAACGCGCCCGTCCCCTACACGGGCCTCTTCACCCTTGACGCATCCGACCCTGACGAATTCGACGAGATCGAGCTGCACGTCCCGGAGGGGATGCGCTTCCGCATCAAGCAGAAGGACCTCAAAGACAGCGGCACGAACGGCGTACACCGCTGGACGCGCAGGAACCCTCCGCGCGTTCCGAACGAGCCGTCCCAGCCGCCCGCGTCGATGTGGCGTCCCTACGTGAACGTGTCCGCCGCCGACTGGCACGAGACGGGACGCGCGCTCGTGGACGCCCTTGCCCGCGCACGCGGCGAGGGCAGCGACGCGGTGCGAGAGGCCGCGCGCAAGGCCGTCAAGGACTGCCGCACGCCGCAGGAGAAGATCAAGGCGATCCGCATGCTCATGCGCCGTCTGCGCAACGCTGGGCCCGGGCTCTTCGAGCTTCCCTTCGACATCGCGTTCTCCGCGCCGGACCGCGCCCTCGCGGACGGCTACGCATCGACCGGCGACCGCATGAACGTGTTGTTCACGATGCTTGAGGCGGCCGGGTTCGATCCGTCCTTCGTGATGGCGGCGAATGACGTGCGTGGTTTCAAGGGCACGGTCGCCTCGCGCCGGAACGTGCCGAAGCCGGAGAGTTTCGGCACGCTCCTCGTGCGCGTCGAGGCGGAAGGGCGTACCTTCTGGATCGGGACAGAGAACGAATACACTCCGGCGGAGACATCGTCCCGCGCGTATTGCTCGTACTACGATCCGGTGGCTGACGAGTTCGGGACGATCACGACGCCGAAGACCGTCGCGCCGCGCTCGTCCTGGTGGGCACCGTGGACCTGGTTCGCGTCCGCTCCGCCCGCACCGACCAACTTCACATGGAGTACGTCGGCGAAATACACATGCAAGATGTCCGTGCGCGAGAACGGTGCGGTGGATTTCGACGTGGAAAGCCTCTCGTGGGGTGCGGGCGTCGGCGATTTCCGCAAGAGCTTTGCGGAAGTCTTGCCCGAGATGCGCAGCCGCTTCTACCAGAAGGTTCTCTCGAAACTCGCGCAGAACGCCACTTCAACGCGCGAACTTGAGACTGACATCGAGTCGTATCCTGCGAAGATGACCTTCTCTGCATACGCGCCTGAGTACGCGGTGTCGAAGGGCGACAGTTTGACGCTACGCATCCCCGACTTCGACGACGAGCTCTTCTCGCTTGGGGGGCCTGTGCGCAAGTCGCCGATCGCGGTGAACGGCAAGTCGTGGTCCCTCGACGTGTACGAGATCACGTTCCCCAAGGGCTACACGAAGGTTGAGCACCTGCCGTCCGAACTGAAGCTCGTCAACCCGCTCGACCCGAAGGACGTGTGGCTCACGCACAAGGTCACGTCGAAGGTACGGGACGGACGCCTGGTCGTGACCGTGGAGCGCGAGGCGTTCCGTACAAAGGCGGTGATGCTCACGGCGGACTACTATCCGTTCCTCCGCGACTGGAACCGCCGCGCCGCGTCCGCCGACGCGCGCACCGTGACGGTGCGGAAGGGCGACTGACGAGGAACCGCCATGGACAGGGACTTCTATTACTTTCTGACGTTCGCCTGTTTCGCGTTTGGGATAGGGTGCTGCATCGCGAGTTTCCTGAACGTCTGCATCTGGCGCCTGCCGCGCGAGGAATCCGTGGTGTGGCCGCCGTCGCACTGTCCGAAGTGCAACGCGCGCATCCGTTGGTACCAGAACATTCCTGTCCTCAGCTGGCTTGCGCTGCGTGGACGGTGCGCGAACTGCCACGAGCCGATTTCCGCGCGTTACACGGTGGTTGAGCTGCTGGGAGGCATCCTTTTCCTGCTTGCCTACCTCCAGTGGGCGTCCGGGTTCTTCCTGCACGCGCCGACCGTACTGGGCCTGCAGCCGCTTCTTGGTGTCTGGGCGGTGCCCGTCTATTGGCTCGTCTTCTCCGGACTGATCCTCGGCTCCTTCATCGACCTCGAGCACTTCTACCTGCCGGACCGCGTGACGATCGGCGGCATGATCCTTGGCGTTCCGCTCAGCTATCTCGTGCCGGAGCTGCAGGGCGAGACGAACGGCCTGACTGCTCTTTACTGGTCGCTTGGGGGAATGTCGGCGGGGTTCTTCGGCCTATGGGCGCTCAGCTGGCTGGCGTCGAAGGCGTTCAAGAAAGAGGCGATGGGGTTTGGCGACGTGAAGCTGCTCGGCGCGGTGGGCGCGTTCTTCGGTCCGGTGGCGGTGCTGTTCACGGTCATCGTCTCGTCGTTCGTGGGCGCGCTTGCGGGCGGACTCCTCATCCTGCGCGGCAAGGCAAAGCTCGGCGGCTTCACGGCGGTTCCGTACGGGCCGTTCCTCGCGCTGGGAGCCGTGACGTGGATGTTCTGGGGACCGCGCGTCGTCAACTGGTACCTGCATCTTCATGCCTTCGTCAGGTGACATCCACGCGTCCGCGCAGGAGATGCGCGTAATGTGCACCCACGTCCAGTTTCGCCAGTATGCGGAACCTTTGTACGCAAAGTGAAGGTCTTTGTGAAGGCTGGTGCACGGGGATATCCGCGTCGGTGTACGCTTGACGCCCCGCCTGTGCGAGCCGCTGTTTTGCCGCCATTATGCCCAACATTTGCCGCCAAATAGACATTGATTTGGAGGCAAATGTTGGGCATGATGGCGACAAAACTCGACTGTACACGGCGACGGGCGGCACTTCCAATGCCGCTTGCCCTCCATGGCACGAGGATAAAGGCGAAAACACACGCGGGCGCACACAAATATCGCCGCGCTCAGGCTCACCGAAAATCGGGGTAAGCGTGGATTCGCAAATGACAATGAAAGTTTTTGCGGTTTTCTTCCGCCGAGGAGTGCGAATCTGTGATATAATA
>CAMKJU010000244.1 GCA_946413265.1 uncultured Lentisphaerota bacterium
TGGAGTGTTTCGCCCCAAAGGGGAGGGCGAATATATTACGTAAATAAACAGGAACGCGGAAGCCGCTGTCGGCTCCGTAGTTTCCGAATGGAGGGATTGTTCTATGTTGAAAGTTCTCTATGTCGCTTCCGAGGCAGTGCCGTTCATCAAGACGGGCGGGCTGGCGGATGTGGCCGGATCGCTGCCGAAGGCACTGAAAAAACAAGGCGTGGATATCCGCGTTGTCATGCCGAAGTACGGCAAGATTTCCCATGAATATCTGGACAAGATGGAGCACGTCTACGACGGCGAATTCACGATGGCTTGGCGCACGAAATTCCTCGGCATTGACAAGCTGGAACTGGACGGCGTGACCTTCTACTTCATCGACAACCAAGAGTATTTCTATCGGGAAGGCTTCTACGGCTACGGCGACGACGCGGAGCGGTTCGCGTTCTTCAGCCGCGCCGCGCTGGAAATCCTGCCCAAAGACGATTTCTGGCCCGACGTGATCCACACCAACGATTGGCACACGGCGCTGGTCAACCTCTATCTGCGCCTCGACCATATCGGCGATGCCCGGTACGAGAAAATCAAGACCGTCTTCACCATCCACAACCTCAAATACCAGGGCGTGTTCCCGAAGGATGTCATGGCGGACGCGCTGGGCCTCGACTGGAAATATTTCACCAACGGCGACCTCGAATATTACGATGCGGTGAACTTCATGAAGGGCGCGATTATTTACGCAGACAACGTCACGACTGTCAGCCGCACCTACGCGCAGGAAATCCAGTACGAGTATTTCGGCGAGGGCTTGGACGGCCTGCTCCGCAGCCGCGCCGCTGACCTCCACGGCATTACCAACGGCCTCGACACCACGATTTACAATCCGGAGAAGGATCCCTACCTGACCGATCCTTTCACGCCGTATGACGCGGACACCGCGCTGGAAACCAAGACGGACAACAAGGTCGCGCTCCAGCATATCCTGGATTTGCCCTTGGAGCGCCGGACTCCGCTGGTCGCCATGGTGACCCGCCTGGTGGAAGCGAAGGGGCTTGATCTCGTCGTGCGCGTGCTGGACGAGCTTTTGGAGCACGAGAATATGCAGTTCGTGCTGTTGGGCACCGGCGACCGCGTCTATGAAGACTGGTTCCGGGAATTGGCGTGGCGCCATCCGACGAAAGTCTCGACGAACATCTATTTCTCCGACGAGATGGCCCAGCGCATTTACGCGTCCTCCTCGATTTTCCTGATGCCGTCGGCCTACGAGCCTTGCGGCCTCGGGCAGCTCATCGCCATGCGCTACGGCGCCATTCCGGTGGTTCGCGCCACCGGCGGCCTCACAGACACCGTGATTCCTTACAACAAGGCGACGGGCGAGGGCAACGGGTTCCTGTTCGCGGATTACAACGCCCACGACATGATGTACACCATCAAGAAGGCGCTGACCATTTACCGCGACCTTGGGGCTTGGACGCGCCTGATGAAGAACGCCATGCAGGCCGATTACAGCTGGGCGCGCTCGTCAAAGGAGTACAAGGCTCTCTACGAGCGGCTGATCGGATAAAAACAACTCTTGCAAGGATGTGAAGAACGTTGGCTGCGGAACTCAAAGTCATGCATGACTCGCGAAACCCGGCCTTCCGCTTCCCCATCGGGGCAGTGGAGGCCGGCGGCCGCGTGCGTCTCGCGCTGTCCGTCGAGGGCGCGGAGGACGCGGAAACCATTGTGGCGGAGGTGCGCGTCTGGCGCGACGGCGTAGGCGAGACCCTTGTGCCGATGACGCTCCTTTCAACCAAAGACAGCGACGAAGAAAAGGCAACGGGGGAACCGTTGCCTTTTTCCGCGCCCAAATGGTTTGTCGCGACCATCGACCTGCCCGACGAAGGCGGACTTTTGTGGTATTATTTCATCCTGCTGGAGGGCCACCATGTCCGTTTCTACGGCAATATCGGCGGTCTCGGCGGAGAGGGCGGTTTTTCCGACGCGCCTCCCGGCTCGTTCCAGATCACGGTCTACGACAAAGGAGCGACGACGCCGGCCTGGTTCCGCCGCGCGGTCATGTACCAAATTTTCCCCGACCGCTTCTACCGCGAGCATATCATTGAGGCGGAAAAACGGGGCGCGGTGATTCACGCCTCATGGAAGGACGCGCCCTGCTATTACAAAGACCCGGACACGAAAGAGATCATCGCTTACGATTTCTATGGCGGCAATATCGCCGGAATCCGCGCGAAGCTGCCGTATCTGAAGGAAATGGGGATTTCCGTCATCTACTTCAATCCCGTGTTCGAGGCGGAGAGCAATCATCGTTACGACACCGGCGATTACAAGAAAATCGACCCGCTGCTGGGCACGAACGAGGAATTTGCCGATTTCTGCCGCGAAGCGAAAGAACAAGGCATCCGCGTGATCCTCGACGGCGTGTTCAGCCATACGGGCGCCAACAGCCGCTATTTCAACAAGAAGGGCATGTATGATTCCATGGGCGCGTGGCAGTCGCCGGAGTCCCCTTACGCGAAATGGTTCGACTTCATCGAGTACCCGCACAAATACCATAGCTGGTGGGGCTTCGAGACGCTGCCGAACGTCGTGGAGACCGAGCCTTCGTACATGGACTTCATCATCTCGTCAAAGGACAGCGTGCTGCACCATTGGGCCAAGGCAGGCATCTCCGGCTGGCGCCTCGACGTCATCGACGAGCTGCCGCCGAAATTCTCGCAGGCCTTTTACCGCGAACTGAAACGGACGGACAAAGACTTAGTGATGATCGGCGAGGTCTGGGAAGACGCGTCGAACAAGTCCAGCTACGGCGAGCAGCGCATGTATCTGGCGGGCCACGAGATCGACGGCGCGATGAACTATCCCTTCCGCACCATCGTGCTCGACTTCCTGCTGGGGCACGCCAACGGCCACGCGGTCAATCGCCGCGTGGAGAGCCTCAGGGAAAATTATCCGGCGCACAATTTCTACGCGATGATGAACCTCGTGGGCAGCCACGACGTCGAGCGCGTCACCACGCTGCTCGGCGAAGCGCCGCCGCCGGGGGACAGCGAAGCGGCGCGGGCGGGTTTCCGCCTCGACGCCGAGCATCTGGCATTGGCAAGGGCGCGGCTCGAGATCGCCTTTGTCTGGCAAATGACCTTCCCCGGCGTGCCGTCGGTTTACTACGGCGACGAGATTGCCATGCAGGGCTACCGCGACCCGTACAACCGCGCGCCTTACGACTGGACCGGCGGCGACGCCGCGCTTCGGGTCAAGGTCAAAGAAGCGGCGCGGCTTCGGAACGAGAATCCCGCGCTGTCGACGGGCAAATTTATCCCGTTGTTCGCCGAGGGCGACGTATACGCCTATGCCCGCGCCATAAGCGGCAAAAAAGACATTTTCGGCGAAGAGGCGGCGGACGGCTTCTTCGTCGCAGCGCTGAACCGGGGACAGGAGGCCGTGACTGCGGAGCTGCCCGTCGGCGACTTCGCCACCGGGAAATTCCTTTCCGTTTATCAGACCGACGCTTGGAAAGACGCGGCGGACAAAAATGAAGCCGCCGCGCCGAAAGCAAAGAAGTTGCTTCCCATCGAGGGCGGCAAGATTCGCGTGACGCTTCCGCCCCTTTCGGCGCAGGTCTGGCAGGAAAAGAAGCCGCCGCACCGTTTCCCGCGCTTGGC
>CAMKJU010000245.1 GCA_946413265.1 uncultured Lentisphaerota bacterium
GAATCATGTCTTCACCTCCGGCGGACGCTTGAAGATGTAAGGCTGATCGGCGGGCACGCGGATGACCGCATGGGAGGGGCAGATTTCGGCAATGCGGCATTGGTTGCACTGCTTGCAGAGTTCGTGCCGGATTTGGAGAAAGAGCGACCCGTTCCCATACGCCGCACACCCCTTCACGCACCGGCCGCATCCAATGCACGCCGATTCATCAATGGTGTATTCGAAATAGGGATCTTCAATGTACGTGCGCTTGATGGCGTCAGTCGGGCAGCGCAGATTCTCGGCTGCGGTGTCGAACTTGACCCGCTTGTCCTGATAATACCCGCTGCAGAAGAGACAGTACCCGCAGGCGGCGTACTGGTGGACGCACTTCACGGCGGAGTGTTCCAGAACGCAGGCGGTCTCGCACTTGCCGCACTGGATGCATTTATCCGGATCGATCTGCCACAGGAAGGCGGCCTTCCTGCTTTTCCGTTTCCCGGCGAGCCAAAGGAAAGGAGCCAGGAGCCCCCCGCCGAACAGCACTCGCAGAAATTTACGCGTCGAAATCATAACGCACCTTCCAATGGCTACGCCGAGCGGCGTCATACAAATGGACAACACGCTTTTCCCGGTAGAGGTAGTAGTCGTGTTCGGAAAACGAGAGATCGGTGGCAAGCTCCTGTTCCAACGCACCAGACGGGGCGTAGATGCGGACAAGGCGCGTGCCCTTCTCCATCGTCACGAAGCGGCCGCCAGCCAGGGCGGCGAACCGAACTGGATTGCAGCAACCGCCAAAGGGTTCCGTCGGTTGCCACGACGATATGAAACGGCCGGTCTGCGGATCGAGCCGTTCCAGTCGTTTGCGGCCAACGTTGGCCACCCAAAGTTCGCCGTCCGGCGAAAGGTCGATGGGGAACGCCGCGCCGGGAATGATGAACCGATCCTCGCCGCTGGACTCCCAGACGAGACGGCCGGTCGCCACATCGTGGGCGCAGACGGTCTTCTTTTTCCGATCGACGCTGAAGCGGAGCGCACCCAACTGAGGGTCAACCGGATGCACCGCCGCATCGGGCAAGGGGAACGGCTTTTGCGTCGGAATCGCGCGCAGACGTGGTTTGCGCCTGAAAAGAAACGCGCCGAGAATCCCGAGGGCGAATAGTCCCGCTAAAAAAAGACGCCGTTCTCGATTGGAGAATGTCATGGTGTGCGTTCCTTTCTGAGATCAAGACAGGCAAGCGACTTGGAGTCGCGAAGGATCATGAGTCCTCCTGCCAAGGCAATCGGTCCCCACGCATCGACGCCGGGCAGAACCTTGTGTTGCGCCAGCCGGGTGAAGGTTTTTCCCTCAAAACCGAAGACATGGAGTACGCCGTCGTCGTCGACAATCCAAAAGGCGTTGTCGGCGAACAGGTACGGCCCGAGGCCGAACCGGTTCTCCTTGCCGCTGGAGGCGGTGACCGCCGGAAGCGAATCCGCATTTGCCGCAACCAATTCTGCACGCAGCGCCCCGGCGTCTTTAGGCTGAATCGTAAAAAGCGTTCCGTCTATGAGCAACGGGGTCTGCTGTTCCGATGCAGGGCCTTGAGTCGGTTTCCACTGCTTGTCGAGCGTGGCGGTGATTTGTCCGTTGGCCTCCTGGAGGGACAGAACCGCCGAGCCCGCGCCATAACCGGCGGTCAGGAAGAGCCGATGGTCGTCGAGCGCGACGGGGGACGGCGCCCAGACGGAAGGTTTCCACGCCGTCGAACGCCAGAGGGGGTTACCGTCGCGGTCACAGGCGGCGATACCGCCGAGGGCGGCGTAGACGTAGCAGTCGCGGTTGAGCAGCTTGGCGGAAAGAATCGAGGCGTGGGACATCTTGAACGCCCCGTCGTTCGGGAGTTCCCAGACGGTGTTTCCGGTCTTGAGGTCGAACGCTGCAACCAGAACCTTCTCGCCTCCGATGCCGAGGATGACCTTCTGTCCGTCGATTAAGGGACACTGTCCGGCGTACCATTGCGGCACCTCGCACTTGTAGGTCGCGACAAGGTCGCAACTCCAGAGCAGGTCGCCCGACCGCGCGTCCACCGCCATCACGTGTCCGGCGGGGCCGAGGCTCACAACGACGTTGTCCGCATACGCGGGAACAGTCCGGGATTTGCCATGGTTGCGTCGGATCGGGTTCTTGTAACTCCGCCGCCAGAGTTCCGCACCGGTGAGGAGATCGAAGCAACGCAACGCATCCGCGTTCTGTTCCTCCCAGTAGTCCAACACGTACACGCGGTTCTCTGCGATAATCGCTCCGGCGTATCCCTCGCCGAGATCGGCACGCCACAAGACTTTCGGTCCGGAATCACCCCAACTTTTGGACAAGGGCGGTGTGTCGCGAACAAGATTGTCGCGTTGCTTGCCCCGGAAACAAGGCCATACCACCGCGAAAGATGCGGTTGGCTGATTTGTTTTGAACAGCGTGAAGTCCTCTCCGATGCGGGTTGCTTTCGTTTTGACGACCCGGTTTTCCGAACCGTCACGCTGTTCCGTCGCATAGCCAATGGACCGCGGCGAACGATAGTCAAGATAGAGCCAGAGGCCGACACAGGAGGCGACGATGGCGAGTGTCTTCAAAACGACGGGAACAAGCATCACCGCCGACCACCGTTTGCCGGTGGCCGAATCCGATGATTGGATATTCCTCTTTTCTTCGGTCATTTTGTGTCGCTCGTGGCCATCAAACTTCGCAATGCAATGAAAACAACGCCTCAAGAGCAATGTGAAAAGTATATACTTTCCTGAGTTGGATTGCAAACACGATGCGGCGCAACACGTTTCGCATCTCACGTCTCCACTCGTCTCGCATCTATCGTCTCTCGTCCCCGCGCATATTCTCACGGCGCGACGGGACGCCTCGCCCCACCATGCCTCGCCCTACCGCACAATGATGGTCATGCCAGAGGAGTTCTTGACGTCGAGGAAGAGATTGCCTTCACGCGCCTTCAGCCTGGCGCGCCATCCGGCTTTCGGGAGCGTCAGCGTCGTCACGTCGAGCGTGAGCGCCTCCACGGACGCGCCCTCGGCGAGCGCGCCGAGCGTAATCGTGAGGTCCTGGGTCGCCTCGGAAAGATCGCCCACCACCTTCAGGTTCGCCGTGCCGATGGAAGGCGTGGCAATCGTGCCCACGACGGATGTCCCTGCCGCCGTGCGCGCCTCCGCGCCGTCGATCAACAGCGTGGCGTCCGCGGCGAGCGTCACCGCGTTCGTGACCGAGACCCCTTCCATGAGTTCAAGCGTGCCGTCCGCCCCCACCGACGCAGCCCCCGTGCCGAGGGCGTGGTCGTGCGCAGCCAGCAGCGTGCCGCCTTGGATCGACGTGCCGTTCGAGTAGCGGTTGTCGCCCGCGAGTATCAGCGTACCCGCATTCTTCTTGATGATGGAGCCCTTCCCGGGATAGCCGTACTGATATTGATGGTCTTTCGCTTTGTCATACAAGTTGACGGCGACGAGAACGGTGTGCGACACCGCCGCGTTCGTGGCGTTCTGCGTGTCGAACGTCAGGTCGCCGTACAGCCCCACTTCCGGAGCCGGCTTCTCGGAGACGATGGCGTAGTCCGCCAGCGCGCCGAACGTGACCCACGGCGCGA
>CAMKJU010000246.1 GCA_946413265.1 uncultured Lentisphaerota bacterium
CGCAGGGCCGATGACCGCCACGCTCGGCGGCGCGGCGGCCACGGTGTGGGCGACCTCGCTCGACGAGGCTCCCGTCTCGTCTTCTCGCCGCATACTCCTCACGCACATCACCGACGTGCAGGGATCCGGCACGAAGTTCGCGGGCCCGGACAGGAAGATCCTGCTCAAGTTCGGACGCGGTTCGCTCGTGCGCAACGGCACGGCGCGAATCTCGCTTACGCTTGCAAACCCGGAATCGTTCAAGGTTTACGAACTCGAGACGAGCGGCAGAAGGCTCGGCACGCTGCTGGCGGAAGTCCGCGGCGGCAGACTGGAGTTCACGGCTTCCGTTCCCGGCCCGCATGGCGCGCGAATCCTATACGAAATCGCGCAGTGACTGAATGGGAAAGGACTTTTTGGGGGCAGTCCCCGCAGTAGAAACCAGTATCGTTCCGTGATTTCATAAAATAGCCACTTGACGGCAAACAAAAAAAAATGCTAAATTATTGGCATCGTTCTGGGCGAGAAGGGCTTTCTCGGAACGGTGGCTTGTAACCAAAGGAGCATTGTATGTCGTTCAAGTTGTTGGATGTGGGGATAGACGCGCTTCGTCGCGTCCGCATCGGAAGGTCAGCGCTTGTCGTGGGCGCGATTTGCGTAGCGACGGCACCCTCGCCGTCGCTCGCTGAAACGCCGGACGCGTTTCTCGAATACGTCGAATCGACGAGCGGGCAGTACATAGATACCGGCGTAAGGGCCCGTTCCGGCACGCGCGTCGAGGCGGGCATGATGTGGCGGGAAATCAGCGGCGCGTGGTATCGCACGTTCTTGGGTGCGAGATCGGGCGCCAACAACTTTCTGCTCATCCACGCCCAGAACACATACTCCTGGTTTTACGGCTACGGAACGAAAAGCGCGACGCTGGAAACCGTCGCCGGCAGCACGGTCAAGTCGTTTGCGGCCGGCGACACGTCCACGCTCTTCACGGTGGCGACGGAATATACCGACGACGGGCGCTTTTCGGCAGACATCAACGGGATGTCCGCAAAGGTCGATTCCGGCTTGGGCGCGCTCGACACGGGATTGACGCTCTATGTGTTCGCGCGCCACCGCGACAACCCGTCCGTCGATCTTCAGTGCAAAGCCCGCTGCTATTATCTCAAGATCTACCAGACCGACGGCAACGGCGGGCCGTACGCGCTCGTGCGCGACTTCCGTCCGTGCGTGAAGGACAACCGCGCAGGCCTCTATGATGCCGTCGAGGGCAAAATCTACTTCTCGAAAACCGCCGACGACCTCGTCGCCGGACCGGAGAAGGAGGGCGAACTTCCGCACGGCGCCACGCCGCTCGAATACGTCCAGTCCGCCGGCAACCACCATGTCGACACCGGAATCCAAGCGAGGTCGGGGTCGAAACTCGAAACGGGGATGATGTGGCTGGAGGGCGGAAACAAGGCGTTTCTCGTCGGGCGCATCAACAATGGAGCCGATTTCAAGCTCTGCCACCAGTACGGAGGCAAGTTCCATACGGCCTACGGCGCAAACGGAGCGAAGCAGTCTTCGATTGCTTCTGCGGCGAATACGTACTACGTCGTGAAAAGCGAGGCGAAGGGCGACGGCAGCGGATATCTACTCGACGTCAACGGAGCCACGTGGAGCGATACGACCAAGCAGACGCCGGTGAATACAGGTTTCAACTTCTGGCTCTTCGCGCAGAACGCCAGCAACAGCCAGGCCGTTCCCAGCAAATCGCGCTGCTACTATCTGAAGCTTTGGCAGACAAACGACGTCGATGGCGCCTATACGCTGGTGCGCGACTTCCTGCCGTGCAAGGATCCGTCCGGCACGGTCGCGCTCTACGACACGGTGAGCAAGGCGTATTTCTACCCGAACACGGGGACGCTGACGGCGGGGGCGGAGGTTGCCCTCGGCGACATCGCGTGGACCGGCGCGGCGGGCACGTTCTCGCTCGACAACGCGGCCAACTGGTCGTCCGGCAAAGTTCCGACTTCGGTGAACACCGTGACGATTCCCGCAGCCGCCGGAGAGACGGTTTACACGACATCCTCCGCGCTGGCGTTCGGCGCCGTGAAGCTCATCGGCGTCGGCACGGCTGCACTCCCCGCAAACGTCACGATGACGGCGCTCGACATCGCGCCCTACGCGGCGGCGAAGTTCGCTGCCGTGCCCGGCGTCGCCGACGGCGGCATCAAAGGCGCTGGCACGCTCGTCCTTGACCCCGGCGCGGGCAACACGCTCACGATGACGAAGAACAACACAGGTTTCACGGGCGAGGCCATAGTGAAGAGCGGCGTCGTGAAGTTCGGCGATGCCACTTCGTTCGGTCCGCTCGGCCGAGCGGCGTTCATTCGCGTGAAGGGTGGCGCGACGCTCGATGAAGCAGAAGCCACCAGCTACGATTACAATCTTCCTGGGTATGAGAAGAACAAGGTGATCCTTGAAGCTGGCGCGACGTTCGTCCATTCAGGTTCAAACACGGATACAAAGGGGTTCCCTGTCACGCGGCTGACGCTTGAAGGCAATGCAATCGTGGACACCTCGATTAAGAATGTCGCAATCGGACTGCATTACAACTACGATTGGTCGCACATAGATCTTGGTACGAACACATTGACTGTAACGGGCGGCAAGATGTTCTCTATTTCCACCTGCACAATTTCTGGCACCGGAACCATCGACGTCCAGGACGGCACGACTGTCGCCTCCACCCATGCTTACAATTCCAACGGGTACAACACGACTTGCGCAAACGGCACGATCCGCATCCGCGAAGGCACTGTATGGAGGCTTGCGACGTACCAATCAGGACGCATAGTCAATCTTTCGACGAAGAATCTGATGCTCGACGGCCAGATTGTCAGAGATGCAAACACCTACACTCTTACCGTGACCGGCGCGATAAGCGGCAAGGGCACGACGCCTATGCTGACGATGGGCGCGGGTGCCGTGTTCAAACCGACGGGCACGGGATACCTCACGATCACCGAGTCGCTTTCGGGGACAATGACAATCGACCTGTCGGGGCTGGATTTGTCGGGGAACAGCGCGATACCGCTGTTCAAGACGGGGTCTGCGGCGATGCTGCCGGCGGAGAACGAAATCGCGTTTGCGGCGGGCGTCGACAAAGGCGGGTGGAAACTCCGCAAGACCGCCGACGGCCTTGGCTACGACCTTGCCCGCGCCGGCTTCACGATCATGATCCGGTAACGGGCGAGCCGGACATTTTCGCGCCCTTGGAGGTTCCCCACTTTTTCGGGCATGAAAATTCCCACACCCCTGTAAATAAAGGGTGAAGTGGCGATTTGCGCTTCGCCGCAAGTGAAAATCTGGCCGCAGGAGCGCGGAGGCGTTCCCGTGGCAGAGGCCCGGAAGGCGGTTCTTACGTTCGTCGTCATCCCGTGTTTAGCCCGAAGAACTCGAAGAGCGGCACCTCGGCCTCCTTCTCGGCCTCTGCCGGGTCGAAGCCGCGCCACCTGCGGCCTCTCTTCAGGACGTCGCTCGCGCCGTCCGCGATGGCGTAGAAGTGGAAGTCCGGCACGTCGTGTATCC
>CAMKJU010000247.1 GCA_946413265.1 uncultured Lentisphaerota bacterium
GGTCCTTCACGTGCACGAGCGAGTTTGCCGTGCCGAGATCGATACCGATGTCGGTAGAGAAGAATCCTTTGAATTTGGAAAACATGCCAATATTATAGAATAACGGGCGGCGTTATGCAAGCCCTTGAGATTTATTTTTTCTTGTGGTGTCCAGCCCTAGCCAGAGCCGCGCGATTGTGGTAAAATAACCGCGCCATGAAAAACAGCAAAATCTCCCCCGCAGACCTCAAGATCACCGACATCCGCTTTGCGGACATCGACGGCGCGCCGAAGCGCTGCACGCTCGTCAAGCTCTACACGAACCAGGAGGGCCTCGTGGGTTACGGCGAGGTGCGCGACGCGAGCTCGCGCACGTACGCCGCCATGCTCAAGAGCCGCATCCTCGGCGAGAACCCGCTCAACGTGGAGAAGGTGTTCCGCCGCATCCGCCAGTTCGGCGGCGACTCGCGTCAGGCCGGCGGCGTGTGCGCGATCGAGCTCGCCTGCTGGGACATCGCAGGCAAGTTCTGGGGCGTGCCCGTGTGGCAGCTCCTGGGCGGCAGGTTCCGCGACCGCGTGCGCGTGTATTGCGACACGGACTCCGAGGGCGGCGGACGCGACATGGGCGAGGCGCTGAAGGCGCGCGTCGCGCAGGGTTACACCTTCCTCAAGATGGACCTCGGCATCGAGCTCCTGATGGACGTCCCCGGCGCGCTCTCCGCGCCCACGGGCTACCTCGAGTACATGCGCGCGATGAAGCACGTCATCTCCACGCCGCACGGCTCCATCGACCCGCGCGCGATGCGCGGCGAGGCGTACGACCTCTTCAACACCGAGCACCACTTCACCGGCATCCACATCACGGAGAAGGGACTCGACTGGCTGGAAGGGTACCTGCGCGAGTGCCGCGAGACGGTCGGCTACGAGATCCCGCTCGCCATCGACCACCTCGGACACATCCCGCTCGAGGACTGCATCCGCCTCGGTCGGCGTCTGGAGAAGTACAACCTCGCGTGGATGGAGGACGCCCTCCCGTGGCAGCAGACCGAGATGTGGAAGCAGCTCCACGCCGCCACCGTCACGCCGCTCGGCACGGGCGAGGACATCTACCTCCTCGACAACTTCAAGCCGCTCCTCGACTCCGGTGCGCTCGCGGTCGTCCACCCCGACCTCCTCACGGCAGGCGGCATCGGCGAGACGAAGCGCGTGGGCGACTACGCGGAGAAGCGCGGCGTGCAGATGAACATCCACATGGCCGAAAGCCCGATCGCCGCGCTCGCGGCCGTCCACGTGGCGGCGGCCACGCGCAACTTCATGGCGCTTGAGATCCACTCCGTGGACGTTCCGTGGTGGAAGGACCTCGTGGTGCCCGCGTTCGACATCCAGGACGGCTTCGTGAAGGTTCCCGATACGCCCGGTCTCGGCATCGAGGCGCTGAACGAGGACCTCATCCGCGAGAAGCTCCATCCTGACTTCCCGGAGGCGTGGGCCTCCACGGAAGCGTGGGACAAGGAATGGGCCAACGACCGCCGCTGGTCGTAAGCGCTCCCCAAGCGCACAAGCCAATGCGATGCCTTTAGCGGGAGCGGTCGCGCTTGTCGCGACCGCTGCGGCTCGCGTGGACGCTCGCCCTCCCGTTTCACGCTTTCCACCCATGGCCCTACAATTGGGAAAATCTTTCCGAAAATCTTTCGACACCCTCTTGCGTGCCCGCACAGGATTTGTTACACTACCGCCAGCACACCCTCGTAAGCCTATGGGTTTCGGCCTATGCTCAAATTTCGGGGTTTTCCCCTTTTTTTATGAATAGCGCTTATACAAAACCGGCCTTGTTATGCCCGAATGGCCGCTGACGGTGCGCTTGACAGCGGTGCGACGGCGCGGGTATAATATTTTGCAAAATCTTTGCAATCTCTTTGCCGTGCCATGACAACTCCGAGAACCAGAATTGATATAATGTGTGTCGTCACGGGCAAGAGGGTCTGCGACGAAAAAAGAAAGGACATCAAGTCATGAAAAGAGAACCCATTCAGGCAGTTGCCGCGGCGCTTGCGTTGGCGGTGTTGCCTCTCGCGCTCTGCGCGCTCGACCTTTCCGACAAGTCGGATATCCGCTTCGCGGAGGCGTATGCGTTTTCCACCAACCGCGCGGCGCTGATCGCCACGCTACCCCCCGAATCGAAGGCGTGGTTCACGTATTCGATCCTTGACGCCCAGACAGAGGGACGCCTCGCCGACGCCGACGCCCTGCTGAACAAGTGGGACGCGCTTCGTACCACCGGCAGCCGGGGTTGGGACAACGCGAGTTTCACCGCCCTGCGCGACCGTCAGGACTTCCTGTGTTACGACCATGACAGCGCTGCGGGCAAGGACGCCATCTGGCGGCTCAAGCGCGCACTTGGCGACGCCGGGATCAAGTCGGGCCTCCCGGTGCGGGAGTCCGAAATCCAGCCGAATACGTATCCCTCGGAGCTGGACCAGGATCAAATCGCCTTTGCGAAGCTGTGGCGCCATAGCCCGTACATGGATCGTGCGACCCGTCTGCCGGAGAAGTTCAGGTTCATCGCCTTTCTCGAAGATTCGGCCTGCACGAACGCCGCGATAAACGAGCTCGTCGCCCGCGAGGACTTCCTTCCCGACACGCCGGGGATGTTCGACCACCTCCTTGCGTACCTGAAGGCCGGCGAGGGCGAAGACGCCGAACGACGCAGGTCCGTCGCGGCGGGTCGCTTCGCCAACCTCACGCTTGCCCAGCTCGACGCGCTCGCGAAGGCCCTGAAGGACAACCCGCGCTGGAGTCTCACCGGCGGCCCCACGTACAAGAACGGGCATCCGGTCCACAACAGCAGCAGCCGCGCCTTCATCGACGCGGTGTTCGCCAAGCTCGTCCCCGGCGCGGACGATGACGCCACGGACTTCACCGTGAGGGAAAAAATTCTCAAACGGCGTCTCGCGTTCGCGGAGTCGCTCGGTGAAAGCGTGCGGAAGGAACGGCTTCTCGCGGAACAGAAGAGCCTCCTTGCGCTCTACAGCGAATACGGGCTTGAGTCGGAGAACGTCGACCTGTTCTGGACGTATCTCAAGACCTACGGAAGCGGACACGCCATGTCCGGCGACGACCTGATCGGCCAGTATCTTTGCGCGTGCCGCCAGGCGGGACAGTACCCCTGCGAATTCAACGGCTACGTTGACTGCCGCTTCGCGAACGCGGTGATCGCCGAGTTCGACCTCGTCTCCGGGAAACCGCCGGCCGAGGTCGATGTGGGCGCGCTCTCCCCCGGGAAGTACAAGGAGATACAGGAGCGCGTCGAGCTGAACTGGGTGCGTTCCAATCCGCGCCGCTTCGCATCCGCCGACGCCGTGACGCTCGCGATCGACGTGAAGAACGTGCCGAAGATGCGCGTGGCCGTGTTCGAGCTGGACGCCGCCGCCGCGTGCCGCGAGGCGAAGGGCGAGGTCGCCGCGGACATCGACCTCGACTGCGCCGTGCCGACGCACGTCCGGACCATCGACTACGCGACGCCGTCCGTCCTGCGCCACCGCGAGACGCTGGAATTA
>CAMKJU010000248.1 GCA_946413265.1 uncultured Lentisphaerota bacterium
CATCCACTATGGCGTCGCGGTCGGACGTGTCGAACACGGCGCCGCCCTCGCCCACGCGGATCGGCCCCAAGGCCGGCAGCCATGGGACGGATGCGCTGAGCGCGCTCGGCCCTATCGTACCGCCGTCGATGTCGATCTTGAACGAGTCCGGCGCATTTCCGATCACCGTCCCGAGCTTGAGCGTAGCGCCGTCGCGCACCGCTAGCGCGGTTTCGCCGTCGTAGGGCTGAAGCATCGACCACTCGGCCGAATGGTCGTCGGCCACCGTCATCGAACTGCCGCCGCACAGGGCGAAGCCTCCCTCTCCCGTCGCGCTGGAAGTTCCTCCAAGAAACTCCGCTTTCGCGCCGAAGAACGAGCCGCCCAGAATATCCAGCGAACCGCCGGCCTGCCTGAACACTCCGCCATAGAACCAGTTGCCGCCCTTGCGCGTGTCGGTGCCGTCGAACACGAGCGTGCCCGGACCTGTCTTGTAGAGATTGACCGTGCCGCCTGCCTCGTCCGCTAGATTCGCATGCATCACGAGATCCGAACCGAGACGCCACTCGAGCCACCTGCGCATTTCTGCGATTGGCGCTATGTTGCCCTGCATGATTTCGAGACCGGCCGCCCCTGCGGGCAGGTCGATCGTGCCCACGGCGAGCGTTCCGCCGTTCAGAGCGATCTGCGGCCTCCCGCCGGACGCCTCGGCGCGAATGGCGCGCACGCGGGTTCCGTCTGCCACGGCAATCGGCGCGGCCTCGCCTTCGCCGTCGGACACAACCGCAACCACCGTTCCGTCGGGAATGGTCTTCGCGCCGGAAGAGAGCCGCGTAACCGTCGTCTCATCCGCTTTCTCGTAGAAAAGGATTTCCGAGATGCCGATGTAAGGTTGTCCGGCAAGGAAACATTCTTTCACGACGAACTGGAAGTAACGGCCGGTGACGGGAGACTGAAATCTGTAATCCTCCCCAAGATAGCCTGCCACGCCCGGCGCCTGCGCAAACTCCATCGTCTCGACAAGCCTGCCCCACGCGGCGCCGGCGGATGCATAGGAACCGTTTTCCGGCGGCATCGTGTCGCCTACGTACACGTCTGCGGTCTTGATGCCACGCCCGGACATGTTACCCCCGGCCTCGTTGTAGTTCCACAGATGGAAACCCGTAACGGTCTTTTCCTCTCCAAGGTCGAACGCTATCCAAGTGTCGGCGATGCCGTTGCTCAGCCACATCGCAGGGTAGCCGATAGTCGTGCCAGTGGCAACGCCTATGGTCTGCGGCGGGCTCGAAGGCGACATGTCCGATCCGTCGATCGTGTTGGAGGCCTTGCGGTCGTCCGCGCCACCGCCCTTGAAGTGGCTCTGGGCCGTAGCCGCAACGGGCGAGACGGGGATGCCGATGTCAGAACGGTAGAAGCGCACCTCGGAAAGTCCCGTGTAGGCGTCGAAGCCATGGTTTGCGGTCACGCGCAGCATCACGTAGCGCGTGTTGATCGGCACGCCGAAGCGCACGTCCTCGCCTTCGTACCCGGTGGCCGCACCTGTCGCGCACGCAAACGAGAGAGTGTCCTTCAACGTGCCCCACTCGCCGGCGTCGGCGTAAGAGGCGCCGTTGTCCAGCAGCGAATCGCCGACGCGCAGTTCGCACGTCTTCACGCCACGCTGGTGATACTTCGAAGTGATACGTCCCTTATTGTCAGGGTACGACTCGTTGTAGTTCCACACGTGCATGCCGGAAAGAACCATCTTCTCGCCCATGTCGAACATGATCCACGTGTCGGTAGTGCCATTGCTCAGCCACATGAGCGATGCGTTGTTGTTGGCTGCACTGCGCGCGATGACCGGATTGCCCGACATTCCCGAGCCGTTGATCACCTTGTCCGGAGCGCGATCTCCAAAATTGCTCTGCGCCGTGGCGGCGACAGGCGCTACGAGCGAATCGGCAAGCGCCGCTGCCGCGCATAGCACGGCGATAGCCGCAACTGCTTTTCCTCCCGCCCGCCATTTCTGCCCGTTTTTCTTCAGCATCATCATCGCCTTTCTCCTTTTGCGTCTTGCTTGACCTTGTTCAAATCCACCCGCAGACACACCGCCTACGAAACGACTATCTCGACCGGAGCGGACGCGGCGCCGCCCACGGCGAACTGCCGTTTGACGGTGCGTCCGTTAGACGTCGCCTCGACTTCATACGTGCCGCGAAAGCCGCGGAACGCCAGCCGCCCGCCGGCCGCGTCGCGCTCGAAGTCGGTGCGCCACTCGCGCCCGAAGAGGTCGCGCACGACGTCGTAGGCCGGCTTCGGGCTCATGTCGCGGCGGCAGAGCGAGCCGAACCAATTCGGCAGCCATGTGTACGCGTCCGACAGATCCCAGTAGATGATCGCCTCCATCGCCTTGTGCGAGAACCAGATGCGGTAGAGGTTGCGCAGTATCTCGGCCTGCACGGCCTCGTCGCCGGGGTCTTCCGAAAAGGCGGGAACCGTGGCCTCCGTGATCTGGAGCGGCCTTCCGAGCGCGGCGTAGGCGTCGAACATCTTGAACGTGAAGTCCGGATTGTACTGGAATCTCCCGTCATGGGCGATTCTCTTCGTGTCCATGCCCCACACCGCGTGCGCCTGGATGCCGATGCCATCGATGCGGCATCCCTTCAGGAGCGCGTTCTCTATCTGCATGTAGTAGGCGCTGCGGCTTTGCTTGAACGACTCCCAGACGTACATGTGCGTCTCGTTGATGACGAGCTTGTTCTTCTTGAAATATTTCGCCGCCGTCTTGAAACTCCACTCCACGAGGTCGGGCGCGGAGAACAGGTTGCTGAGCCGCCGCCTGCCATCGGACCAGTGAAGCGTCTCGTTCACCACCTCCCACATCGGGATCCGGTGCGCGTAGCGGCCGGCGAGTTCGCGAAAGCGCTTTTCGAGAAGATCCTTTTCGCGCTCCACGCTGCCCTTCGCCCACTTTGGAAAGACTTCTTCGGCCACGTAGTTCAGGCAATGCGCCTTCGGCTCGATGCCATGCGCCTCGCAGAACTCCAGGCACATGTCGATCGGCGGGCGGCGATACATGTAGGGCGCGTCCTTCGCAAACCTGTATTTTCCGGGAGCGGGCTCGTTGGCCTGCCAGTAGAACGGCAGAGTCGCGAGGTTGAACGCCGCCGCGAAGCGCTCGCGGTACGCGGCGGCCATCTCCGCGCCGTTCTTCGTCTCGGCAAGGCCGAAGAGGTTTGCACCGTACCTGAATTCGTGGCGGGTCTGGCGCACCTTGACGTGGACGTTCTCGCAGGGGCGGCCCCGCGCGTCCCTGAACAGGAGCACGGCGTCGCCCTTGCGGTTCGCCTCGATGCCGGCCTTCACGCGCGCGTCCGTCTCCTTCGCGCATGCGCGGAAATACCGCAGCGCGGCGTCCCTGTCGTACTTCATCGCCGCCCACAGCGGCGCCGTGACGCCGGCTCCCGCTAGCATCACCGCGCCGCGAAGGAAGTCCCTGCGTGAAAAATCCATGTTAGACATTG
>CAMKJU010000249.1 GCA_946413265.1 uncultured Lentisphaerota bacterium
TTGCCAAGACGCCGCCGACAAACGGTGCGGCCTTCCGGCCAAAATTCTGAACAGGGATCTTCTGGGCGTCCAATTCTGTCGTCTGCAAGGTAACGCGCGCCATGAGGAACCAGTATGCCAGCAGATATCCGCATGTCGCCGCAACGATCGTCGTTGTAGCCACGGGAGAAACGCCGAACGGACGAACAACGCCGTCGGGCGAAAGCGGGGTCGCCGTTGCCAACACGCAGCACACCGTCATCGCCGCGTGGAAGAGGTACTGGCTCCACGAGCGCTCGTTGTTCAGCCCGCGCGAGGCGGCGAAAACGCAGGCAACGAACGGCAGAACTGCGAGGAGGATGACCACGAGGCCGCCGGGCCTGAAAATCCACTGGTGTATCTCGTGCTTGTAGGAATCCACACACGCCCACAGCACGTCAGAGGCTTCCTTGTACTCGCCGTCCGACGCGCCAGGCAGCAACATGAATCCGTCCGCGACGTTGATCGACATATACAGGCAAGTCGCCACTAACACCACTAGGAAGAGCGCCGTTGGCACGTAGAACTTGAAACCTCTCTTTACGACGGTCGCGACAAGCGCCAGCAGGAACACAGGCATGAGCGGCACGAATATCGCCCCTTCCAGCAAGCCAACCGCCACGGCGAACCCGATGACGGGCGAGATGGCGTACGTCAGGCGCGGGAAACGCACGAGCGGTATATACAGCATGAAAGTCGCCAGCGCGAAGAACACGTCGAACTGGCGCACGTCAAGATGCGTCGACGTCATCCACGTCGCAGTCGAGAAGATGAACATTGCCGACGCACCCA
Organism: uncultured Lentisphaerota bacterium; assembly: GCA_946413265.1. Lineage (GTDB taxonomy): Bacteria > Verrucomicrobiota > Kiritimatiellia > RFP12 > UBA1067 > RUG572. The sequence continues at coordinate 811 of CAMKJU010000249.1, forward strand.
TGCCCGCAATCAGCGACGCCTGGACATCATACTTGGCAACGTCCTCATGACCAATCGTCTGGAACACGAAGAACCCGACCAGATAGCAGAGGAACCCTGCCGACAGCACGCCGCACACGAGGCCAAGCACGTTTAGCCCCACTGCCGACCCGCCGCCGATGGATTTGACAATCCATCCCCATACCGGGTGGAGCGGCAAGTGAAGCGACTCGAGCCCCATCCATTGGGTGAAGAGCGCAGCCGACTCACCTGGGTAGAGGTACTGCGCAAGCGTGCACCCGTATACCAAGAGTGCAAGAAGCGACGATCCCAATGCCGCAAGCCAAAGCATGCCGCCTGGCGAGTTACCAAACGGCTTCTTCTCAACAACGGACGTCTGCGCCGTGGCATTCGCCACCGTCGCAGGTTTCTTAGCATTATCTGCCATATCGATTTACCAATTCCCTTCTCTGGTGTTTCAAGGGCAGTTATTATACAGAAAATAACGTGCGAGGGGTAGTGTTATTTGCGGAATTTATCAACTGTCATTCCACCGTGATTTCGCCGATAAGGTGCTTGTCCTTCGGCTTGTCAAGGCGAAGCGTCAGGATTTTGATCTTCTCCGCGGCCGTGCCCCAGTCCGTGTAGACCGTGGCCGTCACAGTAGTCGCGCCGGTGAGCGCGGTCTGGTGGGAGGCGAAGTAGTTGGAAAGCACCTTGAACGTGCCGAGACCCTCCTTGCGGAGGTATTCCTCGGGACCGTAACCCGTAGTGACGTCCTCCGAGACGAATCCGCCTGATGACGTGCGGCGGTGGCCGTAGTACGCCTCTTCGCCGTCAGGCTCGAGAACGTGCAGGTCGATGTCCGTCTCGTCGGCGTCCCAGGAGAGGACGATTCTGATCTTGGTCGGCAGATCGCGCCGATAGGCGGCATCCATTTCCGGCACAGTCGGCCGCGCGGCGTCCGGCCACGTCACGGCATTGCACCAGGCGATGAGCGCGTTCAGCTCCTCCAGGGCGACGATGCTCACCTGGCGGTCGTTCGAGCGGCGTCCGCTACGGCGCGCGAAGTTGGTGAACGCGGCCTCCTTCAGGAGTGCCATCGCCTCGGTGAGAGCGGCAGCGTTCTTCGCGGCCTTGCCGGACTCGGAGAGCACGAGCGCGAGGTCGCGGCGGCTCTGCCCTTCCTCGTTGCGCAGCTTCAGCGCCTTGCGGAAGCAGATCTCGGCCTCTTTGTACTGCCCCGCCTCGCGGAGACGCCACCCCATCGCGCGCCACACGGCGGCGTCCTCGAGCTTGAACTCGGCCATGTTGGAGAGGATGCGCCAGCCGCGCAGACGCCACCCCTTCTTGAAGAAGAGCCCCGCGCAGTCCATGTAGAACGCCGGCGCCGAGCCGTGTTCCTTCTTCTGCCGCAGATACTCGGCGTAGGCCGCGTCGCAGTCGGCGCAGGCGTCCAGCGCCTTGAGGTAGGGCGACTTCGGGTTCCACGCGGCGAGCGTGATCGTCGCGCCGCCGGAACCGGCCGTTCCGCGGCGGGGGACGGACTTGGCGCGAGCACTGCCAGACCACCGATAGGAAACGCTGGCCACCATGCCCTCCCTGGCTGGTGCTCGTTCCTCGGCCGCCGCCATGACGGGCATGGCGTCTTCATCCATGGCCATGTCCATGGCCACCGCATTCCTCATGCTCATAGAACGCGAGCGCCGGTGCGGCGCGTCAGTTTCTGCAAGCGCGGGCGCGGCACCAACGGCGTTGCCGAACAGGCCGCTCTTCGGCGTGCGCCTCGGCGGAACTGGGTTCTTCCACCACTCCACGCGCTCCTTCCAGAGACGCAACAGGTCACGTTCGTGCTCGGCCTGCTTCTCTTTCGCGGCGATCTGGTCGTCCTCGGCCGCGCGGCGCCTCACCCACTCGTCATAGAAACTCATGCTCTTCGGCGGCTCGATCTTGTGTTCAAGGTACTGCTGGAGCGATTCAAGCACGATCAGGCTCGTAACGGAACTCGCCACGCCGTAGCGACGACCGAGGGCGAGGAACTCCTCCGCGCGGTTCTCCGCCTGAGCGGCGAGATCCTTCACTCGGTTCGCGGCCCAGGCAGTCGCGAGCAGTTTCCCCTCCTTGACCGTCACGCCGTCAGGTAGCTTCTCGCCTTTCGCGAGACGGCGCACCGTCACGGGGCGCGCGGGTACGTCGTCACGGCTCGCCACGATGATGTCGAGACGGTCGTCATACTGCGGGGCCGCAAGGCCAAGCGTGTCGATCTCGTCCGTGAAAAGCAACGCAGGAAGCGGGAAATCCGCCGAACCGAGCAGTCGCAGCGCCGTCGCGATGTCCGTGCCGCCGTCGTAGACAAGGCCGTCGATCTCCTTGAGCAACTTTTCCTTCGTGAGTTCCTTGACACGCGGGATCGTCTGGCAATCGTTGCGAAACACGATGAGACTCCACTCGCCCTTCTCGGGGAGCGACTCGAGCTTTTTGCGCCACGCGGCGGACTGGGACGCCGCGCTGCCGCTTGCGTCCCACACGATCGTGCCCTTCGTGAAGGCGGCGATCTTCTCCTTCATGGACACGGGAGCAGCCGCCTCCGCCGCGCGCTCGCCCACGAACACGTCGTCGCCGTCGCGCTCATAGACCACATTCGGGAGGGACGCGCTTGTCGCGTCCAGCGGCACGATGTAAT
>CAMKJU010000250.1 GCA_946413265.1 uncultured Lentisphaerota bacterium
GCACGTGGAAGTTGCCGTTGAGGCGGCGGTCCATCGTCACGAGGTGGCGGATTTTTGCGTAGTCCGTAACTCCGCCGATCGTGCGCGTCAGCGCACGAGGATCATGAAGCCGCTGATTGCGTAAAGGCCGTCGTCCTTCTTGACGAAGCTGCGCGCCATCTCGCCCGGCGCGGACAGGAACTTCACGGTGTCGATGTTCGCCGGCGGCGCCGACCAGCGGATGATCGGCTCGCCGGTGCCGATCCTGCGCGAGCCGAACGCCATCCTGACCGTCGCGCCATCGGCGAACAGCAGCTCGCCGGGCGTCGTGCAGTCGCTGACGCTGGCCGTCGTGCTTGCGTACACGCTTGTCAAGTCGAGCGAGGCGTCGCTGAAGTCGAGAGTGGAGCCGTCCATCATCACCATCGGCGGACGCATCGGCCCCGCGAGGTATCTGCCGTACACGGCCAGCCGCGTGGCCTTGTTGGAGTTCTTCTCCCATTTCTCCGCCGCATACGCGAGCGAGCCCACGGATATCGAATCCGTGGCGTTGCCGAGTTTGCACTTTGCCGGCGAACGCACCTCGAATGCGACGTTGGACGGGTTTTCCGCCGCCAGCCACTCGTACGTGCAGTTGCCCGCGAACACCATCTTTCCCGAATCGCCGCACCTGATCGCACCCAGTCCCACGTAGCTGTTCGGCTGTCCGCTTTCCTTCTCGTTCGCGTCGAACGTGAGCGTGTGGCCGTTCATCATCAGCGCAAGCGTTCCGTCCGGATTCGCAAAGTAGAACGCGCCGCCCGTCATCACGGCGTCGCCGGAGAGCGTGAGCGTGGAACCGATGCACTTGTAGGCCGCGTTCCAACCGTTGGCGCGGTTGCCGGTGGCGAGATGGAACGTTCCGGCAAGGTCGTAGGCGTAGATGCAGGACGACGTGCTGAAGAAGCCGTCCATGTCGTACACCGCTCCCGCGCAAATCTTCACGGGCGCGTTCTTGGGGCCAAGCGGGAACTTGTTCGTGCCGAGCGTCAACGTCCCGTCCGTCACTTCCGTCCCACCCGTGTAGCCCTGCCGCGGACACGCGGCCGTGAACGTCCCCTCGCCGTCCTTGACGAGCCTGAGCGAGCCGGTGAACGCGACGGACGCGTTCGCGGAGGTCGATCCCGACGGAACATCGACATGCAGTTCTCCGCCGACCCCGGAGGATGTGATCGTTCCAGTATTCTCAAGCTGTCCGATGAGATGCAGTTTCTTCCCGGCGAGGTCAACCGTCACGCCCTCGGGAACGCTCAACGCGCCGAGTCCGCACCAGTCGGCATCGGTGGCGAGCGTCGCATTCCCCGCCTCGATTCGCAGGTACTGCCACGGAATCGTCGTTCCGGCGGGCGCATTGAGCGCGGCGGAGCCGGAGCAGACGATGACACGCGTGAATTCGCATGGAAGCGCGTCTTGCACGAGCGCCCCGAAGCCGTCGCGGCAGTCCCAGTTCGCGGCGGAGCCGAGGTTCGCACCGTCGCCCGCGCCTGTCCACGTGGCCGTGACGGGAATCGTGTCGGCCGAAACAAGAACCGTCTTGCCGTCGGCGGAGAGCGACAGCGTGAAGCGGCTGTCGTTGACGCCGAAGTGCGAAAGGACGTCGGCCGCCGTCTCGCCCGCCGGCAGGACGAACGCCCCGGCCGTCAATGCCTCCGTCGTGCCGCCGTCGTTGTAGTTCGCCGTGTCGAATACGATCTTCGCGCCCGCGCCGAGCGTCAGCGTCCCGCCCACCTTCACGGCGTAGAGCGGCACGGTCAGCTGAAGGCCGTCGCCGATTTCAAGTGACTCCGGCGCGAACATCGACCCTTCCCCGCTCTTAAGGGTGGCGCTCGTCGGGAGGGCCGCGCCTGTCGCGGCCGTAAGGGCCAGCCGCTTGGGCGTGACGAAGGTGTCGTTGGTGAGTTCCACGCCGTCCGTGAGCGCCACCGCCGCCCCGACTTCCGTGTCTTCAAGCGCGGGCCAGATGGTGGTGCGCGTCGTGGCCGCCCACGTCTCGTTCTCCGCGTCCCATTCCCGCACGCCCCATGAGGCAAGGCCGCCCGCCCACGCGCCGCTCGCCGTCACCGTGCGCACGAGGTTCGTCGCGTCGAGCGGAGGAAGCGCCGGGGGGTTCGTCGCAAGCCACGAAACCTGCGTCGGCGATATCGAGTAATTGAAAAACGCCAGTTCGTCCAGATACACTTCCGCACCTGTGTTGTAATAATCGATTTTCACGTTTGTACCTGGCACTTTGGGGCCAAACATCAGCATGTTCACGGCGTCCGCCGCCGACGTTGCATCCGGAACGTCCATCTGCGAGACCCGTTCCCCGTCAACGGCGATATCGATCTTGCGGTCTGCCGGATTCCAGACGAGGCACACGTGCTGCCATGCGTCCACAATGCGCTTTCCGCCGGGAATGGCCGTAAGGCCGTCATGCAAATCTCCGAACCCCATGACGACCGACGGATTGCTGCTGTTCCAGGCCAGCCTCTCGGTACGCGATCCCAGCGTGAATCCGAAGAACGATATCCAGTCTGCCATGTCGGCGCCGGCCTTGAGCCAGAACGAAAACGTGAAGCCGCTGCCAACCGTGGCGCCGAGTCCGTCTGCGCCAGAGCCGTCCGCCTTGAACGCCGCCCAGTAATTTTTGTTACTTCCGCTCACGCGCAGCCAAAAGCAGTAAGGCGTGCCGAATACGCCATCCGCCCAGTTCGCGTAGTCGTTGTTTCCTTTAGTCGAAGGATGGCGGTACTTGTACGCCACGCTGTCGCCCGTGCCGGAGTTGTCGCACACGAGCCCGCGGGTATCGGCGGACTGCTCGTGGAAGCGCCAGCAGAGCGGCATCTCGCGGCCGGGGCCGTTCGTCGGCTGGGCGGGACGGAACCTGCCAAGCCATTTCACCTGCTCCTCAGTCGCGGGGTAGTCGAACACCGCGAGTTCGTCGATAGCCGTATTTGTCGCGCCGATGTAGTCCGACGTCCGGTCGGTGCCGTTCGCGTGGCGCACCCATCCGCCGAGGATTATCTGCTTCAAATCCCCGGCCGTGGCCACCCGCATCGTCCCGGACTTCTCGCCTCCGATGTAGAGCGTGCAGGTTCCAAGCGTGTCGGTGCCCGGCGCGAAAACAAACGCCGCGTGCTTCCATTCGCCCGCAGTCGCCTCCGTGGCCGCTTCGCCTCCGCCGACAGCGTTAAATCTGCTATCGCTTGCGTATATCATGAAGTTTCCGCTGCTCGTGTTGGGGTACTCGCAGCGGTAGCACGTGTCTCCAACGCGGAAACCCATGAAGTCGTACCACGCCTTCGACGGAGCGTGGGTCTTGAGCCAGAAGGAAATGGTGAAGCCCTTCGCCGTTCCGCAGCCGAGCGACGAATTGCCGTCGCCAAGCCAAAGCGAATTCTGGGTCGTGGAGCAGAACGC
>CAMKJU010000251.1 GCA_946413265.1 uncultured Lentisphaerota bacterium
CGTTGAAGCCTTTCTCCCACATCTTCTCGCGCAGGAAGCGGATGACCTGCGAGCGAAGCACGATGTTCTTGTGCAGCTTCTCGCGGCGGAGGTCGAGGAAGCGGTACTGAAGGCGCATCTCCTCCGACTCGTCCGCCTTCTCGTCCGGCACGTACAGCGGCGGGACGTCCGAGGCGGACTCCATCACGAGTTCGTTCGCCTCGATCTCGACCTCGCCAGTGGGCAGGTCGGGGTTGATCGTGTCGGGCGTCCTGAGCTTCACCTCGCCCGTCACGGTGATGACGCTTTCGAGGTGCGCCTTCTCGACGAGGCCGAAGAAGCTGCGGCTCGGGTGCACGACGATCTGGGTGATGCCGTAGTGGTCGCGCAGGTCCACGAAGAGGATGCCGCCATGGTCGCGCAGGCGGAACATCCAGCCGGATAGGCGCACGGTCTTGCCGGCGTCCTCCTTGCGGAGCTGGTTGCAGGTGTGGGTTCTGTAGGGATGCATGTCCATTCTGTTTCTCTTCTCTTGTTACTGTTCCGTCTGCGGGGCCGTGGCGGGGGCATTCTCCTGCCGCGACGTGGAGGCCACGCGCCAGCAGAACAGGGCCACGAGCGCGCAGCCGAGTATGAGATACAGCAGGACGGCGCCGATGGCACCTGCCCGCGGGTTGTTAAACTTGTTGCTCTGTTCTTGCATGGCCGAATAGTATACCATTCCCGCGCGCGTACCGCAACTACCCCGCGCCGTTTTGTGTTTGATCGCGATCTTGCAGGAGGATTGTCTTGTGGCCGCAGAACAGGGGAAAATGTGGTATACTGTTGCCGTCGCGAGATTGGCGAATATAACCGCAGGAGGCACTGCCGACGGCGGAGGATCTTTTATGGAAATGCTCAGTCAGAACAAAATGGCAAGGCGCCGGTTCATCGGCGTGGCGGCAGGCGCCGTCGCGTCGGGAATCGCCATTGCCGCAAAAGGAGAAACAAAGATGAAGGAAATCACGCTTGAAGCGCTTCCCTACGCAGAGGACGCCCTTGCTCCGACAATTTCGGCGAGGACGGTGTCGTTCCACTACGGGAAGCACCATGCTGGATATGTGAAGACGCTGAACGGCCTCATCGCCGGAACGCAGTACGAGGGACGTACGCTAGAGGAAATCGTCCGCACGGCTGCCGCACGGGGCGACGCGGCGATATTCAACAACGCAGCCCAGACTTGGAACCACACGTTCTACTGGAACTCGCTTGCGCCTGCGGGGAAGGGCGGCGCGCCGTCCGCCGTGTTGCTCGCGGCGATCGAATCCGAGTTCGGTTCGTTTGACGCCTGCAAGGACGCGCTTGCGGATGTGGCCATCAAGCGCTTTGGCAGTGGCTGGGGGTGGCTTGTCGCCGAGGGCGGGAAGGTGTCCGTGGAAAGCACGCCCAACGCCGAGACGCCGATCACGCGTCCGGGCGTGAAGCCGCTCCTGGTGGTGGACGTGTGGGAGCACGCCTACTACCTCGACTGGCAGAACGTCCGCGCCGATTACGTCAAGGCGGTCGTTGGCGGACATCTCAACTGGAACGCCGCCTCCCGTCGTTTCGCATAGCCTTGTCGCGGGCAGAAAGGTATTTTGTCGACATCTGGGGAGTTTGGGACAAATGGATCCAAACGGCGACATTACAGACGGTAGCGGTCACGCGGGACGCGTGACCCTACCGGCGCGGAAGCGGCTGAACCATCGCGGGCCGTTGTCGATCGACATGTCGTCGGCGTGGTATTTCATCACGATATGCGCCGACGGCCATGCGCCGTGGGTAGTCGATGAAGTGAAGATTGGTAGGGCTGTCGCCCCGCGACCGCCGGATGGAAACGCCGGTAGGGCGGTCGCCCCGCGACCGCCGCACCCAACAACGTCGTTGGAAACGATTGCCCCATTGATATTGCGCGAAGCCCGAGAAAATCATAATCGTGGCATTTGGTGGTTGGCGTTGTTTTTGGTGATGCCCGATCATTTGCATTTCATTGTCAATATCGGCGGTCGCGGGGCGACCGCCCTACCGGATGGCGGAAACGGCGGTCGCGGGGCGACCGCCCTACCGGATGGCGGAAACGGCGGTCGCGGGGCGACCGCCCTACCGAGGGTAATCGCCAATTTCAAGCATCTGCTGTCTGCACGATATGGCCTCCGCTTCCAACGCGATTTCTTTGACACGCGTCTTCGCGACGATGTGCATTTCGCCGAGGAATACGACTATATCCTAGGCAACCCCGTCCGCAAGGGCCTGTGCGTCGCCCCCGCCAACTGGCCGCATTCAATCGCATTCAGCCGTGACGGCACGGAAATTCCCATCGGTAGGGCGGACATAGTGAGGTGATTTGAGGAATGAAAATGAACGAGAAAATCGCAAATGCGTCGGACGTAGCGTTCACGGTGCGGTCGTACGAGGCTGGCATTACGAACCACGTGACGCTACCGACGCTGTGCAACTACATGCAGGAGGCGGCGGGAATCAACGCGGCGCGTCTTGGCTGGGGCATCCAGGCCCTTCAGAGCGAAGGGCTCACATGGATGCTCTCGCGTCTGCGGGTGAGCGTGCAGCGCTACGTGCCGTGGGGCGAGACGATCACGGTGCGCACTTGGCCGAGCGGCGTAAAGGGCCGACTCATCGCCAAGCGCTGTTTTCTGGGGCTGGACGAGAAGGGCGAGGAGCTTTTTCGCGCATCGTCCGAATGGCTGTACGTCGATATGGCGGCGCAGAAGATCGCGAAGCTGCCGGAAACGTTCGCGGACCTCGTGCCGGCGGGAACGCCCGATTTCGAAATACCTGACATCGGCGGCAAGTTCGTGCGCCTACCGTCCGTAGATGGAAGTGTTGAGATACTCACGCGCCACAGCGACCTCGACTTCAACGACCATGTGAACAACGTGCATTACGTGGAGTGGATGTTGGAAAGTGAAACGTGTAAAGTGGAAAGTGTAAAATGCGGCGGTCGCGGGGCGACCGCCCTACCAATGGAAATGGATATCGTATTCCGGCAGGCGGCGAAGGCGGGTGAAAGCCTTGCGTCGGAGTTTTGCGTCGCTGGAGACAAGACCCTCCACGCTATCCGTCGCCAGTCAGACGGCACCGTCCTCGCCACGGCGGCGCTTGCGTGAACTAGTTGCAAAACCTTTCTTGCTTTCGCTATTTGGAGGTTAAGAGTTTAGGAGACTGGGAGCATACCTCCAAAATGTCTCAATAACTCCAAGACTCCAAAACTCCCAATAGCGAAAGCAACGAACGTGCGTCAATGGTAGATGGCAACTACCTCAAATGATGTAAGCCAATCAAAACGCGAAAAAGGAAAAATGCGAAAACAAGAAGAGCCGCCAAATGGCGGCTCTCCGTTAGGCCGCGACAAGCGCGGCCTCTCCCGTTGG
>CAMKJU010000252.1 GCA_946413265.1 uncultured Lentisphaerota bacterium
AGCTGATTCTGCAGGTCATTCTGGGCAAGAAGGACTTGAAGGTCGTCAAGTCGCAGACCGAGTACCCGATCAAGAACCTCCAGGGGCGCGGCGTCAGGTTTGACGTGTTCGCGCGGGATTCCAGGGACAGGGAATACGACATCGAGATCCAGCGCGCGAAAGACGGCGCGGAGCCGAGGCGGGCGAGATATAACTCCGCGCTGATGGACGCGAACGCGCTCAAGTCCGGCGAGGACTTCGGCAAACTGCGCGACACGTATGTCATCTTCATCACCGAGAACGACGTGATGAAACGTGGCAGGGATGTATACGTGTTTAATCGCATGGATAAAGATGATGGTCTAGAACTTCGCGATGGAACGCACATCGTCTACGTGAATGGCGCGACGCGAAGCGAAACAGAGATAGGCAAATTGATGCATGATTTGCGTTGTCGCGACGCGGCGGAAATGCATTTCGACGTTCTCAAGAAACGAGTCAGTCAATTCAAGAATTCAGAAGAAGGGAGGCGTATCATGTGCAAAGCAATGGAAAAAATCAAAGCCGAGGGCAAGCGCGAGACCATGATAGCGACAGCCAAGCGGATGATCAAGAGCGGGATGCTCGCGCTGAAAGACATCGCGAAGTTTTCCGGCCTCACGCTTGCGCAGGTCAAGAAACTTCAGGCGGAGATGGCATGAGGGGCGCAATGACCATAACTGCGAAAATCGCCCAGATTTGCGGGGGGCGCAATGCCCATACCCGGGAAAGGCGCCCAGGTTTGGGGGGGGGGGGGGGCGTTACTAGGCTTGTAGCGGGCTTCCGCGCCGGATGCGGCGCGGCCGCATTCCACAGACATTCGGCTGCCAACGGCCGACAATCGAGACGACATGCGACGAACGACCGTCGCGTGTCGTCTGTCGTTTTGGCGCACGGACGCCGTCCACGCGCGTTCGCAGCGATTTCCATAAACCCAAAGGAGAAGCAACAATGAAGAGAATAGCAGTGATTCTCGGCGCGGCGGCGCTCTTGCCGCTTCACGCCGACACACACCAGCTCATCCTATCGGGCGACCCGGTCGCCGCCGCCACGGCTGACAGCCACTCTGTCGCCTCCGCCGCCACGTCGCTCGAGACGGCGACGCGGAGCGGCGGTAGCGCCGCCTCCGCGCTTGAGGCCCGCTACCGCACGTGGGACGAGTCGGACGGCATCGCCCTGCGCTCGGACACGTACCGCGGCCTTTTGCTCATTGTCAGGTAAACAAAAACTGAAAGGAAAACAGAACATGAACATCAAGAAACTGACGGCGGCCGCCCTTGCGGCCACGACAAGCGCGGCACTCACCGCCGCCGTGCCGGAAATCTCCGGCGTCACGATGGCGCAGGACGTCGCGCGCCTCGTGACCATCACCTACACGCTGGCGGACGCGCCCGCCGTCGTCACGGTGGACGTGCAGACGAACGCCAACACGAGCGCGGCGGCGGACGATCCCGGCTGGACGTCCATCGGCGGCGAAGCCGTGTGGAACGCCACGGGCGACGTGTGGAAGAAGGTCGAAACTGGCAGCCGCACGATCACGTGGCGGCCAGACCACTCGTGGCCCGACCACAAGATCGCGGACGGCGGCGCACGAGCCGTGGTGACGGCTTGGGCGCTCGACAACACGCCGGACTACATGGTTGTAGACCTTGCTGTCGCCAACACGGTGCGCTACTATCCCGCCGTCGACTTCCTTCCCGGTTCGGAAATCGGCCAGACGGGAACCATCACGAACAACCTCGCCTATAAAACCTCGCAGCTTGTCATGCGCAAGATCATGGCCCGCGGCGTGGAGTGGACGATGGGGTCTGCCGCCGGCGAGACGCAGCGCAGCACGGCGACCGAGACGGCGCAACGGGTGACGCTGACGAACAACTACTACATCGGCGTGTTCGAGGTGACGCAGGCGCAGTGGAAGAACATTGCGCCGAGTTCTCGCACGACACCGAAATTCTCGGTGGATGGCGACATTCGCCCGATGGAGGGGGCGTCCTACAACGAGCTTCGCAGTTCCAACACGACGTCGGACAATGCGTCGTACCACTGGCCGAAAGATCCCAATCCTTCGTCCTTCCTTGGGTTGCTCCGCTCCAAAACGGGCCTCGACTTCGACCTGCCGTCCGATGCGCAGTGGGAATTCGCGGCACGTGCGGGACACGGTTCAGGATACTGGAACGACGGCTCGGTCGTCTTGAACAAGGACGAGGATGCGAACCTAGACAAGCTCGGACGTTACCGGTACAACGGCGGACAGATTCTAAATGGGACGTCCTACGTCGATCCTGCTGTGGACTGCGGGGTTACGAACGGAACGGCTATAGTCGGCTCCTATGCGCCAAACTCCTGGGGACTCTACGACATGCACGGCAACGTGTGGGAGTGGTGCCTCGACTGGTATGCGGGCGACATAACGGCGTTGCACGGTGCCGTGAACACTTCGGCGAGCACACACCGCGTGTGTCGGGGCGGGAGTTGGTACATGCCGGCGGGTTGCTGCCGGTCGGCGTATCGCAACAACGGCATGCCGTACAATCAAAACCCCGGCGGCTACGGCTTTCGTGTCGTCTGCACCGCTGGCTTGCGGTAAGGTAAAGTGTTATGGTAAACTACCCGCCACTAACCATTATAGGTCAAGAAAGGAAATTATGAAGAAACTGTTGACGATTGCCGGCGCACTCGCGGTCTGCGGCGCGGTTGTTGGAGCCGATGGCGCGGCGCGTAAGCCGAAGGCCCTTGTGATCATGCTGGACGGCATGCGCGCCGACTCGATCGAGAACGTGTACACGCCGAACCTGCGGATGCTCCGCGACGGGAAGTGGCAGCCCGGCTACAAGTGCGCGTGGTCCCTGAGCGCCCATACGATCTACGACGCAATCACCGTGAGCGGACCCAACCACACCTCGATCGCCACGGGCGTGACCTCTAAGAAGCACACCATCAAGGAAAACCACAAGAGCACCTGCGACTTCAAGAAGTGGCCAAGCTGGCTCGTGCGTGTGGCGGACGCCCGGCCCGGGACGAAGGGTCTCTTCATGTTCTCGTGGAGGTGGGACAACCAGATATCGCCCGATCCCAGGATTGAATTCATCCATGGCAGCGATGCCGCGAATGCCGCCGCCATGCCCAAGCGCCTGGCTGCGCCCGACGTTCCCGACTGCGTGCAGTGGTACATCGACTGGCCCGACCATGGCGGACACGGCTTCGGCTACTACCCCTACACGATCGGCCACCTCAACACGGTCTATCTCTCCGACAAGGCGATCGGCGACGCCCTCAAGGCGATCGCCTCGCGTCCGACGTTCAAGGACGAGGACTGGATGATCATCGTGACGGCCGACCA
>CAMKJU010000253.1 GCA_946413265.1 uncultured Lentisphaerota bacterium
CGCCGACCTCCCGCAATCCCAAGCTGTGAGCGAATCCCTTGCACTGCATCTGCACTTTATGCACTTCCTGCCTGTAAGTCGGCCAGAAAATTTGATATAATCCCGCCCAGGAGAAAATGGAAATGGGCGAAAGAATAGAGTTGGTAAAAAGGGCGTTTGCGGGAGAGGCCGTCGAACGCATCCCCGTCATGGCGCACAACTTCCTGATGGCCGTGCGCGAGGCGGGCTTCACGCAGAAGCAATTCCGCGAGAGCCCCGACGTGATGGTGAAGGCCATGACCGAGGCGACGATGAAGTACGACCTCGACTGCGTGCTGCTGGACGTCGATACGGCGCTTCTCGCCTCGGCGTGCGGTGCGGACGTGATGTACCCCGACGACCTTGCCGCCGTCGCGAAGGGAACGCAGCCTGTACCGCTCGAGGAATTGCCCGACAAGGTGAAGGATGTTGACCTCCTCGCGTCCCCGCGCGTCCGCCACTACCTTGAGGCCGCCGAACGCCTCGTACAGTGGGGCAATGAGAACGACCGCTTCATCCGCATCAACGCGGACCAGGGCGCGTTCTCGCTCGCGTGCATCCTCACGGGCATGGACGAATTCATGATGGATCTTCTCGACGAGGACTACGAGGACGACATCAACCGCCTCCTCGACGCCACGTACTCCGTCGCGCTCAAGATGCACGAGCTGTGCTTCGCAACGGGCGCGCACATGACGAGCTACGGCAACAGTTCCGAAGGGTGCAGCGTCATCTCCCCCGCCTGTTTCCGTCAGTTCGCGAAGGAACGCGAAACGCGTCTCGCCGCCGATCTCAAGGCGCGCGGCATCCCGTACCTCTGCCACATCTGCGGCGACGTGAACCCGATTCTCCCCGATCTCGTGGAGACGGGTTGCCCCGCGTTCGAGCTCGACTGGAAAACGGATGCCAACCGTGTCTTTGAAGTCGCGCACGGGAAGTTCACGCTCTCCGGTAACGTCGATCCCGCGCTCTTTGTCACAGGCACGCCCGACGAAGTGTATGCGGCGGCGCGGAAGGTCTGCGATATTTTCCGTGGCAAGGGCGGACTTGTCCTTTGCTCCGGCTGCGCGCTTGGTCCGCAGACGAAGAGCGAGAACCTTGAGGCATTCGTCCGCGCCGCGCGAGACTGATGTGGGAAACAACAGAAAACACGTCCCTTTGAAAGGATGGTTCAATGAAAGATCTCCTCACTACCAGAGTTACGTTGGTCGCGACGGGCATTCTGTCGATGTCGCTTGTGGCGTTTGCCGCACCGCCGCCGACCGCCACCATCATACCCGCGCCGCAGGAAATGCGCGTGACGGGCGGCGAGTACTGGGCGACGAAGCCGCCGAAGATGGAGAAGGTCGCCGGCATCCCGCCCGAGGGTTACGAGCTCTCCATTCGGCCAGACGGCATGACGATCCGCTATTCGGAGGACGCGGGCGCATACTACGCGAAGATGACGCTCTTCCATACGGGGCGGTTCGACGCCCAGAAGAAATGCAAGGTCTATCCGTGCGTGGAAATCAAGGACGCGCCGAAGTTCAAGTGGCGCGGCGTCCACTTCGACGACGCGCGCCACTTCTTCGGCAAGGAGGTCGTGAAGCGCACGCTTGAGCAGATGTCCTGGTTCAAGCTGAACGTCTTCCACTGGCACATCACGGACGACCAGTCGTGGACGCTCGAGATCCCCGAGTTCCCCGAGCTCGTGAAGTACGGCGACGAGTGGGTGACGCGCAGGGGACAGAAACCGCGTTCCTTTGGCGAGAAGGTGGGGCCGTTCTACTACACCGCGAACGACGTGAAGGAGATTCTCGCCTACGCGAAGGCGCGACACATCACCGTGGTGCCGGAGATCGAGTTCCCCGGACACTTCCTCTGCGCGCTCTGCGCGTATCCCGAGCTGAGCTGCGATCCCAACGACATCCTGAAGCACGGACGCCAGCCGCTGTCGCGCGGAGTCCTCAACAGCGTGATGTGCGTGGGCAATCCCGACGCCATCCGTTTCGTCGAGAAGGTACTGGACTACGTGTGCGAGCTGTTCCCCTCCGAGGTCATCCACATCGGCGGCGACGAGTGTCCCCGCCGCGCGTGGACGAAGTGTGCGAAGTGTCAGGCGTTCATCAAGGAGAAGGGGCTGCGGGGCGTGGAGGACATCCAACCGTGGCTCACACGGCACTTCGTGGAATACCTCGCGAAGAAGGGACGCCGCACGATTGGCTGGGATGAGATATTCGTGGACTCCAAGAACCAGGACGCCAGGGGCAACGCATTCACGTCCATGCTCCCCAAGACGACGATGGGCATGTGCTGGCGCAACCACGGTGCTGGGGCGCTCGCGGCGAACAAGGGCTACGAGATCGTGCGCTGCCCCACGTCGCATTGCTACTTCGACTACAGGCAGGGTCTCCCAGAGGACCCCTACATCTACATCGGCGGAATGCTCCCCCTCGCGCGCGTCTATCAGTTCGACCCGTTCGTGGGCGTCGAACCGGAGGCGCGGAAGAACGTGGTGGGCGGACAATGCTGCAACTGGACGTCGCACACGTGGAACCGCTACGACATGGAATGGAAACTCTGGCCGCGCGGGTTCGCGATGGCAGAAGTACTGTGGACGTATCCCGACCCGGCGAAGCGCAACTTCAAGGAGTTCGCGTCGCGCGCGGCGGAGTATCGTCGGCGTCTGATCCGTTCCCATGTCAATTGCGCCCCGCTGAAGTAGGCTTTGAGCATATTACTCACCGGGCTGAGTAATTTTGCTCAATGATGTTAGTGGAAGCTAGACAATTGAGGTCATCATGTATAAATTACACCCTTGTCGTATTCAAGCCGTGTCGTTTCCTTGCGTCGGGACCGACAGTTCTTGTTGAAACAACAGGCCTTTGGCGCACGGGCTAACTCGCCCGTGCCCAATTGCCTATCTTCAAACTGTCACGATTCTGAATGTTCAAGGTGCGCCCGCAGGATAATGTTGTTCTTGAAAGTTGTCTTGGTTGTTTCCAAATCCCAATACGCATGGGTGAGAAACACAGATGCGCCCTACGGCAATCGGAAAAAATGATATACTCTTACCCGTGCTGATGCAGCGAGACAGGCAATCGCGCACGGTAAACTAAAAACAATGAACTAAACGAGGAGAAAACAATGAAGATGATGACAGTTGCACTTGGCGTGATCGGATTCGCGCTTGTTTCGTTTGGCGGTGAACTTATCGTGACGGGCAAAGGCGTTGTGAAACGGCAACCGGACAAGATGAAGATCACTTTCACCGTTTCGGCCGAAGACAAGGACATGACGGTTGCGCGGCGCATGTTTG
>CAMKJU010000254.1 GCA_946413265.1 uncultured Lentisphaerota bacterium
TTTCAGCCGCGCAGATGTGGTTTTGCGAGTTCCATCAGGCCGCGCGGCCTGACTCGCAGACGGCGCGGAAGAGGGGTTTTGCAAATACCTCGTAATAAAACCTAAAGGAAGGTAGGTTCATGATGAACTGCAACTTGATGAAGGTGTTCGTTTCGGCGATTGCGGTAAGCGCATTCATGCCGCTTTGCGCGGACGAGACGATAAGCGCCAATACGACACTCGTTGAAGATCGCATAATTGACGGGGTACTCACGATTGCCGGAGGCGTCACCATCGATCTTGCGGGGTACAAGCTCACCGCGCACTTCGCAGGCCAACCGGAATCGGCTGCCACGATAACTAGCTCGACGGCTGGCGGCGAGCTGCATGCGATTGTGGACGAGGCGTACAACAACGACAAGATAGCGCTCACTGGGTCGTTGAAGCTGGTGAAGGAAGGCGTTGGCACATGGACGGCTACGAAGACCCGCCAGTCCTACACTGGCGGGACGCTGGTTTCACAAGGCGTGTTGCAGATATCGCAAAGGGCGGACATGACATCTTATGTGATACCAAGAAGCGGTGCCACTGAAGTTGGTTCGGATGGTAGGCTTGAGGCGAGCGGAAGTTACTTCTGGGGATATCACTCGACGATTCTCAACGGTGGAACTTTCAGCAACTACGTTGGCGGATACTCAGGCAATCAGGGGATAAACGCCGTGAGCATGACATTGACGGACGATTCGTCTTTCCGCATAGGGGTGTTCACTGTGGAATGGAACGTCCTCTCGTTGGGAGGATACACGCTCTCCGTTAACATAGACGAGGGCGCCACATGGAGCCGCGGCAATACGTTGACGGGGCCTGGAACGATTGACGTCTCCGGCTATGGAGTGTTTCACACGCGCGGTGCCATGAACGCGCCCACTGTCGATCTACGCGTTGCATGCCCGATGAACATGGCGAACGAGTTCAATGTCAAAGACTACTACGCCAACTATTCCGGCACATCCAATGCCGGTACTGCCGCGCTAAAGGTGAACGGTGTCTTCACGCCCGTGACGGACAGCTTCTATGGCTGTACGATGATGAACGGCTCGACCATCGACCTTTCGTCGAAGACTGGCGTGTGGTCCGCCACAAGCACGTTCACCGCTGGAAGCAGCGCAGTGTCATTCGCTTCCGGTGCAACGGTGACGATTGACGTGCACGGACGCACTTTTGAAGTGGGCGATCAGGTTGTCTCGTGGGCCGCGGCGCCTGCCGACACCACGTTCCAGTGGGACGAGGCGACGGCGGCGAACGGCGTGGATCTTGTGGCGAACGACGACGGCATCTTCTACGGCTCGCCTGACAGAAGGGTGGCCACGGCGATATGGGCAGGTGCGGTTGACGCCGACGTCTCCAAGCCCGGCAACTGGGTATGCCGAGACGGCGACGGGCAGGTGGTTCCCAATGCGCTCCCCGGAGTGTTCACGGCGGTCGAGATTGCAGGGCCGGTGAAGGTCGATATCCCGTCCGATGCGACGTTCCGCTACGCGACTCTTTCGCTCAACTGCTCGCTCACGGCAGACTGTGACTGGAGCGGACTCACCAGAGTCGCGGGATCTGTCGACTTGAAGGGCAAGAAACTTGCGCTCACCACGCTCGCGGGTTCCGGCACGATCACAGATTCGACGGGGAACGGCGAACTGTGCGTGGACGTGTCCGCCGAATCCACATCGGACAATGTGGCCGTGGCGCTCACCGGCAAGCTGACGCTCGTCAAGAAGGGCGAGGGCACGCTTGTCGCCACGAAGATACGCCAGTCGTACACCGGGCAGACGCGCATTGCGGAGGGCACATTCAGGGTCAACACTCAGGATGCGACCAATTACGTCGTCCCGAGGAATTCATTGATTGTGCCGGAACAGGACGGAACGCTAGACATCAACGGAAGTGTCGGTTGGGGTTACCATTCCGTCTCCAATAACGGCGGGCGCATCTACAACGCAAAAAACCACTACCAAACAGGTTCGCGGTCAATGAACCTTGCCCATCACTATCTCGGTGCGGACTCGACCATTCACGTGGATGCCGACACCCTTTACTGGACCACACTTGACCTCAACGGCAACACCTTGAACGTCGAGATTGCTGTCAACAAGACGTTGGACGTGGGCCATGCCGTCAATGGTCCTGGCATGATCGACATCAAGTACGGCGGATGGCTTCATCCGCGTCAGGCGATCAACATGCCGAATGTGGACTTCAAGGTGAGCAGCGCCTTGAATCTGGAATATGCCCTCACGGTTCATGACTATATCCCGGCGTACGCATACGGGTTGAACAACGGCAATGCGGCGCTCAATGTGACGGGAACGTTCACACCGCCGACCGGACATCACTATTTCTATGGCTGCACGATGCAGAACGGCTCCACGCTTGACATTTCGTCCGTGAGCGGTCCGTTCAACATGAAGTCGGCCTTCACCTCCGGAAAGAATGTCATTGGATTCGAGGAGGGCGCCACGGTGTGCCTCGACGTCGGTTCACGCACCGTCTCGTCGCGCGAGCCGCTTCTGGAATGGCCTGAGGGTTCGGAGCCCGAAAACATCGACAGCGTGAGGTTTGTGCTTTCCGGTGGACGCAAGACCGGGTATTTCGTAAAGAAGGACTGCGGCCTGTACTTCAAGAGCGGCCTCGTCATCCTGATACAGTGACGTCCATGGAGGGAAATGATAATGCAATGATAAAGTGCAAAAAATGTATCCCCCCCTCAAAGAAAATGCATTTTCTGCTTGCGTCGTCAGAGGGATTTTTGCTACAATCTTCACCGTGAGTTTCTTGATTGTGTTTTTGCAGTTATGCGGCTTTTTTCAGGCTGGGTAGCCTGAACCGCAGACGCCACGAAAGAGAGGTTTATGAATTACCTCGTATAAGGAGAAGGACATGAAAACAGGTTCAACGTCAGATATCGGCCGCCGGGCGTTTCTCGAACGCGCGGCATGGGCCGTGACCGCTGCGGCGGTCGGAAGAGGTGCCGTGGCGAAGGCAGCGCCGGCGCAGGGCGGAGCGTCGCTCGCCGGATTCGTCGCGCCGAAGCTGGAGAGGATCCGCGTGGCCGTGGTCGGCACGGGCGGACGCGGCGGCGCGGCGGTGCATCGCCTGTGTCGCGTGCCGGGCGTGGAGGTGACGGCGCTCTGCGAGCTTGACGAGGGCAAGGCGAAGCGGCATCAGCAGCAGATGAAAAAGGAAGGTTTCAAGGAGCCGCAGCTCTTCATC
>CAMKJU010000255.1 GCA_946413265.1 uncultured Lentisphaerota bacterium
TCCTTCACACCTCCTCGCGGAACGTGTCCGGACGCTGCGGGTCGAACACCTCGTTCGCCCACATCACCGTCACCATGTCCGTCGTTCCCAGATTCTCGATGTTGTGCGTGTAGCCGGGCGGGATGCGCACGACCTCCAGCTTCGCGCCGCTCACGCGGTACGTGATCACCGGCGCGGCGGGGTCGTCCATCTTGCGGAACCGGATCGCCCCCTCGCCGCTCACCACGAGGAACTTCTCGTGCTTCGTGTGGTGCCAGTGCTGTCCCTTCACGATGCCCGGACGCGACACGTTCACGCTTACCTGTCCGCGTTCGGCGGTGTGCAGGATCTCCGTGAAGCTCCCGCGGTTGTCGCAGTGCATCGTGAGGGGGTAGGAGAACTGGTCTTCGGGCAGGTAGCTGAGGTACGTCGCGTAGAGCTTCTTCGCGAAGCCGTCCCGCTGGTCCGGCACGTTGAGCGTCTGCGGCTCGTCCACGAACGTTTCAAGCAAATCAACAATCTCCCCCAACGTCTTGGTATAGCTCGGCTCAACCGAGAGAATTGGTAGGGCCCGCTCGCCGAGCGGGCCGCCATCACGGTCGCCTCGGCGAGGCGACCCTACCATATCGCCCGGTAGGGCCCGCTCGCCGAGCGGGCCGCAATACTTATTCTTCAGCCATTCGTTCCACTGACGCTCCAACTCGTCCTGGAAAGGCTTCGCGAGCTTCTTGATGCCCATGCGGCGACGAGTGACGACGAGGCCGCGGTCCTCGTTGCTGATCTCGATCATCGCAATGGCGGGCTCATCGGTGTAGGCGTTGCCCGTGTAATTGTTTACGTGCGTGAGCAGGTCGCGCGCGTATTCCTTTTGCAGTTCAATGCAGCGCGGGTAGAACTGCCCCACGGTCTTGTTCGCCCACGGCGAGCCGACGGGGACGCCGTCGCGCGCGTCGAGGGTGCGTCCTACGTGGAGGTTCATGTTCACGTAGATGCCGCGCTTTTTGAAGGCAGCAATCAGGTGGTCGAGTTTGTCGAGCTGCGCGGCGGAGAGCTTGCGCTGGGTCTTGGAGTCGTCGTCGAGGATGCACTGCCGACGCCGGTCCATGAAGTTCTTGTACCAGGTGTCCATGAAGTGCAGGCGCACGCAGTTGATGCCGAGTCGGGCGAAGCGCGCGGCGAGGCGGTCGGCGACGTCATGCTCCGGGAAGTTCGCGGGGCCGGTGAGGTTTGTGCCGTTGAAGCGGATGGGCCCCGCGTCCGTCACGAATTCATGACCGACCACGCGCACGAAGCCGTGCTTGCCTGCGGGCGCGTCGAGGAGGTGCGCCACGCTGGAGGCGTTGTCCGCGCCGCCATACGAAACCACGAACGGGAACCGGGCGTCCCCTTCCGCCGCGCAGACTGCGGAAACCGCCGCCGCAACGGCGACCACGACAACTTTCGCTCTCATTGCACTGACCTTTCTGTTTGGATTCACTTCGCTGGTTTTCCTTTGGCGAACAGTATAGCAAAAAAGAGATTTTAGGCAATTTTGAAAAATATTCCCGTCCCCCTTGACATGGAGGGCGGGAAAGAGGATAATATGCGCCGTTTTTCCTCAAGGGAACTTGGGGGTGATCCGGTTTCGACGGGATGCGTGGAGACCAGATTGCGCGTCGAGGATTCTCGTTGGCCTCGTTAAAAAACGGGAAAAAAGAGTAATTGCGAACAACGATTACCGCATGGCGGCCTAATTAACGGCCACCGGCTGAACCGCTGACGCCTGCTAGGCGGGGAAGCCTCATTCAGCAGGACTTGCCCTTGGGCGCTCCGTTCGCGCGTTTGGGTCACGTATAACCGAGCGGTTGCGTCCGGATAAGCCCGTTCGTCGGCGTACCGGATGCGAGATCAAAGGCGGAATACACGCGTAGATGTTTGGCCAAAGCCGTTTCGGACGGGGGTTCGACTCCCCCCACCTCCACCAGCCTTCGCTCAGCGAAGCTGAGCTTCGGCTCGGCAAGCCGTAAGGCGAAGACGAGACGAACCCGAAGGGGAAGGCTGGTGCCACGCCGAAGCTTCGAAGAAGCGTAGGCCACAACCTACTTTTCCATCCACACGCGGCGGCGGATGTAGTCGGTGTAGGAGAGGATGATCTTCACCACCTTCTCGCCCACGTTCGGCATCGAGTAGTCCGCCACGTGGCGCACCTTGCCGCACACCGTCAGCTGCGCAAGGCCCTGGAGGATGCGCTCCTTCGAAAGGCCCGTCATGATCACGGCCGCCTCCTCCATCGCCTCCGGACGCTCATGCGCCTCGCGCAGGTTGAGCGCCGGGAAGCCGAGGATGCTCGACTCCTCGCTGATCGTGCCCGAATCGCTCAGCACCGCCTTCGCGTTCAGCTGGAGGGCAAGGTACTCCGTGAGGCCCATCGGCTTCATCAGCTTCACGAGCTTGTCGAACGTCACGCCCTTCTTCTCGATCATCTTGCGCGTACGCGGGTGCGTGGAGACGATGATCGGCAGCTTGTACGTCGCGGCGATCTCGTTCAGCGCCTCGACGAGTCCGAGGAAATGACACTCCTCCGCGATGTTCTCCTCGCGGTGCGCGCTCACCACGAAGTACTTCCCCTTCGCGACGCCGTTCGCCTTCAGCACTTTCGCGGCGCTGCGCTTCACCTTCGGCATCTGCGCGGCAAGCACCTCGCACATCGGACTGCCCGTCTTGATCACCTGGTCGGGCGGCAGCCCCTCGCGCAACAGGTACTCGCGGGCGATGTCGCTGTAGCAGAGGTTGATGTCGCTGATGTGGTCAACGATCTTGCGGTTCGACTCCTCCGGCACGCGCTGGTCGAAGCAGCGGTTGCCCGCCTCCATGTGGAAGATCGGGATGTGGCGCTTCTTCGCCGCGATCGTGCAGAGACACGAGTTCGTATCGCCCAGGACGAGAAACGCGTCCGGCTTCACCGCCTCCAACACGGGGTCGATCGCCTCGAGGATTTTTCCCGCCGTCTCGGTGGCGTTGCGTCCCGCCGCACTCAGGAATTGGTCGGGCTTTCGCAGACCGAGGTCCTTGAAGAACACCTCGTTCAGCTCATAGTCGTAGTTCTGTCCCGTATGGACGAGCACGTGGTCGATCGCCGGACTCGCCTCCAGCGCCTTCATCACACACGCGAGACGGATGATCTCGGGACGCGTCCCGACAACCGTCATGACCTTCAACTTCTTCATCTCCTTCACACCTCCTCGCGGAACGTGTCCGGACGCTGCGGGTCGAACACCTCGTT
>CAMKJU010000256.1 GCA_946413265.1 uncultured Lentisphaerota bacterium
CGGACTCGACGCGCAGCCCATCGTCGTCTCGAACGGCGTGTTCAAGATCGGCGAGAATCTCTCCGGCCCGCTCGGCGCAACGGCGGACACGTCGCCGCTTGTCGTGGCGGACGGCGGCACGCTCGACCTCAACTACAACAACTCTTCCACTACCGACGACGCGCGTTCCAAGGTGACGCGCGAGAAGATCGTCCAGATCGCCGGCGACGGTTTCGAGGGCAAGGGTGCCATCGTCAACGACAATCTTCCCAGCTACCGCGCCCTCAGCCAGCTCGTCCTCGACGACGATGCATCGGTGGGCGGAACGGTGCGATACGACGTGCGCGGCGGTCTTTCCGGCTATGTGCGGAACAGTGGCACGATATACGGTCCCGGAAAGACTCTCACGGTGAAGAACACCAGCGCGTTTGGAATTGTCTATACCGACGTGACGCTCGGTTCGCTCCTGATCGCGGACGGCGGCGTGGTGCAGTTTGAGGGACCGGATACCTACACGTACAACATTTCCGACGGCGTCCACCTTGCGGATGGAAAGATCATCTTCTACAACGCCTATCCCCGTTCGCTTCCCATTGTGGCGGACTCGGGCGTGAACACCATCAGTGTCGGCGCTGGCACGCCCACGATTGCCGGCCCCATCACGGTCGCCTCCGGCGCGACGCTCACCCATACCGGCGGCACTGCCGTTTACACCGGCGCAATCAACGGCACGCTGGGGGTGTCGGGCGGCACTGCGAATCTGGAAGGCGGCGTGCCGGCGACCGGCTGGACGCTGAACGGAGCCCAAGGCTCTGAAATCGTGCGCCTCCGTCAGAGCGGCACGTACACCGGCGCGAACATCAATGCCTTCGCCTTTGGCGTCGCGGATGTCGCGGACTCCACGGTTGACGTCACGTTCCTCAATTCGACGATCAACATCGGCGCGCTGACCGGTTCCAGTGGAGGTCTCTATCTGGGCTGGGGCGGTATCGCCTCCGGCTACCTCACAATCGGGGCGGGCACGACGCTCACGACGACAAAGATCTGCGTCGGCGACAACGGCACGAGCACGAGCGGCAGCATCAAGTCTGTGTTTACCGTTGACGGCGGCACGGTGAACCTCACCGAAGACCTCTTCTACATCGCCCACAACGGACCGCACTCGGACTTCATCATGAATTCCGGCACGATGAACGTCCCCAAGGCGCCGATTCGTCTGCGCAACAGCGACCAGGCGCTCGGCGGATACAACACCTCGCGCTTCATCCAGAACGGCGGCACGTTCAACTATGGCGGCTCGGGATTCCTGGCGCGGTTTGAGGACAACACGGACGAGGGGCAGATCGTCCTGAAGGGCGGCGCGTTCAACGCCTCCGCCAACTGGTCGATCCCGCACTTCATCTCCACCTGCTTCAAGGATGGCGACGCGAACGGGTGGACGCTCACCCAGACGAACGGCACGACGGCGACGTGGAACACCGCGTTGACGGGCGACGGCGACGTGACGCTCGCTGGCACGGGGACGCTCGTCGGCAACAAGGAGATGCAGGGCGTCGTCGGCGGCAAGTGGACTGTCGGCGACGGATTCACTGCCGGCCTTCAGGGCGCTGCGTCGCTTCTCGGCGGACTCGACATCGGCGAGGGCGCGAGCGTATCCGTCAACATCGCCACGAACCGCAGCGCGGTGTTCACCGCGCGCGACTTCGGCAACCGCGACCTTGCCCATGCCGACAGCATCGTCGGACGCTTCAACAAAAAGCCGGGCGGCACCACGCGCGGCACGATTACGCACGACGAGACGCTGCTCTTCACAAACTACGGTTCCGGGGCGCGCCCGTTCGGCGACATGAACTACTCGGCTACGTATGCCGTAGGGCAGTTCTACGTCGAGGAGTCGAAACTCGGCACGTGGACGTTCGAGGGCCGGTGCGACGACCGCGTGGCGTTGTGGATCGACGGCGAGCGCGTGCTGCTTTCCACGGGGGACTGCGACACCGTCTCCGGCTCGAAGGAAATCACGACGGCCGGATGGCATTCCTTCCGCCACGTGATCTCCGACAACACCGGCGGATTCGGTCCTGCGGCCAACCATGCCTACCACACGGTCGGATACAAGGATCCCACGATGTCCGCCTACGCGCGCTTCAACGTGAAGAACCTGAAGATGCGTCCGGCCGCGGACATGGGCGACCCGAACAACGCGAACACGATCCGCTGGAGCCACTACAAGGGCACGGCGACGGACGTCACGGCGAGCACGTTCAAGCGTGACGACTTCGCGTGGGACTTCTGCTGCATCACGAACAACATCCAGAAGCTCACGTGGTACGGCAAGGACGACGCGACGTACATGAACGGCTACACGGTGAACCGCTACGAAGGCTGGTTCTACGTGACGGCGGAGAACGCGGGCAAGGCGTGGACGTTCCGCAGCAACTACGATGACCGCGCGGCGCTGTGGATCGACGGCGTGGATTCGGGACTGACGGGCGACAGCAACAACACGCTCTCCTACACTGTCACGCTCGCACAGGGCTGGCACAAGTTCCGCATCCAGACGGCGGACTTCACCGGCAACGCCGGTCCGTGGAGCGGACAGAACAAGAAGCCGGTCTCCTACCAGGTGGCTGGCGGGACGGAGACGCTCTTCAGCGAGGCGACGCTTCCGATGACGGTGTGTCCTGACGGCTACATCCAGGGCGGCGTGACGCTCGCCTCGGGCGCGACGCTCGCGAACGCGGCCACCGGCGCGGCGACGGTCTATGGCGACGTGACGGCGACGGGCACGGGCGCGACGATGAGCGGCGCGTTCAAGTTCGACGGCGGCACGCTCGCGTTCCTGAACGTCGCGCCGAACGCGAACGACCTCTCCACGGTGCTGGCGTTCACCAACCCTGCGGCGGACTACCTCGCCGACGTCGGCGCGATCACGGTTGACTTCACCGAGAAGCCGACGCGCAGCAAGGTGAAGGTGGGCCCGGCTGGCGGCCTCACGGCTGAGACTGCCGCGCAGAAGGTGCGCGTGACCGTTAACGGCGAACCGGCTGTCCGCTTCGGTTGCTTCGTCGAGAACGGAGACCTCAAGATTCGCCTCGCCCGCGGCACGTACATCATCGTGCGGTAGGGCGCGATCATCGAGCGCGCCGCCTGGTGGGGCGAGGCGTCCCGCCGAGCCGTGACAGCAAGCGTA
>CAMKJU010000257.1 GCA_946413265.1 uncultured Lentisphaerota bacterium
TCGTCCGGCGGCGGGATCGACCACGAGCGCGTCGCCAGAGAGCGTGAGGCCTGCCAGGCAGTAGGCAGTGTGGTTCGCCCCTGTCCCCGGCGTGAACACGATCGCGCCGCCGTTGGCGATGCCCGTGCCCTTGATGTCGAAACTGTAAGGTGTGGCGGACGCGCTCACGACGCCGTTCCAGTCGAACGCCGCCCCGGTGTCCGCCACCGTGACGAGCGCCTCGGACGGCCCCCACGGCCCGGCGGCGACGCCGCTCTTCGCGAGACCGTTCATGACGACCGTGCCGCCGGTATAGGTCTGTCCGGCTTTGGACGCCGTGAACGCGCCCGCGCCGTCCTTGACGAGCTTGAGGGAACCTGTGAACGAAAGCCCGGTGTTCTCCGGCGCGCTCCCGGCGGGTACGTCGATCCACAGCTCGCCGCCTCCGACGGTGTCGGTGATCTCGCCCGTGCCGGCGATGTGGGCGAGCGTCAGCTTATGGCCGGCGAGGTCGATGGAGGAGTCGAAGGAAACTACGTCAGGAAGTGCCGTACCGGCGTCGTCGCTCGCGAACGTGCCGCTTCCGGCGTTGTAGGAACAGGACTTCGTGCAGCGGTCGTAGAGGCATACCGTGCCGCCGAAGCGCACCGGCACGTAGTCGCGCACGAGCGTGCCGTTGTCGTAGATCTGGCAGGCATGGAGGCGGATGGTCGTCTGACCGGTGCGTGGCGTCGCGACGCCTATCCGGTTCTGCGCGAAGAGGTAGAGGTTGTAGTTCACCTGGAATACCTGTCCGGAGCGGTCGGTATGCACATTGCCGTCGACCTTCACTACGCCGCCGTCGAAATCGATGGTGTGGCGTCCGTTGGCGATGACGGGCTGCGAGCCGCCTCCGCTGTTACCGAATCCAGAGTAAATGCCGCCCTCGTCGTTGCAGACGGCGTATGCGCCGGTGTTGTAGCTGGTATTCCACGCGCCGAACCAATATTCCTTGTTGCCGCGCACCGTGACGTCGAGGACGACGCGCGTCTTTTCGTTCGGCTTGAAGCCAGTGTCGATGTAGGAGCCTCTCGGTGCGTCGAGGTATGTGAGGGCGACTGGGGCGACGGGGGTGTTGACGGCGGCGAGGCCGCGCCAGTCGCAGTCCGCCGCAAGCGACACGTTGTTGAACTCGATACTGGCGTAGGAGAGCGTCTGCCCGGCGGGGACGTTGAACATCGTCGCGCCCTCGATCTTCACGAGCGTACGGACATCGGGCGCGGAGACGACCGTCGCACCCGTCGCGTCCGTGCAGGACCAGTTGGCGGGGTCGTTGACGTTCTGGCGGTCGCCGGCGCCGGTCCAGTACGCCGTCATGCCGGTCGCAATCGCGGCGGAAAACGCGGCGGGCTTGGCGATCGTGTTCGTGACAGAGGCCGACGTGTCGTAGGCAAGCGCACCGCCCGTCCCGGACTTCGCGAAGAACGTGCCGGACACGGTGTCGTAGAAGCCCGCTTCGGGCGACGCCGTGTCGCCACGCAGCGCGGGCACGAGGTTGACAAGCGCGTTGCCACTTGAATTCAGCACCTTCGCGTAATGCCATTCGCCGTGGCAATAGCGACCGGAAAGGTCATTCCCCGCCCCCGTTTTCACCCACGACACGCCGAGAAGAATCGTCTTGCCCGTCTTTGCCAATACGCCGCGCGGCGAACCCTTCTTCGCCTGCGTTCCGTTGTTGAGGCCTGTCTTTACCGTATTGCCGTCAAGATATGACGAGCCGCCGAAAACACGGTAAACATGCGGATTCGTCGTGTCAGGCAGGGCGAATCCCCCTTTATCGGCATCAGAGTATCCATCTCCGCCGTTGTTGTCGTTGTTTCCGCCGTAACGGAGATAGAAAAGTTTATCGTTATTGTATCTGCCGATCGTAAACTGGTCCACTCCGCTCGCGATGACAGACGAATAGGCCCCGCCCGTACTCGTGCCGTCGTAGCGATACTTGAAATCGACGCCGTATGCCGAATTGTCGGGAATTCCCGTGTTGATGTACTGGTTCGCAGCAATCTTCACCCAGCTGTCGATGAGGCGGATGTCGGAGGTGGCGAATGCGCGGACGATCGACCCGGCGGGAATCCCCGTGCCGTCGAAGGTGTAGGTTGCGGCGGCGGACGACACCGCGCCCGAATAGAGCGCACGGTTCGCGGACGGCCACGAGGCCATGTCGTCCCCGAAGTCGGTTGCGCCCCAGGCGAGGTAAATCTTCGACGTGTCGTCCAGCGCGCCGGCGGGCGCCGTGACATTCACGTCGCTGCCGCTTATCGCGACTTGCAGCGTGGCGGCATTGGCCGCAAAAAGAGATGAACAAGTCAGCGCGAACGCGCCAAGGCACACAGCCTTCATGGAGGTACGGCTCATTGCGTCCCCTCCTCGAAGGAACGCGAATAATTTACGTCCCCCGATTTCACTCATTTTCAGAAGCTTCATCGCCTTTCTCCTTGTTAAATTGTTTGGTTTGTTCTGATTTCGGCATCGCCGCCGCTTTAAATTTTTCTCCGACGGCGAGGGCGCCGTCGCTACGCACCTTTCAACCCTTCACGTCAAACCAGTTGTAGCCCACATTCCCGCAGACCTCGGCGAGCGTACCCACTTGCACAGTCGAGAAGTCGAACGTCAGCACGAGGAACGAGTTGCGGAGCGGCGTCGGGTCGCGCCCGATGTCGGTCATTCCGAAGAGCTCGTCGAAGCGGTCCTTGAGATCGACGTCGTAGTAGTGCGCGAGCATCGAGCAGACGACGGACTTGCCGAACCGCTTCGGACGCAGGAACACGGGCGTCTTGATAGCCTCGAGTTCGCGGATGTAGCGGGTGTTGTCCACGAACAGGCATTCGCGGACAATCTCGGCCCAGTTGATGACACCGTATGGAATCTTGCGCTTATTCAACATGCCGCACATTATACAACATACCGAATTCCCATGTCAAGATGGGCGCGAATTGGAGGTTCCCCAATTTTTTCGCGGCTGTCGAGGCACCCCCGCGCCGAGCACCATTTTCCCATCGCACCAGCCCCTCATCTTCCGTGAGACGGTGCAGAAAAGTGTCGCCTCTCCTGAATGATCTTCGCTATAATACGAAGTCCTTACACAAACAAGCGAGGCGACGC
>CAMKJU010000258.1 GCA_946413265.1 uncultured Lentisphaerota bacterium
GAAGAAGCTCTACTCGTGCTTCGAGCGTCCGCAGTTCGCGGTCGCGCCGATCATCAAGGAAATCCGCAAGAAGGCGGGTGTCTGAACGCGAGGATAAATCAATGTCAATTCGTAAAACCTTTTGCACGACGCTTGTGGCGGCGGCGTCTGTTGTTACCATCGTACTCAACGCATCGGGTGCCGCGCCGCAGCGCGTGTGCGGCGGCGATCCGTTCATCCATCTGGAGAACGGGATATACTACCTGTACTTCTCGTCCGGCGACACTGTAGGCCTCACGGTCTACACCTCCACCGACCTCAAGGAGTGGCTGCCAGACCAGGGGCGCGACAAGTTCGGCCGCGCCTACGTGAACGGAAACGGATTCGGAAGTAACCGCTTCTGGGCGCCCGAGATGCACAAGTACAAGGGCAAGTACTATCTCTTCCACTCCGCCGAGGAGAAGGTGACGGTGGACGTGGGCGATTCGCCGCTCGGTCCGTTCAGGAATCCCGAGAAGAAGCCGTTTTTCCCGGAGGGCAACATCGACAACTCCTTCTTCCTCGACGACGACGGCACGCCGTACATGCTCTACGCGCACTTCTACGCGGGCAACGAGGTGTGGATCTGCGAGCTGGAGAAAGACCTCCTGCACGCGAAGCCCGAGACGCAGCGCAAGTTGATCCGCGCCGAGGAGGACTGGGAGATGAACAGGGCCGATCCAAGGTTCTCCAAGTGGTCCATCGCCGAGGGGCCGTGTCTCATCAAGAAGGACGGCATCTACTGGCTCACCTATTCGAGCCACCACGTGATAGACGACAACTACAACGTGTGCCTCGCCACGGCGACGAACGTGAAGGGGCCGTATGTCAAGCAGGGGAAGGGGCCGATCCTCGCGCCCAAGGGCAAGTACCAGTGTACGGGTCACCACTCGCTCTTCAAGGACAAGTCTGGCAACTGGAAAATCGTGTTCCACTCCCGCGATCCGGGCGGCGGTCCGCGCTACACCTACACGGCGGATGCGAAGTTCACCACGAAGGACGGCCACCCGTGGATCGACATTGGCGAGTTCCAGCCGTGTCTCATCAAGAAAGACGCGCGTCCCGCGAACCTGCCGCAGCCGCAGAACGTCCCCGCGCTGATGAAGACGTTCGACGGCAAGGACGTCAAGACGCTTGCCGATTGGGAGAAGGTCCGTGCGCCGGAACTGCGCGAGCGGTTCGAGCGCGAAGAGTACGGACGGCGTCCCGCGGCCGCCAACGAGCGCGGCCGCGTGTCGTTCAAGACGTACCGCGAAAGCGAGGCGTTCGGCGGCAAGGCGATCTGCAAACACGTGCGCGTGACGTACGACGGGCCGAACGGGAAGCACTCCTTCCCCATTACGGCCTACATTCCGAAGACGGGCAAGCCCACGCCGGCGTTCGTCTACATCGCGATCGACTTCTACACGAAATATGACGCGGACGGTGCCGTCACGACGAGTGAATACTGGCCCGTCGAGCAGCTAATCGACCGCGGCTACGCGACGGCCGCGTTCAGCGTGATCCGCGTGGCGGCGGACAAGTCGAACGCCGGATTCTCGCAGGGCGTCTTCAAGGCGGTGCAGCCGGAAAGCGAGCGCGGCCCCGATTCGTGGGCGACGATATCCGCGTGGGCATGGGGCGCGAGCCGCGTGATGGACTGGATGGAGACCGAGCCGCTCATCGACGCAAAGCACGTCGGCGCGGTGGGACATTCGCGCGGCGGCAAGACCGCGCTCTGGACGGGCGTGACCGACAAGCGCTTCGCGATGGCCTGTTCCAATGAGTCGGGATGCGGCGGCGCGAAGCTGAACCACATCCCGCTGCCCCGGTCCGAGAGCATCGACGTGATTTCCGGCCCCACGCGCTTCCACTACTGGTTCTGTCGCAATTTCCGCAAGTACGCGGGCAAGGAGATGGAGATGGACTTCGACCAGCACCAGATGATCGCGCTCATCGCCCCGCGTCTCGTCTGCATCGGCTCCGCCACGGAGGACCACTGGTGCGGGCAGCTCGGCGAATGGTGGGCGGCGAAGCTGGCCTCGCCGGCGTGGGAACTCTACGGCAAGAAGGGGCTTGTGTCCGACAAATGGCCCGACCCGGAGACGCCGCAGCAGGCGGGATGCGTCTCGTACCACTTGCGCACGGGCAAGCACTTCCTAACGCCCTACGACTGGGGCCGTTACATGGACTTCGCCGACAAGCACGGTTGGCAACGCTGACTGGTGAAGTGTGGGCGTGTACGCGCGGACGTGAGACGATAGACGAGAGACGAGCCGAGACGTGAGACGATGAGACATTGGCAAAGCCGCATTACCTCATAGTCTCACGTCTTCAAGTCTCTGCTCGCGTCTATCATCTCGCGTCTCTCGTCAATCTTTGCGCCCCGTGCGCGAAACTTCAACTTCCCAAAATCCCCGCTTGCGTTGGGCGGGGGAATGTGGCATACTATTTTCGTCTTGCCCCATTAAGGGCGGTTCGTATCGTTTTGAGGTGAAAAAGTTCGTTTTATACAGGAGGTGACATCAGATGAGTTATACGTTGCAATTACCGGCGACGGTCATAGATGATGCCAAGATGTATGCGAGTTCCTGCGGAACTACGCTTGCCCGGCTTTTGAAAATGTACGTCCTTGAATTATCCACTCGCAAACCATCTGCGAGAAAGCGCAAGCTTGGAATAGCCGAAGGTGAATGTCGTGTGCCGACAATGGAGGAAGACCGCATGATGGATGAGGAGATTGCAAGCCTTTTCGAGAGCTCTGCCGATGAAGTATTTGCTTGATACCCATATCATTTTGTGGGCGGCATTGGATGTCAGGAAGCTTTCAAGGAAAGCGATGAGACATTGGCGAAGCCGCATTACCTCATAGTCTCACGTCTTCAAGTCTCCGCTCGCGTCTATCGTCTCGCGTCTCTCGTCAATCTCTGCGCCCCGCGCGCAAAACTTCAAATTTTCAAAATCCCTTGGAGGTTCCCCACTTTTTCGGGCATGAAAATTCCCACACCCCTGTAAACAA
>CAMKJU010000259.1 GCA_946413265.1 uncultured Lentisphaerota bacterium
GCACAATCTCGGTGATGAGATCGTTGGAACTCGTGTCGAGCCAGTAGGCGTCGGGCTTGCAATTGCACTGGAAATACCGCAGCACGCTCCACGGATTGTAGATTTCCGTGCCGCCGAAATCGTAGCCGTCGTACCAGGCCTTGATCTCCGGCAGCTTGTCCTCGGCACCGTAGTACCGCGCCATCTCGGCGACCTCGGTTTCGGTGAAGCCGAAATACTGCGCGTACTGAGGCTCAAAGACCGTCCAGACCGCAGGATTGTTGAGACCTGAGAGGATCCCCTCCTTCGCCACGCGGAGGACGCCCGTCATGATCCCAATGTGGCAATGTTCGTTGTCCTTCAGCGCACCCGAAAGGAACACACGCATGAAGGTACACATCTCGTCGTAGAATCCGTTCGTCGAGGCTGTCGTGATTGGCTGGTCGTACTCGTCGATCAGGATGACGGGGAGCTTCTTCGTGAAAGCATGGACCGCCTCGGAGAGGAGTCCGAGCGATTCGGAAAGCTCGTCCTTCGTCCCCTCGCGGTTTATCACCTTGCGCAACGACCGTTTCTTGGCCCCGTTTCCCCATCCGTTCTCGATGCAATCCGCAAATCGGGCGACCTCGTCGCCGATTACGGCGGCAAGGCGGGCGAACGCCTCTTCTACAGTAGTCTGCTTGATGTCCTTGAACGACAGGAAGATCACGGGATGCCTGCCCTGCTCCTTGCGGTACTTAGCCCCCGCCGCCCAGATCTTCTTGTCGCGGAACAGCGACGCCTCGCCCTCGTAGAACGCACGGATCATCTTCAGCGTGGTCGTCTTGCCGAAACGCCGCGGACGCGTGAACAGCACCACGCGCGACTTCGAGTCGATGAGGTCCTTCAGGATGAGCGTCTTGTCAACACAATAGGAATCGCGTGAAAACGTCGCCCAGTCGCTCGTCCCCACGGGCGGCGGCAAAAG
Source organism: uncultured Lentisphaerota bacterium (assembly GCA_946413265.1). Lineage (GTDB taxonomy): Bacteria > Verrucomicrobiota > Kiritimatiellia > RFP12 > UBA1067 > RUG572. The sequence goes on from CAMKJU010000259.1 coordinate 947, forward strand.
CCCCTCTTTGCGCCCCGTCTTGCCGACACGCACCTGCTTCTTGCTGTTTTTTGCAATCACTTTCTTCAAAGGCTACCTCTTCAACATTTGAACGGCTTGAATGATACCATAATCACACCGCCGCCCGCAAGCCGAAAATCCCGGGTCGCGGCGAGGCTACCGGATTTTCCGGACTTTCGGACTTTCCGGATTTTCCGGACTTTCCGGAACCGGCTACCGCACGATGATGTACGTGCCGGACGGCTTGGAGTTTGCGAGGGCAAGGCGGCCGCCGACCACCGTGAGCGCGAAGTTGGCGGAGTAGTCGTGCTCGCCGTCAGCCACAGTCACTGCCGTACCCTCGAGGTCGGCCTCGGTCAGACCGTCAACCGTGGCGGTCGTAAGGTAATACAAGGCCTTGGTCGGCTTGTCGCTGAAGGTGACATTGAGCGTCTTGAGGCCCGTGAAGGTCTCCTTCGTCGGGTTCGCGAACTCGACGCGGGCGAGCTCGCGTACGCTGGACTGGGTCACCGCCCAGCAGTTGGTCGTGCCGGTGAAGCGGAACGCGCCCGAAAGCGTGCCACTTCCCTTCAGCGTGCCGTAGATCGGACAGAAGCCCGCCGCCACGTCGTTCTGGAGCGTCGCGCCCTCGCCGACGTCGATCTCGCCGCCGAGGCCCGCCGCGCACATCTTCTGCGCGTCCGCCGCGCTGTACGCGAGACGGAAGTTCCCGCCGTCGAACGCCAGCGTCTTCGCGCCGTTCGCAGGCTTGGCCTTGAGCGCGCACACCTTGCCGTTGTCGTCCGTCAGCTTGCCGCCGTAGCTGCCCGTGCCGTCAACCACGGCAATGCGGAACGAATGCCAACCGGCGGAAAGCGCGAACGTGGCAGTGGCGGACTTGCTTGCACCACCCGTGCTGAATCGACGGACGCCATCGACCTCAAGCGTCAGATAATCGTCGTACTGTCCAGTGAACGCCCAGCTGCCGGCGTTCTCCTCCGGGACGAGGAAGTAACCTTCATAGTGGACGGTCTGGCTGTTCGCCACCGAGGCAATGCCATCGGCGTTGAGGTTGTGGAGGAGCGCGAGGTTGTTCGTCACGCTGTCACACAGCGTGAACGGCTGCGTTTCGTTCATGTACGTCGAACCATCGCTCACCGGCGCCGCCTTCATGCGGACGGCGGTCTGCGCCGCCGCGCCCTGCGGGAGGCGCATCGCGAGCGTCGAGGTGTCGAACTTCGCGTAGAGCGCCGCGTCGGTCGAACCTTCGGCGGCGGCATCCACGCTCCAGCCCACGCCCATTCCGGCGGCCTTCCAGTTCCCTGCCTTGGGTCCGATTTCTCCCGTGGCGTCGGCGACGAGCACGCGGAAGTCGTGCCATCCCTCCGTGAGCGTGATGTTCCCCGTACCGATCGTACCGGGAGCGGTCGTCGTAAACACCTCGGTCCCGTCGACGAAGAGGCTGACGTTGTCGTCGTAGGTGCCGGCGAAGTACCACGTGCCCGCCTTGTCCGCATCGACGTGGAACTGCCCGCGATAGACGAAGCGGGTGTTGGCAGTCATCGGCTTCGCCGCCTCCGCATAATACGCATGGGCGTGCGCGAGCGTCGTGCCCACGAACGGGCACACGCCCGTGTACGCCTTGAGCGCGGCCATGTCCGCAATCTGGCTGCTGGTGAACATCGCCCATTCCACGAGCCCTTCGCCCGGGACGGCGATCTTCGCCGAGCTGCCGGGCGCGACGGAAAGCCCGCCCGCGAAGCCGGCCGCGCCGGAGAGGTCGGCGGTCGCCGTCGTGTTCGTGACCGTCCACTTCCCGAGCGGGATGGACTGGAGCGTCGCCGCGCTCGTGAACGTGCCTTCGCCCGTGATCGTCACGTCGCTCATGCCCGCGAGCGGCGCGTTCCAGGTCACGGTCTTTCCGTTCAGGTCGAGGGTGTACTCACCGTGTGCCGTCGGCGACGCGCCGAACTGGATGTTCATGTAGCCGTACTTGTTGGAGAGGTTCTCCGCCGCGCGGAGCGTTCCGGCCTCCAGGTCGAGATACGGCTTCTCGAC
>CAMKJU010000260.1 GCA_946413265.1 uncultured Lentisphaerota bacterium
AATGAGGTCGCGCATACCTTCTTCGAGGCGCTGGTCATCGTCATGGTCGTCGTGTTCGTCTTCCTGCAAAGCTGGCGCGCGACGCTGATCCCGATGCTGGCGGTGCCGGTGTCGCTGGTGGCGACCTTCGGCGCGTTCATCTTGCTCGACTTCACCATCAACACCTTGACGCTGTTCGCGATGGTGCTGGCCATCGGCCTCGTTGTTGACGACGCGATTGTCGTCATCGAGAGCGTCGAGGAGCACATGGAGAAAGAGCATCTTTCCCCGAAGGAAGCGACGCAGAAAGCTATGGACGAGGTGCAGGGGCCGGTCGTGGCCATCGCCTTCGTCCTCGCGGCGGTGTTCGTGCCGGTGGCGTTCCTCGGCGGCATGATGGGCGTCCTCTACAAGCAGTTCGCGCTGACCATCGCCGTTTCCATGGCGCTCTCCGCGTTCATCGCGCTGACGCTGACGCCCGCGCTCTGCGCCACGATGCTGAAGCCCCACGACCCGAACGCGAAAAAGGGCTTCTTTGACAAATATTTCGACAAGTTCAACGACTGGTTCGACCGCTCGAAGGAGAACTACACCGGAAAAGTCGCTTGGTTCATCGACCACGCGAAACTTGCCGTCGTCATTCTCGCCGTGTTCGTGGCGGGCCTTTATGTGATGAACAAGATCGTGCCCTCCACCTTCGTCCCGGCGGAGGACCAAGGCTTCTTCATCTCGGCGGTTTCCCTTCCCGAGGGCACCTCGCTGAACCGCACCGAGGAAACGATGGACCGGATCTCGGCGGAAGTGCTGAAAATGGACGGCGTGGACAACGTCATGACGGTCTACGGCTACGACATCACCACGTCGGCGGCGAAGTCCAGCGCGGGCACGCTCTTCGTCGGGCTCAAGGACTGGGGCGAGCGCAAAGCGCCGAATCTTTCCGTCAACGCGCTGATCGGAAACATTTTCCGCATGGGCGCGATGAACCACCCGGAGGCGTCGGTCATCGCCTTCAACCCGCCGTCGCTCCCCGGTCTCGGCAACGTCGGCGGCTTCTCTTTGCAGCTTCAGGATATGTCCGGCCACACGGACGAGGAGCTGAACGCGGTCGCCCAGAAAATCGTGGCGGCGGCGAACCAGCGGCCGGATTTGAAGGGCGTTTACACCACGTTCCGCATCAATTCCCCGCGCTACAATTTCGACATCGACCGCGAGAAGGTCAAGACGCTGGGCGTCAACCTCTCCGACGTGTTCACGGCGCTCCAGGTGAACTTCGGCGGCACGGCGGTCAACGACTTCAACCGTTTCGGCAGGACGTACAAGGTCATGCTCCAGTCGGACACGACTTACCGCAACGAAGTCGAGGCGGCGAAATTCGTCTTCGTGCGGAACAACATCGGCACGATGATTCCGCTGGACACGCTTTTGAATCCACGGGTCAACACCGGCGCGTCGATTATTTCCCGCTTCAACGCATCCCGCAGCATCACAATCCAAGGCAACCCCGCGGACGGCTACAGCTCCGGGCAGGCGTTGACCGCCATCGAGGAAGTGGTGCGCGAGAACGCGCCCGCCGGCTTCAACATCGACTGGTCGGGCCAGAGCCGCCAGGAGAAAAAGGCCGGGTCGAAGATGGGGCAGGTCCTCTTGATGTCCCTCGTCTTCGTGTTCCTGTGCCTTGCCGCGCTCTACGAAAGCTGGAGCGTTCCGTTCTCGGTGCTCTTGACGGTGCCCACGGGCCTCTTCGGCGCGTATCTTTCCGAGTACATCATGGGGCAGGAAAACAGCGTCTATATGCAGATCGGATTGATCACGATCATGGGCCTTGCGGCGAAAAACGCGATTTTGATTGTCGAGTTCGCGAAAGCGTACAAGGACGAGGGCATGGATCCGGTGGAAGCCGCCATCAAGGCGGCGGGTCTCCGCCTGCGCCCGATCATCATGACGAGCCTCGCCTTCATCCTCGGCTGCCTCCCGCTGGCGGTGGCCGCCGGCGCTGGCGCGGGCTCCAGAAACGGCATGGGCATCGCCGTCGTCGGCGGAATGCTCTGCGCCACCGCCGTAGGCATCTTCCTGATCCCGGTGCTCTACGTCATCGTGGAGAAGGCTTCGGATATGCTGAACAAGAAGCAGAAGGAAATGGTGGACGGGAACGTGTAAAATTGAAATCAAACAAAAAAGGCTCCGGTTGGGAAAATCCCGGCCGGAGCCTTTTTGCGGTAATCATAATCTTTCGTGGTATGCTGTCTGCTCCGCGTGGCCTAAAAGGTACAGGAACGCGAAGGCGGGGATTCGGAGCATGGGGGCGCCGGACGGCGCTTTTTGGATGCCGAAATCCTCTGCGCGTCTCGTAATGATAAAAGAGGCGGCTGCCGAGTCCGCGAGTTTGCTGATTGCATCCCGATCCGATACTGTCGCCTGTTCCCGGTATTTCACTTCAATCAATAAGGGACGGATGCGCGGATACTCCACGACAATATCGATTTCATGGCCTTTGCCGCCGTCTCGGAAATATCCGATGGACGTAGCCTCGCGGTAATAGAAGGCAGCGACATGCTTGTAGACGGAGGTTTCCACGATCTTCCCCAGCTCTGTCGGATTGCTCAGCAACGATTCGTCCATCAGCACAGCGTTCCGTATCGCGGCGTCGGCGATATACACCTTGGCGCGCGCCTTCAGAATGCGTTTGCCCGCGAGCTGTACCGGCCAGCTCCGGTAGATCAGGTTCGCGCTTTCCATATATTGGATGTAGTTTTCCACCGTTTGCCGCGACACGCCGTTCAGTTCTTTCGCAATAGCGTCAATGGAGACGATATCGGAAGACACAGTGCAGAGATAAAGGAAAATGCGCTCCAGCTCCGTCGCGTTCCGGATGTTGTACAGCGACGGCAAATCGCGCTTCAGCACCTTGTCCACTACGTCCTCGCGCATCAGCCGCTGCGCCGTCATATCGTCGTGCGCCAATGCCAGC
>CAMKJU010000261.1 GCA_946413265.1 uncultured Lentisphaerota bacterium
CGCACCACGCCCGTGCCGAACGGAAATCCGAAATCATCGCCAAGGTCAAGCGGAAAGTGCGCCTCATACCCGCCGCCAAGCGACCACGGCATGTACTCAACTCCATTCGTCGGCATCGCATACGAAACGGCGTCATTCGTCACTACGCTCTCAAGCCGCCATCCCTGTGCAATCTCCTCCGCAGTCACACCCGGTAGGGCGGTCGCCCCGCGACTGCCGCCATCGCGCAGCAGCCGCTTTTGTGCCTCGCAAGTGGCGAATATCGCCGCAACCGCGAACACGCCGACGGTGACTGGACTCAACCGTACATAAAGTGCTTTGCTCACACGGCGCAATCCGACGGACATACACACAGCAGCAATCAACAGCAACGCGCCCAGGCCGATCCACATCAGCCCGTTCCTAATCGCATCTATGATTACTTGATTCATCGCTGTTCCCCGTTAGTTTATCAAAACTTGCGCAGCCATGGAAGTGGCTAGCGGTTTCCCTTAGCTCGGTTGTGCGTCTTGCAGAGCATCTGGCAGTTCAAGGCGTTGGTCTCGCCACCTTTCGACCACGCCGTGACATGGTCGGCGTCCATTTCATCGAATGGCCACATCCTCGTTTTGTTTGCCTCATGCCCGACTGCGCACAGAGGGCAGTTTGAGATTCCCTGGGATCGTCGCACGGCAGGAGGACCGTCTTACCTCGGAATGTGTTTTCATCAAAATCGAGATAGGCGTTGATTTCTACCTGTATGTCGTTCATCTGCGTGTAGTACTCGTCCTGTTTGGCTATTTTCGCCGCCGATAGATTTCTGTTGGCCATGTGCCTGCGGCCGCAACAAGCGCGGCCCCTCCCGTTTTTCCGCGCTCGTTGTTGCGGCGGTCGCGGGGCGACCGCCCTACCACCGCCGGACCCCATGCCCGATGCACGAAAAAAGAGCGCACTTTTCCTCGTGCACTCTGGATAGCCCTACCACAGGCCGATACAAATACATGAGAGAAAATGCGCCCGTGTGGGCGCATCTTCGCGTACATGCCATTTGTATCCTGCCGGATATTGGAACAATAGTGGTAGTATTTTCCAGAACAGCTTGTTAGCGTTGATGCTAAACTAAAATGCGGTCGGGGGTGGGCTTGGGGCCAGTTCCCGGCCTATGTCTGCTGGGGAAGCGGCGAGAGCGCCGCTTCCCCTAAGCGAGAAGAGTATAGCAAAACCCCGCGTCTTAGGCTAGGGGTGTGTCACATCAAGTTGAGGGCGTCGACATCGAAGGCGATGCGCAGCGCATCTGGCGGAGGGCGCACCGACTTCAGCCACTTGACGGCATCGACCGCCGCCTTCGCCGTGGGCGTGCGCAACACCACGTGGTAGCGGAACCAGCCATCGGCCTTGGATAGCGGTGCCTCGGCGGCCTCCGACACGCGGAATCCCTCGTTGCCGGATTTTGCATTGGCCTTCTTCGCCCATCCTTCGAGGGAGCGCGCGTAAAGATCCGCCCAGTCGCGCGCGAGCGTTTCCACCTTAGACCGGAACACGAGCGTGGAGAGACGACAGTACGGCGGGAAATACGCCGTGCGGCGGTCTTCAAGTTCGCCGGCGGCGAACGCGGCGTAGTCGCCCTTCGCGGCGGCGGCAATGGCCGCGGCGTCAGGCTGGAACGTCTGGATGTACACCTCACCTGGCTTCTCGGCCCGCCCGGCGCGTCCGCTCACCTGCGCAAGCAGCTGGTAGGTGCGCTCGCTCGCGCGGGGATCTGGACGGTTGAGCGAAGTGTCGGCGTTGAGCACGCCCACGAGCGTTACGTTCGGGAAGTCTAGCCCCTTCGCGATCATCTGCGTACCAAGGAGGACGTCCGCCTTGCCCGCGCGGAACGCGGAGAGTATGTCGTCATGCGAGTACTTGCGCGACGTGGAGTCCGCATCCATGCGCAGAATCTTCGCGCGCGGGAAGCAGGCCTGCAGCGCGGCCTCGGCGCGCTGCGTACCTACGCCGCCGTAGGAGAGGTCCTTTGCGTGGCACACTGGACAGTCTGCCGGCAGACGCGCCCAGCCGCCGCACACGTGGCAACGTAGACACTGGTCCGCACGGTGGTAGGTGTATGGCACGGCGCACTCCGGACACTCCGCCACCCAACCGCAGTCGGGGCAATCGAGCACGCGCGCGTAGCCGCGCCTGTTGAGGAAGAGAATCGTCTGCTCGCCGCGATCAAGGCGACTCCGTACGGCCTCAAGGAGTAGCGACGAGTAGATGGGGACGTGTCCCATGCGCTCGAGCTCCTGCTGCATGTTGACAAGATGGACCGTCGGCAGGGAACGCCCCGCCACGCGCGCGGGCACGGACGCGAGTTCGTACTTCTTCTGCTGCGCGTTGAGCCACGATTCAAGCGACGGCGTGGCACTGCCCAGCACGATGCGCGCGCCCTCGAAGCGCGCGCGCATCACGGCCACGTCTCGCGCGTGGTAGCGCGGCGTCTCGTCCTGCTTGTAGGAGGGATCGTGTTCCTCGTCCACAACGATCAGACCGAGATTCGCAACGGGCGCGAAGATCGCACTGCGCGGACCCACCACCACGCGCGCTTCCCCCGTGCGGATGCGGTGCCACTCGTCGTAGCGCTCTCCATCGGAAAGCGCAGAGTGCAACACGGCCACTTGATTTCCAAAACGTCCCGCGAACCGGCGCACGGTCTGCGGCGTAAGCGCAATCTCCGGCACAAGCACGATTGCGCCCTTCCCCTGTTCAAGAAGGCGCGCAATCGCCTGAAGGTAAATCTCCGTCTTGCCGCTGCCAGTGACGCCATGCAACAGCACTGGACGAGGGGAATCGCTCTGTGAAGCGGCAAGAGTGCCGCTTCCCCGAGGGGAATCGCTCTGTGAAGCGGCAAGAGTGCCGCTTCCCCGAGGGGAATCGCTCTGTGAAGCGGCAAGAGTGCCGCTTCCCCGAGGGGAATCGC
>CAMKJU010000262.1 GCA_946413265.1 uncultured Lentisphaerota bacterium
TTGAGTATCTCTGTGGTGTTGTGCCAGAACCACAGCCAGTAATAGAGGAAGATGTTCTGCGACGACCGCAGGGCGCGCTCTTCCACCAGTTTGCCTTCCTCGTATCGTCTGATGATCTGCTTCTGTTCCCCGAAGCGCGGCAGAACGTACATCAGACACAGCCGCCGCGTGTTCGCAATGAGATATTCGTCGATATGTCCGCAGAACTGGAGTGACGCCAGCGCGAACACCGATTCGTATCTGAATGTCGGGTTACCGCTTCCCACTGAAACCTCACAGGCGCACGCTGCCGTCTGCCACGGCGGCACGGTACTCGGCAATCGTACGCTGAAGTCCGTCCTCTAGATCAATTGCTGGAGCCCAACCAAGCGAACGGATGAGCGAAGTGTCGCACAGCTTGCGCGGCGTGCCGTCCGGCTTGGACGAATCCCAAGTGATTGCCGCTTCACAGCCAGAGGTGCGCTTTACGAGCTCAGCAAGCTCTCTGATGGAGATTTCGCGGCCAGAACCCACATTGACCAGATCCGGAGGATTCTCCATGTTCAGCACGAACAGACACGCTGCCGCCAGATCGTCCACGTGCAGGAACTCACGAAGAGGTGCGCCCGTTCCCCACAGCGGCACCGTGGCGTCGCCGTTTACACGCGCCGTCTCGAACTTGCGGATCATCGTGGGCAGAACATGTCCGCCAACAACGTCGTAATTGTCTCCCGTACCATACAGGTTTGTCGGCATGAGCGAATGGTAGGTGACACCGCAATCGCGCCGCAGGAATTCGCAGAGTTTCAATCCGGATATCTTCGCGAGGGCATACCCTTCGTTGGTCTTCTCCAGCGCGCCAGTGAGAAGCGCATTTTCAGGGATCGGCTGCGGGGCCATGCGCGGGTAGATGCAGGTGGAACCGAGGAACAGCAGACGCTTCACGCCCGCCTTGTACGCGCCCCAGACGGTGTTGAGCGCGATCATCTCGTTTTCGTAGAGGAAGAGCGCGTTCGCGGCGGAGTTTGCGCCGATGCCTCCCACGCGCGCCGCCGCAATCACGGCGACATCGGGCTTTTCCGCTTCGTAAAAGGCTCGCACCGCAGCCGGATCGAGCAAGTCCAGCTCCTTGTGCGTGCGCGTCACGACGTTCGTATAGCCCTGCTTGGCGAGCGCGCGGCACACGGCGCTCCCCACCATGCCCCGGTGTCCGGCCACGTAGATTTTATTTGACAATTCCATAGGAAACTCCTATTAGTGATTTCATTGGTAGGAGGACAAAAGACATAAGACAGAGGACAAAGGATAGAAGCACAATCCTTTGTCTTTTGTCATCTGTCCTCTGTCCTTTCTCACGAACCTTATCCCTTAACTCTCAATTCGCGCTCCGCCAGCTTGAGGTCGGCGTCCATCATCATCTTCACAAGCTCCTTGAACGTGACCTTCGGCGTCCATCCGAGCACCGTCCGGGCTTTCGTGGGATCGCCGAGCAGCTGATCCACCTCGCTGGGGCGCTCATAGCGGCTGTCATGCTTCACGTACTTCTCCCAGTCAAGCCCCACATAACCAAATGCCTCGGCGAGGAACTCCTTCACCGAATGCATTTCGCCCGTGGCGAGCACGTAGTCGTCGGGGGAGTCCTGCTGGAGCATCCGCCACATGCCCTCCACGTAGTCGCCGGCAAAACCCCAGTCGCGCCGGGCGTTCACGTTGCCCATGAAAAGCTCCGACTGCAAATCCATCTTGATGCGGCTGACCGCGCGCGTGATCTTGCGCGTCACGAACGTCTCGCCGCGACGCGGCGACTCGTGGTTGAAGAGAATGCCGTTGGAGGCATGGAGGCCGTATGCCTCGCGATAGTTCTTCACGGCCCAGAACGAGTAGAGCTTCGCCACGCCGTACGGCGAGCGCGGGTAGAACGGCGTCGTCTCCCGCTGGGGAACCTCCTGCACCTTGCCGTAGAGTTCGGATGTCGAGGCCTGGTAAAAGCGCGTCTTCACGCCCGTGAGTCGGATTGCCTCCAGGAGGCGCATCGTACCGAGCGCGTCCACGTCGCCCGTGAACTCGGGCGAGTCGAACGACACGCGCACGTGACTCTGCGCCGCGAGGTTGTACACCTCGTCCGGGGCGATCTCATGGACGATACGCATGAGGTTTGAACTGTCCGCCATGTCCCCATAGTGCAGGAACAGCCGCACACCGTTCACGTGCGGATCCTGGTAGAGATGGTCGATTCGCTGCGTGTTGAAAGTGGAGCTGCGGCGGATGATGCCATGCACCTCATATCCCTTTTCAAGCAACAGCTCAGCCAGATACGAACCGTCCTGGCCAGTTATTCCTGTTATCAGCGCTTTTTTCATTGCTTTTATACCTTCTGCACGGTTTCCATTATAGCAAAATCAGGCGCACTTGTCATTCTACCCCAAACAGCGCCGAAAATCCCGGCTACGGGATGGACGTGAGACATGAGACGTGAGACGTGATTGGAGACCAGCAGACGTGAGACCAAGAGGCGGTGCGGCTTCGCCAAAGTCTAACCGTCTCACGTCTCGGCTCGTCTCGCGTCTATCGTCTCACGTCCCCTGCGCTTATTCTCACGGCGCGGCTGGAATCCGCGCCCTACCGCTCGGCGGGAATCCGCGCCCTACCGCACGATGATGAACGTGCCGGCGGCCTTGGAGTTGGAGAGCGCAAGGCGGCCATTCTTCACCGTGAGCGCGAAGTTCGCGGAGTAGTCGCCGTCTTCGGCATCCTTCACCGTAACCGCAGCGGCGGGCAGATCGGCATCGGTCAGGCCGTTGATCGCACCCGTGAGGTAGTACTCCCTGCGAATGGGTTTCGCGTCGAACGTGACCTTGACGCTCTTCAGGCCCGCAAAGGTGGCAGGCGTGGCGGCGGCAAACGTGGCGGCGGGGAGGGTGGCGTTTCTCGCGT
>CAMKJU010000263.1 GCA_946413265.1 uncultured Lentisphaerota bacterium
GGGCCCTTTCGTGCGGAGAAGCGAATCGGGATCTTCACCCTCCGGCAGCGTCGCCACGCGCACGGGCACGCCCGCCGCCAAAAACTCCCCGCCCGTGCGGATCGCGGCCTTCTGTCCCGCGCCGTCGCCGTCGAACACAAGCACCACGGAATCAGCGCACTTCTTGAGGATGCGCACGTGCTCTTCCGTGAAGGCCGTACCTTGGGACGCAACCGCCACGGGAAATCCGCACGCATGGCAGCGGATCACGTCAATCTGCCCCTCGCATACGATCGCCTCGCGTCCCGGTGTCTTGACGATGTTCGGCGCGGCGTGGGCAAGCGCAAAGAGGACGTTTGATTTCTTGAAGAGAATGGTCTCAGGCGAATTGACGTACTTCGCCTTTTTCTTGTCGTTCGTGAGAATGCGCCCCGAAAACGCGATGGCACGGTCCTGCCGATCGGTGATCGTAAACATGAGCCGCCCGCCGAAGCGATTGAACCACGAACCGCCCGCGAACTTCGGTGGCAACAGCACGCCGGCGGCAACGAGGTCTTCATCGGTGAAGTCGTACTTCTTTGCCCACGTGCGCATGGCCTCTGCGGAAAGTGGCGCATAGCCGATCTTGAACTGCGAGACGATTGCCTCCGGCAGGTCGCGGCTCGCGAGGTAGGCGCGCGCGGGCTCCGCCTCTTTCGCCTGGAGAAGGCAGCGACGGAAGAAATCGGCGAGCTGGCTGTGGAGCGCCAGCAGGCGCTTGCGCTGTCCGGCCTCGGGATCTTCCTTTTCCTCCACCGTGATACCGCATCCGGCGGCGAGCTTCTTCACGGCCTCGATGAAGGACATCCCCTCCTGCTTCTGGACGAACTTGATGCAGTCGCCGGACTCGCCACAGCCGAAGCAGTGGTAGAATCCCTTGTCGGGCTGGATGTGGAAGGATGGCGTCTTCTCGTGGTGGAACGGACAACACGCCATGTAACCGCCGCTGGTGCGGCGAAGCTGGATGCCATACGAGGAGATCAGGTCGGCGATGTCGGTCCGCGCCTTGATCTCCTCGATGGTGGATTCTGGAACCCCGAAGGCCATCACACGAGGCCGGCGAGTTCGACGGCCTTTCCGATGTAGGTGGCGGGCGTGAGCGCGAGGAGGCGCGCCTTGTCGTCGGCCGGCAGGTCGAGCCCCTCGACGAACTCCTTCATGATCTCCGGCGTCACGCGGCGTCCGCGCGTGAGCTCCTTCAAACGCTCGTAGGGATGGTCCATGCCGACCTTGCGCATGACGGTCTGGATCGGCTCGGCGAGAACCTCCCAGTTGTGGTCGAGGTCCTCCGCGAGACGCGCCTCGTTGAGCTCGAGTTTTCCGAGCCCCTTGAGCGTGGACTTCGCCGCCACGAGCGCGTAACCGAACGCGACGCCCATGTTGCGCAGCACGGTGGAGTCGGTGAGGTCGCGCTGCATGCGCGAGACGGGCAGTTTGCGCGCGAGGAACCCGAACACGGCGTTCGAAAGGCCGAGGTTGCCCTCGGAGTTCTCAAAGTCAATGGGGTTCACCTTGTGCGGCATCGTGGAGGAGCCGATCTCGCCCTTCACGGTCTTCTGCTTGAAGTAGCCGAACGAGACGTACGTCCACACGTCGCGGTCGAAGTCGAGGAGGACGGTGTTCCAGCGCTGGAGCGCGTCAAACAGCTCCGCCATGCCGTCGTGCGGTTCGATCTGGATCGTGAGGCGGTTCTGCCGGAGGCCGAAGCCCTCGATCACGCCGCGCGCGAGCGCCTCCCAGTCCACGTCGGGGTAGGCCGAGAGGTGCGCGTTAAAGTTGCCCACCGCGCCGTTCATCTTCGCGGGCAGGACGATGCGGTCGATTTCCTCCTGCTGCCGACGCAGACGCGCCGCGACGACGGCGAGCTCCTTGCCGAGCGTGGTGGGCGAGGCGGGCTGGCCGTGCGTGTGGGCGAGCATGGGCACTGAAGCAAAAGCATGCGCCATCTCGACGATCTTTTCCGTCACCTGGTCCTGCGCCGCACGCAGGGCCTTGAGACCGTCGCGCAGCATGAGGGCGTGGGACATGTTGTTGATGTCCTCGCTCGTGCAGCCGAAGTGGACGAACTCGCCGCGCGCTGCGAGCGGCGTGCCGGCGATCTTCTCCTTGATGAAGTACTCCACGGCCTTCACGTCGTGGTTGGTGGTCTTCTCGATGTCCTTCACGCGCTGGGCGTCCGCCACGGTAAAGCCGTCCGCGATCTGCGCGAGCGCGGACGCCTCGTCCGCCGTGAGCGCCGGGCATTCCGGCAGACCGGGATGCGCGCAGAGCGCCGCGAGCCACGCGCACTCCACCGCGACGCGCCGCTTCACGAGGCCGTACTCGGAAAAGACCTCGCGCAGCTCGTCAACTTTCGATCCATAGCGGCCGTCCAGCGGGGACACCGCGCACAACATGTCTATCATCGCCATTCTTGACTCTCCAGAATCCTCCTAAAGGGAATGCGGATAGTTTACCATAATTCTCCCCGCGCGGGAACACCCGCCCCAAAGGACCGTCTTTTTCGGGCGCATCCGCGAATCGTGCAGAAACTTCGAAATGTAGCGTATTTCGGTAGGGTCGCGCGTCCCGCGCGACCACGGGCACGCGGGACGCGTGCCCCTACCAGAAAAATGGCCCGCTTGCCGAGCGCGTCGCCCCCCATTCGGGGTGGCGGGTCTCTGCGCCCGCAAATCCCCAGCGGACCTCCACACCTACCCTCCCGCCATTTCTCCCCCTCCAGCCACGAACTCCATCAAAGATTTCGCTTTTGCGCCCTTCTCTTCCCTCTCCAAATCAGAACGCAAATCTTCACTCTGCGTCCCAGAGCAATCTGGGGAACGAAAAGGAAACGAAAAATGAAGAAAC
>CAMKJU010000264.1 GCA_946413265.1 uncultured Lentisphaerota bacterium
TGTCGTCCCGGCTCAGCGACGAACCGGTGAAATACAACAACTGCGTGTTCCAGCCGTTTTCCTCGCCGGCGCATCCGCCAACCAGTGTCTTCTCTTTCAATTTCATCTTCGCTGTCTTAAACGTATTCATGTTTTCCTCATTTTCATTTGGGGAGTGCATCCGTATGGAATGACATTTTCATGGGCGCACCTGACGTGCCAAGACAGGAACGCGGCGTGACGGTGAACGTCAGCACATCGCCGGACGGCAATTCGTCCTTCTTAATCTCAACCGTTGTCGTGCCGCCGTGGGGCGCGTGTGCCACATTCACGTTGCAGCCAGTGGCGAAAACGCATTTCAACGGCTTGGCGGGCTTCGACGACTTCTCCGTCGCCACTGCAACGTCGTATGCGAACACACGGCACTTCGGATTGCCGTCCGCCGGCGGAATGTACAACTTCACTGTCTGCGCCGCACCGCTCTCCACCTTGAGTTCCGCGCCCGGCCGGAACTGCGGCTTGCCGATCACCTTCAGGAGTTCCGTCTGGACGAACGGATGCGGATCGTATTTTCCAAGCGGCATGATCCAGTCCGCGCCGATCTTGCCGCCCTTCCCAAACTCGTGGCGCTCGAACACGACCATGTCGTCGAAGACGCGCACGATGTAGCCCTGGCGGCTACGTCCGTAATCGTCCTGCGTGCCTTCCACGAACGGTGCCTTCGCCCATTTGCATGTGCTGGGCGACAGGCTGTTCGATCCCATCGGCGCGCACGACGGACAATGGAGCGTTGGTGAAGTGCTAAACATGCGGATGACGCTCCAGTTGGACGCGCTTGCGTGCCAGTGCCCGAAGAACCCCACGGCGTTGCGATACGGGGCCATCGCCTTGTTGAAGGTGGCGTGTGCCCGGATGTGCGAGAAATGGAAAAACGGCTTCGTATCCTTTGCAAGGCCGCACTTCGCATCGACTTCCTTCACGAGCGCAAGGGTTTTCGCCTCGCATGCGTTGAAATCCTTTCCCGCGTAGTGGCGTCCGAAGAAGTGGTACCCCTTTACCACCTTGTGCCACGCCTCCGCGTAGGGCTCGCCCCAGATGCGCTGCCAGTTGCCGGCGATGTCGGTGCAGAGGACATGCTTCTTGAACTCCTCCGGATCGGGATACAGCTTCTTCACGAGCTCGCCGATGCCGTACGTGCTGCCGTCAAGATCGTGGTTTCCGGCCACGAACAGGCGCTCCACCTTGTGTCCGTCTGGCGCAAGGTCCTTCGGGAACACCTTGCGCCATGCGGCGGCATGGAACTCCATCTCGGCGACCTGTCCGGTGTGCGCCATGTCGCCGAGGTGCAGGACGGCATCCACGTTGTTGTCGCGGAAACACCGAAGCGCGGCGACGAGCCACTTGTCGGACCAGTACTTCGTGCTGTACTTACCGTCGGCCGTGGTGCGCAGGTGCGTGTCGCTCACAACGCCAAATACCAGGTTCACTTTAGCTGGCGGAGTCCATCCCGGCGGTGCCGCAAAGAGCCTTGCGCCGAATGCGGCGGCAAGGCCCTTCAGGAATCCCGCGCGCGTTGTAAGGGATTCTCTCGTCATCAGACTTTTCTTCTTTGTGCGAATTATAACTTATTTTACTGACCAAGCACGATCAGAACACCTTGGCAGGACGCTAGCGGCACGGAGCAGGGGCCGTCCTGTCGGCGGGTAACAGGAATAGCACCATTGCCGCCGAACGCCTCCACGCGCTTCGCCTTGACGTTGAACACGATGTCGAATGTCGCCGGATGCACGTCCGATGGATCGTCGGCCGCCGTCACGAAGAACGCGCGCTCCCCGCATGCGGGATCACGGGCGACCATTTCGCCGACGATGAGCGGCGCGCCGTTGGACGCCTTCACGTAGCCCGGATCGGCAGGTGCACCGGGGCAGGGCAACGACGGACGCCAGGGCGAATTGGATGCAAAGCCGACAAGCCTAGTTGCAACGTTTCTGAAGCGCATGTAGTACGGCCCGATCTGTTTCAATTCCGCGTTCACTCGCTTCAGCTTCCCGTACTGCTCCGTCTGCTTCCCGGTAACGTCAATCACGTTGTTCGTCCACCATCCCTTGCACCAGCACGCCCACGTAATCGCCTCCGCGCCAAAACTGAGCGCGGCGTTGGACTGGAAACGCAGACGATTCTCGCTCGTGGGGGGAAGGCCGCCACGGGAATTGACCTGCGGGACGTACCAGAAGGAACGTTTCGTGCGGCGGCACGCCTCGGAAACGACGATGAAGTTGTCGTACATTTTCGAGAGGAAGCGGTCGGTGCCCCCGGATGACGCCATATAGGGATAGAAGTCGTAGGAGATGTAGTCGAGCGGCACCTCGCGGCAATAGACGTCCACGTGTTCGGCGTAGGTCTTAGTACCAAGCTGGTTGATGGTCTGCTTCCCGTTGTTCTGCGCCACGCTCGCGTAGTTCGGGTAGAGGTTCAGGTAGAGCGGCATTCCGGGAATCGCCTTGTTGAGCTGGCGCACCACGTCGCCATAGTAGGGGAAGTCGAGTGCGGACGGCTCGTCGCCGATGTCGATTGCCCAGATCGCGGGATGGTCCTTGAACGCCGCCGCGCCAGCCGCGTACTTCTCCGGCGGGTTCGTCTCGCGCATCTTCCCGGCGCGCTGGCCGTCGCCGCCCCACCAGCCGGGGACGACGCCGTTCACGATCGCGCCCACGCCGTGCTTCGCGAAGATGTCGAGCGTGGCGCGGTCGGACGCAGGCAGCCCTCCGATGATGAAGTCCACGCCGCAGTCGTGGATGGCCTTTATGTGCGCGTCCGTCTTCGCGTTCTCCTGCAGACAGTACGCGCCGATGAGCAGCTTCGAGCGGTCCATCC
>CAMKJU010000265.1 GCA_946413265.1 uncultured Lentisphaerota bacterium
CGACGGCGGCGTAAAGCCTTCCCTCGGTGCTGGACGAAAGGATCGCCAGCTGCTTAGTGCCGTTTGCAGGAATGTCGCCGAGCGAGATGATCGCACCCTTCTCGATGTTGCACGACTTGAAGGACATCGCGAGCGACCATTCGCCGGCGAGAGCCGTCTTGATGTCGTTGTTGTCGATGCCGTAGCCGCAGGCGTGGACCGCCGTACCGTATCCGTTCGCGCCGTTCACGGCGGTGTAGCCCGCCGCAACCGTGACAGGGTCTTCGATCGTGCCGCTGTACACCTTCTCGCCCGTCGTGAATCCGTAGCCGAAGAACTGTCCGTCGATGGACGTGGTCGTCGCCGCAGCGGACGGGAACTTCGCCGCGTATTCCGAAATCGCGTCGCCGTCGAGCGCCTTCATGTAGAACGTCACGTTCTGGAAAGCGGCGTCGAGGTTCGAGGCGGTGGAGACGTGCGATGCAATGGTGTTGTTCAACGAACCGCCGAACTGGAGGTTGGAACGGAACACCTTGTCCGCGCCCATGTTGGAAAGCGAATTGAACTCGCCCTTGTACACGCCGTCCCAATACAGCTTGATCTTCGCGTCGTCCTTCGTATAGACGGCGACAAGCGTGTGGAACGAGCCGGTCGTGTCGCCGAGATCCGTCAACTCGATGTTCGAGCCGTCAGGCGTGTTCTGGCCGAATTCGTAGTTCACGTCCCACGTCTGCGCGATGACGGCGCTCAGCTTGCCGGGCGTGGAAGAGGAAAGAATGCGCAGTTCGCGGCCGTTGGACGTGAAGCCATTGCCGCCAATGGCGAGGAGGATTCCGTTCTCGACGTCGCACGACTTGACGGACATCGCGAGCGTCCAGTCGTCGTTGAGGTACTGTTCGCCGAGCGCGATCGGGCCGTATCCTGCGGGGTGTACGGCGGTGCCGTACCCGTTCGTGCCGTGGACGGCGACATAGGAGGCGTCATTCACGACGGGATCGGCCACGATGCCGCTGAAGTTGTTGACGCCGCCGGAGAAATCGTACTCGAAAAGAACGACGTTCGGATCGGATTCCTTGGTGACGATGGCGTCGGCGCCGGCCGCGGCGCTGGCGAGGATTTCAGTGGCGGAGAGGACGCCGTCCCACACGCGCACCTCGTCGAAATCCGCGCTCGGAGCGCCGTCGCCCCAGAACGACCAGCCGAGGTTGAACGTGTTGAGCGTGATCTTTTCCGTCAGCGTCCAGCCGGGGATCGTCCGGGTGAACTGGCCCCTGATCGCGCCGGGATTCGCCAGGTCGATGCAGTAGCCGTTCAAGACGGTGTCGGTTCCGTCGCATGAAAAAGTGAACGTGAAAAGGTACGGCTTGTTCACCTCGAGGGCGTTCGGGATGCCGTTCACATAATGGCCGCCGCTCGTGTCGTAGATTTCGATGCCCGATATGCCGGCGTCGGGGTTGCTGCCGCGCTGGAACGAGAAACTGATACCGTCGCTATCGCTGTTGCCGAGGCAGAACATCTTCGGCCAGCCGAGAGTGCGCGTCGTGGAGAAGAATTCGAGCGTCACGTTGTCGGACGGCATCTTGTTCGCGCCGAGGGAGACGTAGTTGGAGTCCCTGCTGCCGCCGGCAAAGCGGACGCCGTCGGCGGTGTAGCTCGCGCCCTGCATCGTCGCGACGTCTTCGGTGACGGAATCCACAAGCGAGCCGTTGAAGCTCCAGCGGTGCGCGAGGGTGGCTTCGGAGACGCCGAGAGTGGGATAGTCGCCGTCGCCGGGAATTGCGTCGGGGCCGGCCTTGACGTTCGCAGCGACATCGGCGGGCGTGAGCGCCTTCTTCCAGACGCGCACTTCGTCGTAGTCCGCGCCGGGGGTTGCGTCGCCCCAGGGCGTCGTGCCGAGACCGAACCAGGATTGCGCCAACTGCGACGTCGTCCAGCTCTCCACCGTCCACGCGACGCTCTTGCCGACCTGCGCGCCGGTAGAGACGTTATAGACGTAGCCGGCGACCGTGGCGCTGCCGTCGCCCGTCGGCGTCACGACGTAGGCGAAGTAGTAGGGCGTGTTGGCGGAAATGAGGCCTGGCGTCATGGCGACGTTTTTCCCCGTGCCGCCGTTGACCGTGCCGGCGACGGCATGCCAGACCGGACCGTTCTCCCCGCCATATCCGCCTGTATAATTGATCTGCCTGAAGCCCTGAAACACGCCCATCAGGCCCTTGGCATTCGTATCGCTGCGCTCGCCGAGGGAGAACATTCCGCGATAAGTGTCCAGCGACGTAGGCGTGGCCCACACCTCGATGGTGAACGGCGTGTCGCCGAGGTCGGAGGGAATCGGGTTCGCGCCGAGTTCCACGGGGTCGCCGCCTCTTTGCACGCGCACGGAGGTTTCGCCGTACAGCGCGGCGTTGCCGCCGAGCACTGCGGTCTTGCCGCCGATAGAGCCGGAGTCTTCAAGGCTGTTGTTGAAGCTCCAGCGGTGTATCAGGGCATCCGGCGCGGCGGCGAACATCGCCGACGCTGCAAAGGCAAGCGCCGCAATGAGCGAGCGCTTCGCTTTTTTGAACTGTATTGTCTTCATGCGTATATCCTCCTTGTTTGAATAAAAAACCGAACCGTTGCGTCGTCCTCAACGCCACAAGCCCTCTTAATCTTTGAGGGGAGGGGCTGTTTGAAATAAAACAACGACCTACGCGGCGTTTAACCGCGTAAAAACACAACGTCCCCCACTGCGTCTCTGAAGAACGTAATCGTGTCACGGTCGAGTAGTGTACCAAACCCTCGCCGCGCGCGCAACCCCAGAAAATCAGAAACGAAAAATGGGGGGTGGGCTTTAAATTGGTCTCGCTTCGCGTCGCGCCGTTGAC
>CAMKJU010000266.1 GCA_946413265.1 uncultured Lentisphaerota bacterium
TCGCCCGCGCCCATTTGCCGATCCTCGAACTGCCACGATTCTGAATGTTCAAGGTACGCCCGCAGGAAAATGTTGTTCTTGAAAGTTGTTTTGGTTGTTTCCAAATTCCAATGCGCATGGGTGAAAAATGCGGATGCGCCCGACAAGGTTGGAGAGGATACGCCATTGAGGAAGCAACTATGATATACTATTCATTTCCAACCCGAATGATTTCACCTGATGCACAGGAAAGGCAGATGTCCATAACAACACGAACGCTGTTCGGAACGATTCTCGCGGCGGTCCTGCTCGGAGGAGCGGCGATCTCGCCGCTTCACGCAGTCGGCGGCAAACAGTCCACCCCCGGCGGCGGCACTGCGCCGCTGACAGGCAAAGCCCTGATCCGCGCCCGCGCCGACGCATCGCTGCGCGGCCTCGTGCGCCAGGTCGAGACGCGGGACCGCAATCTCGGCAGCCAGCACCTCTTCACGTGCATCTACAACCTTCTGCGCGCGGGAAGGGGCCTTGACAAGATCGACATGCTGCTTGACGTCGCCGCCGAACTCCAGGACCGAAATCCGGAGTCCCGCTCGTACGGCAACTTCCGCTGGTACGCCCGCGACGGATTCGTGATGGACTACAACGCCGTCGACTTCTGCATGCAGGCGGGTTCGCTCATCGCCCGCGACTACCGCGACAGGCTCACGCCCGGGCAGCGCGCGAAGTTCGACAAGTTGTGCGAACTCGCGATCAAGGGCAGCCTCAGCCATCACGTGCGCAGCTCCTACACGAACATCGCGCTCATGAACGCGGTCAACCTCGTGCTGCTGGGCGAGGCGTACGGGCGCAGGGACGCCTTCGACGCGGGCGTGCAGCGTCTCGACGACTTCATGCTGAACACGGCGCTGTTCGGCATCTGCGAGTATTCCAGCCCCACCTACACGGCCGTCGACCTGAGCTGCCTGCACCGTCTTCACCAGTTCGCGCGCGATCCCGGCGTAATCGACCGCGCCGAGCGCCTGCTGCGCATTTTCTGGAGCGACGTCGCGGCGTCTTCGTTCGCGGGATCGGGGCGACTCGCCGGCGCGCACAGCCGCGACTACGACTATCTCTTCGGCCTCGGGGGTCTGGCGGCCTACCTTCGCGCCGTCGGCCTTGCATCTCCGCTTGCGGATCAAGCCGAAATGCCGCCGCTGCCGCTGGAGCTCTCCATGTGGCGCCCGGACGCCGCCATCCGCGAACTCGCCGCGCGCACGCCGCGCACGATCGTCTCCAAGTGTGGCGAGGAGCCGGACAAGGTGCGCGTGCAGTGGACGGGGCGCAATGTCACGCTCGGCACATCCGGCGCGAACTACTGGAACATGGACATCCCTCTCGCGGTGGACTTCGCCTCCGCAAAGCGCATCCCGCGCGTCTATTTCATCGCGGACGGCCGGCGCGACCCATACGGGCGCAAGAAGATCCCCGAGGGGAACGGCTGCCACCAGAAGACGCTGCACCTGCGTCCTTTCTGGGGCGGCGCGCAGCGAGGACGCGACGCCCTCGGGCTCGTCATGTACCGTCCCGGCGACATCCCACCGGATACGCCCACGCTCGAGTCGCACATCGTATTCCCCTGCGACGTGGACGCGGTGTTCGTCAACGACGAGCGCGTGCCCGTCACTGGCGACGCGGCCCCGTTCGCCCGCGACCTCAGGCCCGGCGACGCGGTGTTCGTGCGCCTTGGCGCGGGCGCATGCGCCGTGCGCGTGCCGTGGGCGCGCGACATGCGAGGCGGGAGCGCCCGAGTCGCGCTTGTGCGCGACGGCGCGGCCGGCGTGCGCGCGTTCCGCCTGACCGTGGCGCACCACGACGAATGGGGGCTTCAGGTCTCCGGCGCCCCTGCGCCCGGCGCGGCGTTCTGGGTGCGCGTGATGGACGACGCGGACGACCCCGCGGCATTCGCGGCGTTCCGCAGGGAGTTCCGCGCCGCGGCGTCCGAGGTGAAGGCGGAGTCGTCCCGTGCGGAAATCGCGGTGGCCGGGATTGAAGGGCGCCTCTTCCTTGTGGCCGCCGAACCGTACTTCACGCTGGAAAACGTCGAACCCCGCCAGCCGGACGCCGTGCTCGCCGTGGATGGACGCGACATTGGCCTGGAAATCCTCGGCGACGTACCGGGACTCGCCGAGTACCGCGCCGAGCTTGAACGCATGAAGCGCGAGATGAAGGCGAACCGCGTCTGCGTGCAGAAACGGCGTCCCGTCCGCTGGGAGGCGGAGAAGGGCGCGGTGAAGCCCAAGATGGAAGTCGGCAAGGACCGCGCGGCCGGCGGCGGGGCGTATGTGTGGACGCCCGGCGAGTCGGGCGGCCGCGGAAGCGGCGTTGGAAGCGTGTCGTGGCAGCTCGAGGTGAAGGACGCGGGCACGTACCGGCTTTGGGGGCGTGTCTCTGCGCCTACGCCGGCGGACGACTCGTTCATCGTCTCGGCGAACGCGGGCTCGTCCGTAAAGTCCGGCGCGCGCGGCCGGGTCGTGCTGCCGCGCACCGACTGGCATCTTGGGCAGGCGCGTACGTGGACGTGGCGCGAATTTCCCGTCGATATCACGTTGCCGAAGGGCACCGTGACGCTGACCCTCCACACGCGCGAGGACGGCGCGAAGGTGGACGCGCTGCTGCTGACGACCGAAGCGTTCTTCCAGCCAAAGGACTAACCGCCGAAATGGGCGCATCTGCGCAATTCACCGCCGAGCCTCCTGATGATTGGAAACAACTATTTGAAACAACTTGCCATTAGCGCGCGGGCTAACTCGCCCGCGCCCATTTGCCAATCCATAAGCTATAACGATTC
>CAMKJU010000267.1 GCA_946413265.1 uncultured Lentisphaerota bacterium
GAAAGCCGCCATCTTGGCGGCGGAATCCTTGTGTTTCATTTTTCTGTTCTCCGCCTGCACGGGCGGAATGCCTTCGGCGGAGAACAGCCCCCGCCTCGCGCAGACGGTGGACAGTGTCCCACACAGAACAGTAAAGCAGTTTTTTCTTCAGGAACGGACAGCTGGAAAAAGGCAAAAACCCCAGCAAAAGCTGGGGTTTTAGGGATGCAAGAACAGTAGCGCAGATTTACGATTTACTGTTCTGCGCTGATGAAGCTGGGGCTTTGCGCCTCGATAACCGCGCTGCCGTGAGACGTGTAAAATGTAGACTAGGCGGAACACGGAAAACATGGTATACTGATTGCCAAATGAAAGCATTCTATCTCGTTCTGTACTGTGCTGTTACATCGACGGCGTTGGCCCTGCCGCCCGTGTGTCCTGTGTTGCCGCCGCCGTCGCCGTATGCGGACACGGAGTCCGTGACGAACGTCGCGTTCAACGCGGGCGTGGCGGGTGACAGTGTTTTTTCAATATCGCTGGCGCTGGATGCCTCGCCCAGCAACAACGTGGAGGTCGCCTTCGGATGCGACGCAAATGGCAATGGAACCCTTGACGATTCCGAGGCGTCGTTCGCCGTCGGCTGGGACTGCGGCGAATGGTTCTTCCGTGACATCACGGCCGATGTCGCAGATTCTTACGTAGGTTCGTGCGGGCGCAAGAAGCTGGACTGGAATCTCAGTCTCGACCAGTCACTGGCCCCCAAGGCGCTCCGTGCAAATGCGGGCGGGGCTGCATTGCCATTCATAATGACGGCGACGATGTACGATCCTTCGTGGAACATCGCGCGCGTCACTGCGCGCGGTTTCTGGAACGCCGAGGCGGTTTTGAAGTTTGGCGCGACAAAGGAACCTCTTGTCATACGAATAAGGTGACACATGATTGAATCAATCCAGAGGTTCATACAGGATGCGTGCCTGTCAGTGCTGGGGCTGATAGGCGGAGCCTGCATCCTCTATTGGATTTCCGTCACGGCGCGCCGCTTTTTTGCGCGGGTCCGGGCCGTCGGAATCAGCCTTGCCTTGCTTCTTTCGCTCGCCGCAGTAATCGTCACTTGCGAGGCGCAGAAGCGGAGCGATATTCCCATCGCGCCACTGAGGGCGACTAGTCCGCGCACGTCCGCCACGATGCCGTTCCGCGCAGCGAAGTGGAACATCCGTGGCGCGTGGAACGACTCATTCCGCTACGCTTTCGCGGATGGCTGGGAGTTCCCTTTCGGCACAGGGCATCTCGACCGCGTGGAGGTCTGCTCGCAGGGGCGCGTCATTCCGCGCTACGGTTCGACGGACGTGATCGCGGACGTGGGCGTTCCGCTGCAGATCGTCAATCCGATCACCTCCTTCGGCAGCGGGCCAACAGATCGTAACTCATGCATCTTCTCGTGGACGAACGCCGTTGTCGGGCGCGTGTTGCATGAAAACATTGCAAGCGCCGAAACCATCAACGCGTCCATTGAGCTTTTCCGCAGCGGTGATATTGCTGTCACGACCAACGGCGTAACGGAGCTGATCCCACGCATCCACCCGTCCGACACCGATGGCGACGGGATCCCGGACGTGATTGACCCTAACCCATCAGTCTGCGATGGTGACTTCTTCGGTCCGCATATCGATCTTCCAGAAAATGCGAACACTAATGCATACTGCTGGGTGGACATCGTCGTCTCCAACGCGGACGCAGAGGTGGTGTTTGAAGGTGACGGCCCATCCGACTTGCCCGACCCCCACTTCATGGCGAGGGCTGGTGCGACGAACAGGGTGACACTGCTCATTGGCAAGGGCTATGCCGTACGCGCAGACGAGCATATCGAATGTGTGGGGACATCCGACATGGCAATGGAAGTGACACGGACTGGCGAGACTGCGCTCTACATCCGATGGCCGGTCACCATTACTTTTGAAGACGAGGCGGCTCCTGTCATGCGGGGTGGCGCCGGAAGTGGTATTGCGCGCAGGTTGAGCGTGGTCCCGGACTGCCTCGGCGGAGAATTCGAGTGGGCGACTAACCACTGTTGCGGGATATCCTTGGTTGGTCTTTCATTTTTGTGGGAGTGCTCCGGCGAGTGTGGCTGCGGAGGCTGCCTGGCGATCGGCCTCTACGCGTACGAAGGCTACAGAGTCAAGTTTGCCTGTGGTAATTGCGGATGTACTCCGCAACCGACGCCGAACGCGGAGTCGCCGTCCGTGGGCGTGTCGTTCTCGGAAGACGCCTTGTTCTACGAGGAGGCGTACACGAACTCGCCCGGCAACGTTGTTGGGCGCAGAACTTCCACAAATACGATGTTCACCTGTACGGCATACGGCGGGCTGTATGGTGGCACATTCAGTCTTGCGACGGCTAACTTCGACAAGCTTGCGAAAGTTGGCGGAGATGACCTGCCGACGACCCCAGTGGGCGTGGCGCCATACGAGACACGCACATGGAACACTGAATACGCGCCAATGACCTGTAGCGGCGGCACAAATGACATCACGGCGACTGCGACGTTCACGGAGACATTCTCTGGGAGCGTGACGTGCGTGACGGCGGCGACAACCGTAGTGCAACTGAAGCTCACGCCGTGGGTCTCGCGGCAAGGTTGCGATAACAGGCATATTGTAGGCGTAAGGGAAAATATATGGTGTGTCGCGACGCCTGATGTGGGGCAATGGAGAGAAACGGGCGGAGGTGAGCTAGGCATTGTCATGTCATCGATGAGCTATAAATGCCCGTTGATATCCGACGGCAGTTCTCTCTATTATGAAGTGGGCCTAAATC
>CAMKJU010000268.1 GCA_946413265.1 uncultured Lentisphaerota bacterium
TCCCGTGCGGCGCGTTGAGGACAACGCGCCCTACCAACGAAGGCCCGTCCGCGTGTGCGGGCGGGCCTTCAATTTTGGCGTTTTGACATCGAAAGTAAACTCTGGTATAATAGGCCGCGTCAGGAGACAACAAATGGCAACGCTGTCGCTGTTCTACGGCATACTCATCACGATGCGCCCCGAGGAGGGAGAGCGTCACAAGAAGCCCCACCTGCATGCACGCCATGCGGGCAAGGAGGCGTCTTTTGACATCGCGACTGGCGAGATGCTTGCGGGAGAGCTCGACGGCGACGACGAGGTGAAGGTGAAGGCCTGGATCAGCATCCACCGCGAGGATCTCTTCGCGAACTGGACGCTGCTGGTCGAGCAGGGAACCTTCTTCAAGATCGATCCGCTGCGCTGAGGGAACGATGGAGGCGATACACGACATAGTGTCCGCGAAACCGCTGGACGGCTACAGGGTCGATGTCGAGTTCGACACCGGCGACCGGGCCGTGTTTGACTGCTCGCGGTACCTGGACAAGCCGTACTGGCGCCGGTTGAGGGACAAGGCGTTCTTCGACCAGGTGTTCGTGGGGTACGGCACGCTCGTGTGGCCGGGCGAAATCGACATCGGGCCCGAGGACGTGTGGGAGTTCGCCGAACGCTACAGTTGACCTTCTGATGTGGCCGGAGGAACGGCCACGGTGGAATTTACGGTTACATACCGCGCCAAGGACGGCGCGCTGCGCGAGGAGCGCGTGGAGGCGGCGAACCGCGCCGAGTGCGTGGCGGATTGCCGTCGGCGGGGGATTGCGCCTACGGGGATTAAGGAGGGGAAGCCCGGAAAACCCGGAGATTCCGGAAAATCCAGAATATCCGGAATATCCGGGAAATCCGGAAAACTCTGGTTTGCCATTGGTGTTGCCTTTGTGATCGCGATTGCGGGCGGCGCGTGGTGGTGGTTCACGGCCCGCTCGGCGAGCGGGCCCTACCAGGCACCTGCCAAGCCGAAGGTGGAGAAGCCGCAGAAACCGAAAGAGGATAGGCCGAAGGTGGAGAAGCCGAAGGCCACTAACGTCGTGCAGCAAGCGGCGGTTTCAAACGAGGTGCCGAAGGTCGAGAAGGAGATGTACCTCGGCAAGGAGGTCGTCTCGCATTCCTATATCACGAACGCGACGGGGCGCTCCGTGCGTGAGACCATCGTCACCGCCGACGGCAAGCGACACGGCAAGACCACGGTGATCTCCAAGCCCACGTTCAAGTACGGGACGGACCAGATGCTCGCGGATGTGCTGTTCCCGCCGGAACACGGACAGCTGCCACCGTGGCCGGAGATGGACGCGAAGGCCCTTGAACGGGAGTTCGCCCAGTCCCTCCTCGACCCGATCAAGATTCTCGACGACGACCCGGAGGACGTCCGACTCAAGAAAGAGGCCGTCAAGCAGGCGCGCTCCGAGATGGTCCAGCTCCTCAAGGAGGGACACACGGTGCTGGAGGTCATACAGAAGCAGCGGGAGGGCAACGAGCACGCGCACGAGATGCAGCTGACCGTTGCCCGCGAGCTTCACAAGATGCGCAGGGAGGGTGCCTCCCAAGACGCGATCAGGAACTATTTGGACAAGGCAAATCAACTACTCGAACAATCCGGGGTCGGTCCTGTCGCCGAACCCGAAAGGAAAGGTCGCCGTCAATGAAAGGCACGCTCGTTCTCGTTTCACTCTGTTCCGCCTGCATGGCGTTCGCCGAAGGCGCGCCACTCAGTCCGGCGGACGCCGTCAAGCCCGTCACGCGGGCACAGCTGCGGAGGATGTCCACGGCGGAGCGCATCCGCTACAACGGGGGACTGCTCTTCTCGGCGCCGACGGGCAAGGTCATTCGCGTGGTCAACGCGCAGAAGCTCGTCCCCGCCTCCACGCTCGACCCGATGATCGACGGGTTCAAGGTGGCGATGGGACTGACGCTGTTCCCGATGGAGGTGGAGGAGAAAGGACTCTTCCCGGTGGTGAAGCGCGGGTTCGCGGTGGAGAAAACGGGCGCGGTACTCGCGCTCATCGACGATCCCGACGCGCCGCGCATCCTCTGCGCGCCGGAGGAGTCGTGGGCGGCGGTCAACGTGCGCGCGCTGTCGGTGGACTCCCCGCAGCCCGACGTGTTGAAGAAGCGCGTCATCAAGGAGGCGTGGCGTTCGCTCTCGATCGCCCTCGGGGCGTCCGACACGATGTACCGTCCGTGCCTCCTCTCGCCGACGCACAGCCTCGCGGACCTCGACGCGAACGTGTCGCTGGTCGTAAGCCCGGAGCCGTTCTCGAAGATGATGGACAACGCGGAGGCGCTGGGCATCCGCCGCGTGAGGCACACGACCTACCGCAAGGCGTGCTACGAGGGCTGGGCGCCTCCGCCCACCAATGAATACCAGAAGGCGATCTGGGACATGGTCCACGCGCTGCCGACCGAGCCGATGAAGATCAAGCCCGAGACGAAGAAGGTCAGTAATTAACGTCCCTAAGTCCTTCATCCTTTGTCCTCCTCCATGAAGTACACCTACGCCTACAAAACCCCGGACGGGGTGCGGCACGAGAATTCCATGAACGCCTCCTCCCGCGAGGAGGTGTTTTCGGCTCTCCGCGCCAGGGGGATCAAGGCGATCAAGGTCGTGGCGGCAGACGGCAGCAAGGCGAACGGCGAAGTGCGCGGCCTCCGCAAACGCGCCGTAGTCGCCCTTGTGGCGCTTGCGGCGGTCTGCGCCGGGGTGGTTTCGTGGTGGTGGGCGGCGCGCGCGGGGCGCGCGCCCTAC
>CAMKJU010000269.1 GCA_946413265.1 uncultured Lentisphaerota bacterium
ACGGACGTGCCGAAGCCGCCGAGGCGCACGCAGTCGTACATCTCGGCGATCATGTCGTCGTACTTGTCCATCATGTTGTTGTCGCGCAGCATCTGCGTGTTCGCCGTGAGCGCGCCGCCCGGCATCGGGCTCCACACGATCTGCGGGTTCACGTTCATCGCCTCCGGCGGGAGGAAGTACTTCTTCATCGCGTTCTTGAAGGAGTCCTCGGCCTTCTTGATCTTGTTGATGTCGAAGTCGAAGCCGAAGTCGGGGTCGCCGTCGAGGCAGTGCCACATGGTGATGATGTCTGGCTGGCAGGTACCGCCGCTCATCGGGGCCATCGAGAGGTCGAGGCCATCCGCGCCGCCGCGCAGGGCCGCGAGATAGCACGCGACGCCGTTGCCAGCCGTCTCGTGCGAGTGGAACTGGATGTGGATCTTGTCGCCGAGCAGCTTGCGGGCGAGCTTCATCGTGTTGTAGACGGTCGTGGGCGTGGAGGTGCCGGACGCGTCCTTGAACGCCACGCGGTCGAACGGGATGCCCGCGTCCATGATCATCTTCAGGCGGTCGCGGTAGAACTCCGGCGTGTGGGTGCCCTTGTTGTCGATGCCGGGAGGAAGGCCCATCATCGTCACCACCACCTCGTGGTTGAGGCCCGCGTCGTGGATGCACTGGCCGGACCACTTGAGGTTGTTCACGTCGTTGAGCGCGTCGAAGTTGCGGATCGAGCTCATGCCGTGCTTCTTGAACATCTGCGCGTGGAGCTTGATCATGTCGCTCGACTGCGACTCGAGGCCCACCACGTTCACGCCGCGCGAGAGCGTCTGGAGGTCCGCCTCGGGGGCCGCCGCGCGGAACTTGTCCATCACGTCGAACGCATCCTCCTGGCAGTAGAAGTAGCAGCTCTGGAAACGCGCGCCGCCGCCCGCCTCGAACCAGCGGACGCCGGCCTGGTACGCTTCCTCCACGCAAGGCAGGAAGTCTTTGGAAAGCACGCGCGCGCCGATGACGCTCTGAAATCCGTCGCGGAACGCGGTTAGCATGAATTTTACGTTTTTCTTTGCCATTGTAGCTCCTTATGAATAAAATTGAAAATCCTTATGAAAGGGGTTCGGGGAAAACTGGTTTTCCCCGGTAGTTGTCACCCCAGCGCCACCGCAATCGCGAGCGCCACGTTGGCGTCATCGTCGCCGGCGGCCTTCTTCGCAGGCGCCTTCTTCGGCGCATCCTGCGGAAGTATGCCGTCGAACCGCGCAACGAAGGCGGAGGCATACTTCGCCACGAAAATCAACACTGTCAAAAACAGATAAACGATGCCCATGCCTGCAATCATAAGCACGAGGCCCTGTCCTATCACTGCCATATTAATTTTTCCTCTTGGGTGAAAACGAGGATTAAGTATACCAAAAACGGGGGCGGAATTCAATTGGGAAAAAAACAAACAGCAGCCAGTGAGGACTGGCTGCTGGCTGCTGGTCGATTTCGCAAAGCGGCCTTAGGCCTTCTTCGCGATCTCGACGATCTGCTTGAATCCCTCGGGATCGCGGATCGCGATCTCGCTAAGCATCTTGCGGTTGATCGTGACGTTGGCCTTGGTGAGGCCTGCGATGAACGCGCTGTAGCTCATGCCCTCGGCACGCGTGGCGGCGTTGATGCGGGCGATCCAGAGCTGACGGAAGTCGCGCTTCTTCAGCTTGCGGTGGATCGTCGCCAGACGGCGGGCGCGGTCGACGGCCTCGGTCGCCGTGCGGAAGGTCTTGGAGCGGTGGCCGCGGAATCCTTTCGCCAGTTCAAGGCGCTTGCGGCGGCGTTCGCGGGAAGCAGGGGCGTTTGTAGCACGTGACATTTCTCATTCCTCCTTAGGCATACGGCTGCATGCGGTGCATGGTCTTCTCGACGGTCACGTCAGTGACGGTTATGCCACGGAGATTGCGCTTGCGTCCGCGGCTCTTGTAGCCGTTCAGGTGGGCCTTGCCACCCTGGGAACGCATCACCTTTCCCGTAGCCGACATTTTCATGCGCTTCGTGGCGCACTTCTTTGTTTTCATCTTAGGCATTTTTGTGTCCTTTTTGTTCTCTCCTTACCGGCCAGGCAGTCGGTTACGGCCTGGTCCAGACGGAAAATTGGCGGATAGTATATCGGATTTGGCCCCGCAAGTCAAACCGAAAACCAAACCAGAAGGGAAATTTGCCCGAAAGTAACATTTCCTCGGGAAGCGACAGGCGTGTCGCTTCCCGGTGGTCGGCCCCTACCGCCGGTAGGGCGCGATCACCGAGCGCGCCGTTCCATCCGCCCCACTGGGACAACGGGCATCTTGCCCGTTGCAATGGGTTACTTGACGAGGATGACCATCCCGCTCATGGTGTACAGGCCGTCGTCCTTGGCGACAAAGGCGTACCTGCGCTCTCCCGGCACGCTCCTGAACTTGACCGTTCCGATGTTCTCCGGCTTCTCATCCCACGAAATCACCTTGCCGCCGGTAAACCTCTTGCCGCCCAGCGCCACGTACACCGTCGCGCCGTCCGCGAACTTGAGCGTCCTGTCGCTGTTCGTGTTCGTGAACGCCGAGACGAGCGGAAGCGCCGACTCGCGCAGCGAGAGGTCGATGGTCGAACCTTCCTGCATACGGCACCCGTGGAAGTAGTCGTGCGCGGACGGCTTGAACGCGCCGTGTATGTTGAATGCGGCCCAGCCGTTGTTGGAATTGCGGTCATACAGCGCCTCGTAGTTGCGGACGCTCAACGGAGCGTACAGCCAAA
>CAMKJU010000270.1 GCA_946413265.1 uncultured Lentisphaerota bacterium
GCTTGACGAGGCCATGCGCCCGAAGAAGGGGTGGGTGGAGAAGCGGCTGGGGGAGATAGGGTCTTGCAAGAATGGCCTTAATTTCAAGCGAGCAGCCGAAGGTGAAAAGATTGATATAGTTGGTGTCAGCGATTTCAAAAAAGGTCTTGTTGTGGATGATGCGACTGAACTTGAACGGCTGACATTGCAAGAGTTGCCCGAGCAAGAATGGTATCTTCATCCAAATGATATAGTTTTTGTTAGGTCTAATGGTAGCAAGGCACTTGTTGGCCGTGCGGTCATAATCAAGTCAAAAAGGCCGTTGACTTTCAGTGGATTTTGCATTCGCTATCGAATTGAAGATAAGCGCATTGACCCAGATTATCTTGCTCGTATCGTATCGGTTGAAAGCTTTCGTAAGGCGATGCTTTCCGGTCGGAATGCAACTACGATCAATAATGTTACACAACCCATTCTTTTGTCGCAGGTGATAAGTATTCCATCACTTGGTGAGCAGAAGCAAATCATCAAGCATCTTGATTTTCTCTCGGAGAAAATCAAGATGCTTGAGCAGAACTACGCGCGGCAGATCGCCGACTGCGCGGAGATGCGGCAGACGATCTTGCGTGAGGCATTTGAGGGGAGACTATGAACGAAGCGCAGACGAGGCTTAACCTGATCGATCCCGCGATACGGGCGGCGGGATGGACGGAGGAAAACGACTGCCAGGTGCTGGTAGAGCAGACCGTCGCGCCGGGGCGCGTGGGGAAGGTGCGCGGCAAGCCGCTCCGCGCCGACTACATCCTCTGCCACCGCGGGCGGCGGCTTGTGGTGGTCGAGGCGAAGGGCGACGAGCATCAGGCGATCGAGGGCTACGAGCAGGCGCTCAAGTACGGGCGCATGCTGGGCGTGCAGGTGGCGTATGCGACGAACGGACGCGAAATCCTCGAGATCGACCTCGCGACGGGCGGGGCGAATCCCGTGTCCGAATTCCCGGCGCCGCAGGAGCTGTGGTCGTTCATGGGGCTCGGCGGCGGCGAGGGATGGGTTGAGGCGTTTTCCCTCGTGCCGCTCTGGTTCGACGCGGTGAAGCGCCCGCGCTACTACCAGGAACTCGCCGTCAACCGCGTGACCGATGCCATCGCGGCGCGGCAGCGGCGCATCCTCCTCACGCTCGCCACCGGCACGGGCAAGACGTTCATCGCGTTCCAGATCGCGTGGAAGCTCTTCAAGGCGAGGTGGAACCTCCAGGCGGCGG
Source organism: uncultured Lentisphaerota bacterium (assembly GCA_946413265.1). GTDB lineage: Bacteria > Verrucomicrobiota > Kiritimatiellia > RFP12 > UBA1067 > RUG572. The sequence goes on from CAMKJU010000270.1 coordinate 1,238, forward strand.
CGGGCGACGGACGCCCGGGCGCGCGGACGCCGCGCATCCTCTTCATCACCGACCGCAACATTCTCGCCAACCAGGGGCTGATCGACTTCAGCGGGTTCGACGAACACGCGCTCGCGCGCGTCACGCCCAAGGCGATCCACAGGCGCGACGACAAGGTGCCGACGAACGCGACCGTTTTCTTCACGATCTACGAAACGCTCATGCAGGGCGAGCCGGGCCGGGAGTTCTACCGGCAATACGCGCCCGACTTCTTCGACTTCATCATCATCGACGAATGCCACCGGGGCGGCGCGAAGGACGAAAGCACGTGGCGTCAGATCCTCGAATACTTCGAGCCCGCGTACCAGCTCGGCATGACAGCCACGCCCAAGCGCGACGTGAACGCCGATACGTACCGCTACTTCGGAAGGCCGGTCTACGAGTATTCGCTTCTGCAAGGGATCGAGGACGGCTTCCTCACGCCGTTCCGCGTCCAGAAGGCGACCTGCACGATCGACGACTACGAATACGACGACTGCGATACCGTCGTTTCCGGCGAAGAGGAGCTGGACAAGGAGAAGACCTACGAGGAGCGGGACTTCTACCGGGGACGCATCCGCATCCGCGAGCGCGACGAGGAGCGCGTGCGGGAGCTGCTGGACAAGATCAACCCGATGGACAAGACCATCATCTTCTGCTACAACCAGCCGCACGCCATGGAGATCATGTCCATGGTCAACAAGTTCCAGAAGCTCGCGGAGAAGACGCCCGACTACTGTCGCCGCGTGACGGCGAACGACGGCGAGGAGGGGGAGCGCTTCCTGCGCGAGTTCCAGAACAACGAGAAGCAGTTCCCGGTCGTCCTCACCACGTCGCAGAAGCTCTCGACGGGTGTCGACGCGCGGAACGTGCGGAACATCGTGCTGATGAGGCCCGTCAACTCGATGGTCGAGTTCAAGCAGATCGTCGGGCGCGGAACGCGTCTCTTCGACGAGAAGTACTACTTCACCATCTACGACTTCGTGGGCGCGAGCGACAAGTTCGACGACCCGGCGTGGGACGGCCCGCCCGTGTGTCCGAAATGCGGGTGCGACCCGTGCGTGTGCACGCGCGGCGGGAAGGGCCGGGGTGGCGGCGAGGGGGGCGACGGCCCGAAGGCGTGCCCGATCTGCGGCAATCTTCCCTGCACGTGCGAGAAAACAGAGAAGACGATCGTCATCCGCCTCGGGAAGGACCGCAAGGTCCAGGTGAACACCGCGTGGGAGAGCCTTATCATGTACGACGGGAAGATGGTTCCCGTGGAGGCGTTCGTGAAGAAGGTGTTCGCGAAAGTGACGGGGCTGGTCGGCTCGGCGGAGGAGCTGCGCCAGGCGTGGAGCGAGCAGGCGACGCGTCGGGAGCTTCTCGCGAAGCTGGCCGAGAACGGATTTGAGATGGAACGGCTGAAGGAGCTGCAGAAGCTGATGGACTCCGAGGACTGCGACCTGCTCGACGTGCTGGAGTACGTGGCGTT
>CAMKJU010000271.1 GCA_946413265.1 uncultured Lentisphaerota bacterium
TTGTTTTGGTTGTTTCCATTACAAAGGAGGGACGGTGAAAAACGGAGATGCGCCCAAACGCCCGCCCTACCAGGACAACGGACATCTCGCCCGTTGCCGCGACAGGATTACCGCACGATGATCATGAAGCCGCCTTTGGGCAGGATGAGCAGCCCTGTACCGTCGTCCTTCAACTTGTATTTGAGGGCGGAATCCGCATCCAGCACGAACGTAGTGCCAGTATTCCGAGTCGCCAGCGTTCCGGCCGCCGTTCCCCATTTCAGCAAGTAGCCTGCGTATGCGTCGCCAGACTTGGTCTTTGCCAACGCCTTCACGTCGGCACGGGTTGAATCCAGTTTCACGTTCACCGTGCCGTTCGCGAACGAAAGCTGCTTTCCGCCGCTCGTGAAGCGCGAGTACATGGGCCAGCCCTTGTCGCTCGGCCAGTCCGTCAAGTCCATCGTCGAGCCGTTCTGCATCTGGCAGCTGTGGTAGCAGCCCTCGGCTGCGGCAGTCGGCTTGAAGACGCGGTGAACGTTCACGTTGCCAGTCCCTGCGTTGCTGCCAGTCCATTTGTTCAATGCCACATAGTCACGCACGACAAGTGCGCGATCGAGATGCAACGCGATTGCCGCCTTGAAGTCGAACGTGTTTGAACCGGAATCCCCGTTTGGATTGTACACGCGAATGTAGCCGCCAGAGGTGTTCTCAATACTGCCATTGAGGATTTGCGTGTTGTAGAGCTGGAAATACACGCTTGAGCTGTTCAATTTCACCGTCAGCCTGTTTCCGCCTAGGTCGAGAGTCGCCCTGCCGTAGGCGTTTTCGGCAAATCCATAGTTGCCGCCAAGCTCAATGGTGGAGTCCGCCGTAAGGCGCACATTGCTCCACATCGTCCAGCCCGTCTCTCTGATGGCGCGGGAACTCTTCAATACACCGCCGTTCAACACGAACGCGTAGTGGTAGAGGTGGTATGCCACGTATCCATCGACGTCGAACACGCCGTCGGGGCCGATTTCGATTGTTGAAGCCCTTGCACCGACTGGCCAGTTCTGCCCCCGCGTCGCGCAGATAATCGCGCCGGCGTTCACGAGGGTGCCACCCGTGTACCCCTGATTCGTCTTCACGGCAATGAAGTTACCTGCGCCCTCCTTTATGAAACGGAGGTTGCCGCCGATCGCGGTGTCCTCGTTGCGCAGCGATTCGCCTTCCGGCACGTATGCATAGAACGGTGCGGCATCTCCGGCGACGCTGTTCGTGACGACGCCATTGCCGGAGAAAGGCGGCATCTTGAGAGAGTGGCCGTTCAGGTCAACCGTCGAGCCGTCCGGAATCGTCACCGCGCCGAATCCGCGAAGATCGCAGTTTGCGCCAAGCGTGCAGTTCCCGACATTGACCGATTTGAACGCAAGCGGGGCGTTCGTCGAAGCCGTGATGGCGATTCCGTCGCCCGCGATCGTCGCGTCCGTTAGCGTTGTCGGCATCGTCCCGTCTGGAAGCCTGTCGCCAAAAAAGTTGTAGCACGTCCAGTTGGCGGCATTCGCCGCATTTCCGTCCGAGGCCGCGCCCGTCCACTTGGCGGTGTAAGGGGTCGTGTCCGCAGAAACGACGAACGTGTCGGGCGATTTGGCCGTGGCATAGTCGGCCGTCACGCGGTCTTCGCTCTGTGCGCCGTCGTACAGGCGCACCTCGTCATACTTCCCTTGCCAACCACGATTCGTGTTGTTCCAAACATTGCCGATTCTAAAGAATTCGGCAAACTCGCTCACAGCGGTCTTGTCCGTCCACGAACCAAGCGACTTACCATTGGCGTATAGTCTGCAACTCGTACCGTCAAATACGAGGACAAGATAGCACCATGTATCGACGAACCCCTCGCTCGCAGGCAAGGCAGATGGAGCGGGATCTGCTATTTCAATGCCATTTACGGTTATTGACACGACGATATTAAGCTGCCCTTTCTGTCCGCCGCGAGCCCGCCATTTCTCGGAGGAGAACATCTGCGTCCAAATGTCGGCAGGCCTTACCACAGTTGCCCTGAACCAGCCACTCAACGTGAACCGGGCCACGTCGGTGATATGATTGCCATACCCGCTTACGTCAAGCCCGTTGCCGTTAGAACTGCCGAATGTCTCCGTCTGGTTCACGCGGCACAATCCAACCACTCCTCCGTCCGACGCGGTCATCTGCTGGGTGTTTCTTCCTGCGCGTACTGCGGCAAGTCCATTGCCCGCTGCGTCCGGCTCGTCGTCTTGGTTTGCCTCCATGTGCCAGACGCCGGCGAAGCCGCCCTTGCCGTCGCCATAGTTCTTCCAGGTGTTCTCCGTCGCCGTCTGCGCGGCGGTTTTCGCCTCGCCCCAATGCATGACGATCTTCGTGTCCGTTCCGGAAACTTCAGGCACGCGCACCCACACGTAGGAATCGCCCGAGGCGTTCCACGTGTCGATTTCATGTGGGATGACGTTGCCCAACGAATCCGCGAACCAGAGATCGGTACCGTCCTTCGCGGCGTAGTCGTCGTAGCTGAATCCGAAACGCCCTTCGGACAATTTCACGAGTGCCTGGAAATTCGTAAGCGTCGTCGTGCCGGTGTAGCCCGCAAGCGCCAACGTCGTCTCCTTGGCGTCCGCCCACGACGGCGAGGGCACCACCGCGCTTGCCGCGATTGCGGCGACTGTAATCATTTTTCTCATGCTGTAGAGTAGAGACCCACGCCTCGGCGTTGCCGCCGATGCGACTTCCCCCTCGT
>CAMKJU010000272.1 GCA_946413265.1 uncultured Lentisphaerota bacterium
CATGGACGCAAACGAACGGCGTTTACGGCTATATCGTCCGTGGCAGGGACGATTACGCCTCTGCCAGCATCTTTCTCCCCTGCGCGGGGGAGGCAATCAATGAATCCCATGGTCGCTACTGGTCCTCCGTGCCGACTTCGAATACTTTCTTCGATGCTATGGAACTCGGAATCGATATGAGCAGCCACAATACGTACGGAGTCTATCGTGATGAAGGGCACTTCGTTCGCCCCGTCCAAGGGGGTGCTAAATAGGTGATGCTGTGAGGTGGCTGCATGAGGCGTCAGCGACAGACGGCGAATGAATTGACGCGGCGGCTCGCCATCCCGGGCGACTTCCCGATCACGTTTGCGTATGTGCCGGTTTCGTTCGTGGAGGACGATGTGATCATCGACGACACCATGATGGCAATCGGCAATGCGACGTATTACCATTTCGGGATTCTTTCCTCAGCGGCGCATGTGGCCTGGCTCTGCTGCGTCGCCAAGCCGAAGGGGGACACGTTCATCTACAGGCCCGATCCCGTCTACAGTTCTTTTGTCTGGCCGGAGGTCACGGAAGAGCAGCGGGCGAAGATCGAAAGCGCCGCCCGTCTCATCGAGTCCACGCGTGCGTCGATTCCCGACTTCACGTTCGCGAAGCACTACACCGTCGTTGGGATGCCCCCTGCGCTTAAGGAGGCGCACCGCATCAACGACGAGGCCGTGTTCACCGCGTACGGCTTGGGCCCAAGTCCATCCTCGCAGGAAGTCTTTGCCGAGTTGTTGAAGCGCTACGAAGCCGCCAGCGCAAATTACAAGCCCGAGCGACCCGTGCGCGAACGCCCCACCCTCCATTGGCGGCGAGGGGAATGACCCAGAAAAATCTGTCAAAACAAGTCAGACCTGTTTTGATAACTTTATGAACAACCTAAAAGGAGAAGAATGCGATGAAAAAGATGATGATCATGGCGGCGGCCGGCCTGATGGCCGCAATGACGTTCGCGGCGCAATGCGCGGCGAAGACACAGGACGGTGCTCAGTGTAAGCGCCAAGCAGAGGAAAACAGTAAATACTGCTGGCAGCACCTCAAGGGTGCGGCCCAGTGCCAAGCAACCACCGAGTACGGCGCGAAGTGCAAGCGTAAGGCACAGCCCGGCAAGAAGTACTGCTGGCAGCACGCCAACTACAAGCCCGAGGCGAAGAAGCCGGCGGCGAAGGGCGAGGCGAAGAAGCCTGTGGAGAAGCCCGCCGCGAAGTGATCGCGGTGATTTTAATGTTTTATAAAACGTGAAAAACACACCCGCCCGACGAGGCGGGCGTGTTCCAGGAAGGAATAACACCATGAAGAAAATCATGATGGTGACTGTGGCTGTTCTCGCGACTGTTGCCTTCGCGCAAACAGAGACCGTGGTCAAGATGCCGGGCATACAGAAGATTGACATGGAGAACCTGCTGGACGTTCCCGTTGGAAGCACGCTTCTGGACACGGGGATCAAGCGCGTGACGCAGGAGGAGGACGTCTTGCAGATTGAGGTCCCCCTTGAATGGAGCGAGAAGGCGAAATGCCGCGCGCTGCGGGTGTCGCACATTCTCGTGGACAATCGGCGGCTGATCATCCTCGGCGGTCTTGGGAGCAACGTCTATCCGACCATCGCGGAAGGGGCATTCGCGATGACGAACGAGGTCATCTCCGCCGTGCGGAAGGTGTCTGACGGCAAGGCCATGGTCGTTCCTCTTCAATTCTATAAGCAGAAAGGCTACTGCGAGATGATTTTCACATGGAAGCCCGACCCCAAGAAGAACGTCGAGCGGGAACTCGTCGTCCGCGGCTTTGCTACTGCGAAAAGGCAGATGGCGGTCTGCACGTGTCTCCACACGAAGGGTGACACCCTGCGGGCTGGTTTCGCCACGCCGAAACGATAGCGAAAATCCGTTTTCGTAAAATCATGCCATTCGCTGTGTGGAAATATGGTACACTAATGGCGCACGGCGATGAGTGTACTTGAAACCATAGAGGCGATCAGAAGCGGGTTGATGTGGATCGGCCTGTGGACGCTGGGCTTGTGTCTCGTGGCGTTGCTCGCATGCGCCATTTCGGAGAAGCGACACTTCTGTCGCTTCCCGTGGTCGCGACAAGCGCGACCCTCCCCCGAGGAAAGCGGCGAGAGCGCCGCTTCCCCGAGGCCAAGCCGGTCCGTTCTGGTGGGAATTGCGTTGCTTGCCATCGTCTGCACGCTGTTCGGCGGCGGCAAGATGAGGAGCGGCGGCGGTCGCGGGGCGACCGCCCTACCGGGTGTGACCGCGGAGGAGATCGCGCAGGGGTGGAGGCTTGAGAGCGTGACGACGAACGATGCGGTTTCGTATGCGATGCCGACGAACGGAGTTGAATACATGCCGTGGTCGCTGGGCGGCGGGTACATGATGCACTTTCCGCTAGATCTCGGGGACTTTACGTTTCCGTTCGGCACGGGCGTGGTGCGCCGGATTGACGTACTTTCAGGCGGCATGGTTGAGTCGCTGCCGAGGCAACGGGTGGAAGGGCAGTATTCGTCAGCGATGTCGATATGCGCTGCGAGGGAGTATGCGTCGATTGTGCCGGGTGTGGGGAGGTTCTGGTGGGCGGATG
>CAMKJU010000273.1 GCA_946413265.1 uncultured Lentisphaerota bacterium
GCAACGGTAGGGCGCGTCCATCCGGCCCGCTCGGCGAGCGGGCCCTACCATTTGGGGCGAACGGGCACCGGTTGCGCTTGTCGCGAGCCGAAATTTTCGCCTTGCGCTCAACGGTGAAATTGTGGTATCATTATGCCAATTCAACTTGCCAAGAAGTAATCTTCAACGGTTATTAAGAGGAAAAGCGATGGGAAAACTTATCTGCAACGCCCCTTGGGGGAAGGCGAAAACCTCTCGTTTCGCCTGGTTTGTTGCTCTGGTTCGCAAGGTCGCGACAAGCGCGACCCTCCCGGCAGTTCTGGCTCTTGCGTGTGCGGTGACGGCGCTGGGCGACGGTCTGCCGACCGGCTACACGCAAGTGCCGTACATACAGGCGAACGGCAACTGCCAGATACAGACCGGCATCGTGCCGAACTCGACCGACAAGGTGGAGCTCTCGTGGCGGCCGACAGTCGTGAGCGGCAACCAGGGCCTTTGGTGTTCGCGCGACAGCAGCGCCAAGGGGTCATTTACCGCCTTCATGATCGCCAACAAGGTACGCCTTGACCGCGTTGATACCTCGGTGACATGTGCAGGGTTGCTGCTCGCCGGCACGAACTACACCGTCGTCGCGGACTATGCGACGCTTGTGGGCGTGGTCACGAACGACATCTCCCACACGGAGCTGACGAGAGGCACGATGCCGTCCGGCGACTACACGCCGACGTCGGGGCTGTGCCTCTTCGCGTCGCATCAGGGCGCACCCTCAACAAGCTTTGCAAATGCGGGTTCGTGGGCGTGCTATTCCTTCAAGCTGAGCGACTCCGCCGGAAACCTCCGCCTCAACCTCGTGCCCGCCAAGCGTGACGCGGACGATGTTCTCGGACTCTACGACCTCGTGCGCTCGACGTTCCTCACGAACTGCAATAGCGGCGTGTTCACGTCGGCTGGCCCGATAACCATCACGCCGTCCGACCCGCTGTGGGGCAAGGCGCTCACCATTGCGGACGACATCACGATTGATGCGGGCGAGGGCGCAACATGGTCGGGCGCGATCACTGTCCGCGATGGTGGTTCGCTCACGACGCGCGGAAACCTTAACGTCGCCGGCACGACGACGATTGACGCGAATGGTTCTGTGACCGTCGCCGACGGCACGTCGCTCTTCACCTTCGCTGCGAACACCATCAAAGGCAACCTCACTGTCGCCGCATCCGCCACGCTCAAGATGAACATCACCGAGGCGTTCCAAGGCGCGACGACAACGGTGTTCCACCTCTACGGCACGCTCGACGCGCAGGCCTACCGTCAGCGCATCGACGGCGGCAAGTTCTTCTTCCACGACGGCTCCCGCGTGATCGGTGCGGGCGACGCATACGGCGCGCTCTATGCCTACCGCAACAGCCGCGTGGTGTTCGACGGTACTGTCGAGATCGAGCCGCCCGTCGCGATGGTCAACGCCTATACGCTCACGGCGGCGTGCTGCGAGAACGCCCGCGTCGCTTTCAAGGGCGGTTTCAAGGCGAATTCAGCCAACCAGAAGACAGGCCTCTTCGTGCAGGAGGCAGCGACCGCCGAGGAGGGCAACGCCGCCGGAACCTGCGCCAACTCCTTCATCGACATCGGTCCGTGCGCATACGGCGGAACGCTCGATTTCACCGGTTCGATCACGTTCCTTTCCAACGCGAAGATCGCGCTCGCCAATTCCGCTCCCGCGTTCACGGTGACGGCATCCGGCGCGGAACTGGAACTTGTCTCGGACAAGGCGACCGCGCTCGCCAACCATGCGACGGCGCAGACTCTTCCCGCAATCACGACCTCGACGGCCACCGTGCGCCTGACGGGCGACGGAACGCTTGCGCTTCCCGCCACCGCGCCGGCATATCCGATTGAGTTTGCCGGACCGTCACTCATCATTGCCGACAACGCCCCCGTCGCCCTCGCCGCCGGTTCCTCCGTGACTGCGCCGATGACGGTCGGCATCGAAGGCCTCGCCGCGAACACCGCCGCGACGCTCTTCACGGGCGCGGGCGCGTCGTTCGACGTGTCGAAGGTCTCCGCCAGGCCCGCGCACAACGGCGTGTTCATGGGCACGGCAGCCGCCGCGACGCTCTCCGGCACGGATGTTGTCACGGCAGGCGTTGCCGCCTACGACGCGACGGCGTGGGTCGAGCCGTACATCAAGGCGACGGCGCTCATCTGGCTCGATGCCTCCGACGCCGCGAATTTCGAGTTCAAGGACAACACCTTCGGTCTCGTCACGAAGTGGAAAGACCGCTCCGCATACAAGCGCGACGCGACGGCATACACCATTCCATCCCACTCCGCCAACTGGGGAACGCTCGGCGTCGCCGCAGGCGTACCCGCCTACCTGATGGGCGACTGCAACAGCGGCATCGACCTTGCGTTTTCAGTGCGCATGACGACGATCCGCACCGTGTTCTGGACGATGTCGATCTGCCAGGATTCCCGTGCGTTCTTCCTCGGCGACTCTTCCTCGTACCAGTTCCACCGTGGCGGAAACGGACAGTACTGCTACAACAACGCCAATGCGATCTGGAAGAACGGAAAAATCTACTGCGACGGCGTGCTGGTGACGGACAATCTCAA
>CAMKJU010000274.1 GCA_946413265.1 uncultured Lentisphaerota bacterium
CCTCGCGTCCGACGTTCAAGGACGAGGACTGGATGATCATCGTGACGGCCGACCATGGCGGCTACGCGCGCGTACACGGTCTCTGGGGCGGACACTGCGAGACGATCCCGTTCCTCGTGGTCGGCCGCAACGTCTCCCAGGGACGCCTCCCCGGCATCCCCCGCAACTACGATGCCGCGCCGACGGTGCTCACGCACTTCGGAATCGACTGGAGCGGCTTCGACCTCGACGGAAAGGCTGTTGGCACCGAGACCGTCACCGACGTGAAGCGCTGCCTCAAGGACGGCCTCGCCGTGTACATGCCGTTCGAGGGCAAGGCCCCGGCCGCCTTCGCAAACGCCGCCAAGGGCGGTGTGACCGCCGAGCCGCGCGGCAAGGCGGCAATCGTCGGGGAGGGTGGTTTCCTCGGCGGCTGTCTGCACCTGGTGGATTCGACGAACGGCACGGGTAGCGTGTGCCTGAAGGGCTCCGAGAAGCTTGCGTTCGAGAACGGCGCCGAGTTCGCCATCGCGATGTGGGTGAAGATGCCGGAGGCGCAGAAGGGCGACTCCGTGATCGTCGCGAACAAGGACTGGAACAATGGTTCCAACCCCGGCATTCTCGTGACCGCCAACAAGAAGATCGAGTCGATGGTAAAGGTCGGCGGCGTGTGCTTCAACGCCGGCATGAGCAGCGGCCGCCCCCGCATCGACGTGGGCCCGTACGACATCGAGTTCGGCAAGTGGACCTTCTACGCGGTGACGCGCGGCCCCGATGGCGTACTCGGCTACTACCAGGGCGGCCGCGACGGCTACCTCTACCGAATCGCGTTCGACGCGAAGGACATCAAGTTCAAGACGGGGCTTCCGTTCTTCCTCGGACAGGACGGCACCGGCAAGTATCCGGCCGCGTTCAACGGCGACATCGACGACTTCGCGCTCTGGACGCGTTCGCTCTCGTACGAGGACGTGCGCACGATCTACGAAGCGGGACGCAACGGCATCCCCCTTGGCGATTTGCTGTAATTCAACGAAAAAAACGAAGGCGGGGGATACTCCATGAAAAAGACGATATTCACATTGTTGTCGGCATCGGCGTGCTGCGTCGCATGTGCCGCGTTTGACATTGGCGCCGCCATGGAGACGGCTGAGTTCTGGAAGTCTGACCCCGTCATGTTCGTGAAACGCCATCAGGAGGAGGGCTTCAGGTTCACGTCGTCCGACCGCGAAAGCGCGGACACCCGTCTGGACGGGGCCGTTACCTACCACGACATCCCCGTGTTCGAGAGCAAAATCGCCTTCACGCTAATAGTGAGGTGAAATCAACGATGATGGACATGAAGCAACTGGCAAAGGCAAAGGCGGAGACGGGCAGACGTGGCTTCATCGCCGGGGTCGCGGCGGCGGCTGTCGGCGCGGCGGCGGGAGCGTCTGCGGGCGGCGGCGCAGGCGAGGCGTCAGGGCGCCCGTTCAAGGTCTGCGTGTTCACGGACATTCACTTCGACGACTTCTGGACGAACAGCGACGACACGTCGTTTCTCGACGGAATCATGGCGCGTGCCGAGCGGGAGAAGTGCGACATGATGGTCCACCTCGGCGATTTCATGCACGGCGTCGAGAAGCCGCGGCAGAAGATGTTCGTGGAGAAGTACAACGCTTCCCGCATCCCGGCGTACCACGTTCTCGGCAACCACGACCAGGACCAGTGCGACGATCGGGCCACGCTGGAGGCATACCGCATGAGGGGTTCTGGATACTACTCGTTCGACATGGGCGGATTCCGCTTCGTCGTCGCGGACGCCAACTACTTCTGCTGCGAGCCGGGGAAGTTCGTCCACTACGGGAAAGCGGGATATCCGCGCATCGGGGGGCGGATCGGCTATTGGGTGCCGCCGGAGCAGCTGGAATGGCTGAGGTCGGCAATCGTCGGTTCGCCGCTTCCGTGCGTCGTCATGGCGCACGAGAGCTTCGAGCGCGCAAACTACCTGCCGGTGCAGAACGCGGCCGAGGTGCGGCGGATATTCGCCGAGGCGAACGCGAAGAAGCCCGGAACGGTCCGCCTCGTGATGAACGGGCACAACCACAACGACAACCTGCGCATACTTGACGGCATTCCGTACTGGGACGTCAACAGCGCGAACTACCAGTGGTTCGGCAAGAAGCACGCCAAGTATCCGGCGGAGTACGTCAAGCGCCATCCCGGATCGGTCTATACCCTTGGCTGGACTAAGCCGCTCTCGGCGGTTCTCTCCCTCTGGCCCGACGGGCGGGTGAAAATCGAGGGGTCTGAGGCGGAATGGCTTTTCGGCGTCGCCGCGAAGGATGCCGGATTCCCCGTGTGCGACGGTGACGGGCGCGAGACGCATCCTAAGATCCTTTCCGCCGACTTCCGCATGATCTTCTGAAACGCCCGCCTTGCAGGGGCGATCGCGTCCTTCGGCCGCGCGGAAGGTCATGAGGATTGACAAATCATAGAAGGATGTGCTATCATACCACCCATCTTCTTTGGGAGACCAACGACGTTGAACGGTAAATCGCATAAGACGCCAGTGTGGAGGCATGGAACGGCATCGGAAACGACGCCGCGTATAACCACGCACAGACGCCC
>CAMKJU010000275.1 GCA_946413265.1 uncultured Lentisphaerota bacterium
CCGTCACCGTGATCGGCACGACGTAGCTCTTGAGCGAAACGCCCTCGGGGACGTTGACGAGTTCGAGCGTGCCGCCCGCCGCCGGATGGAACGAGTTGATCGTGCCCGCCCCGGCCGCGCAATCAACGCGCAGCTTGCCGATCGTCGCGTTCGCGTCGTTGAGGTTCAGCGTCGCACCCGCATCGACCGTCACGACGCTTTCAACCGGCAGGGAGGCGTGTCCCTGCGCCGCCAGCGACGAGAACGCGAACGGGCGTCCAGCGTTCATCGCCGTGTAGAGGCAGTACGGCTGCGCGATGTCGGCGCGCTCGTCGAGCGTCGTCCACGTTTCGCCGTCCTCGCTGCCCTCCACCATCCAGTCGGTCGGGCTGCGGTTGCTGAGGCTGTCGTTCGCCGTCACGAACAGGTAGCCGTTGACGGGCAGCGCGTCGTCGGCAAGGCGCAGGGTGACATACCGGTAGTTGGCAACCTCTCCGTTGACCGTGCCGTTGCAGATTTTCGTGTGGACGTTGTCGTCGAACAGATACTTCGGCCCTTCGTTTTTTGCTGGATTGTAGTAGTTCTCCGGGCATGTGAACGACCCTGGCGCAAGATTCGCCGCAGTCGTGTTGTTCGCCGCCTCGGCAAGGCCCTTCGCGACGTTGTTTCCGAATGTGTCGAGAACCATCAGCTCGGAGAGTTGGAGAAGCGTATTGCCCGTAGTCTTCTTGAACGTGAAGCGCAGGAACTTGCCACCGAACGCCTGGGGGGCGTCCGTCTCGAACCGATAGTTCACCCCGTTGTTGAACGGCTTGTACCTGACGCTGCTGTCACTGTACTTCGACTTTTCGGAGAATACCGTATGCGGCGCCCACCAACGCTCGTCGAGAAGTTCCCACGTCACGCCGCCGTCGCGGCTTCCCTCGAGCGTCCAGCACGTCGGGCTGCGGCGCACGTAGTCATTCGCAGTGTAGAAGTTGTAGGCAACCACCGGCGCCGCACCGTCCGCAAGATGCATCACGACGGTCTGCCAGCTTGCCGGCGTGCCGTCCACGGCATCCGTCGTGTATAACTTGGTTCCGGTATCCCCGTCGAACAACTTTGCGTAAGTCTCGGAAGTAGTCCCCGTGGTATAGACGCGGGCGCATGAGAACTTGCCTGCGGCAAGCGATTGCACCGCCGTTCCGGCGGTCGCCTCGGTGAGCCCTTTGCACAGATTCGAACCCTCTGCGTCGTAGAGCTGGAATTCAGACGCCTGAAGCGTGTTGTTGGCGGCGATGTAGTTTTTGTCCGTGTTGCCGCCGTTGGAGCGCTTGAAGGTGAGGCGGAAGTACTTGCCGTCGAACGCGCGCGGGAGTGGGTTCGCCGCCGCACCGACGTTGAGCGTGCCGCCAAAGACATGCGTATCGCCCGTGTAGGTCTGCGCGCCGGAAAGCGTCACTTCGCCGCCCGTGACGTTGAGTCCGCCATTGCCGGAAACGCCGCCGTCCAGCGCGCCGCCGTCCGTCAGGAGCGTCGCGCCGTTCGCAAGCTCCACCGTGCCGCCGTTGTTGACGATGGCGGAGGCGGGGACGGCTCCGCCGGATAGGCGCAATGTCGCGCCCGGCTCCACGACGACGCGCGAGGCGGGATTCAGCTCACCGCCATGCACATCCGGCAGCGTACACTGGAACGCGAGGGCTTTGCGTGTAGTTGTCGCAGAATAGCCCGTCCGCACGTCGATGTCCGTCCACGTCGCGCCGCCGTCGTTGCTGCCCTGCAGGCGCCACGCGGAGGGATCCCGCTTGTTGTAGTCGTTCGCCGTGTACCAGGCATAACCCGTGATTGCCTTCGGATAGGCGTAGTCGATGCGCACCCAGAGGCGGTCGCGGTCGGTTGCAGACGCCGCCGTGCTGCCGCGCTGGTCACACCACTTGGTGCTGACGTTGCCGTCAAATATCTTGGCGGGCGTCTCGTGGTCGTAGAATGTCCTGCTCACCGAATCCATGTCCGTCGAGTAGCCGATGTTCGCGTACGGACGCGTGACATTCTCCGAGCCGTTGAAGAACGCGAGTTCCGAAAGCTGCATGCAGTCGGGGTCCGGCCCCCTGACCTCCTCCACCTGGAAGCGGTAGGACTTGTATGCGCAGCCGCGCACGACGGCCGTGCCGCCCTTCACCACGAGGTTGCCGTCGAAGGGACGGTCGATGGTGAGCGTTCCCGCTCCCTCCTTCACGAGCGTCACGCCCTCGATTTTGCTGCTGAAGGCGATGTCCGCCCCGTCCACTCCCGTCACGAGCGTGCCGGCGCCCCTGAGCGCCACGTCGCCCGTCACGTTGTTGGTGGTGGTGATGCCGTTGAACGCCATGACCGCGCGCGTTCCGACGACGGTGGTGCCGGCGGGCAGAGGCACGTTGAGAGCCAGCGTCGCATCGGTAATCTTCGTCGGGCCGGAATACGCCACGGAGAAGTCAGTCAAGCCCGCACTGCCGAGCGTGAACGTCGACGCCGTCCCCGTGCCGGTGATGTCCAGGCCGCCCGTGCCGAAGAGGTGCGTGTGGCCGCTCGTCGCGCCGATGCTGTATC